>CAMTWS010000031.1:0-27443 GCA_947085485.1 uncultured Prolixibacteraceae bacterium
TTTCATACTTTTGAAAAGTTTTAAATGGGCTGGCGAGCGCTAACTCAACCAGCCCGGTTATTTAAAATAGTTGTTGTAACCCGGTTCTTTTAAAGGGCTGGGTTACTTTTTGCCCTTTGGTTATATATTGAGTTTAATCATGGTTTTCCCCATGTATATTTTTTTTAAATGTTCTTCTAAAATTAGTTGTAAAAAAGCGTTAGCGACAGGGGTTTTTATCCTGGGTCTAACAATACCAAAGATAGAACTTTGGATTGAAAAAACAACTGAATTTTACCCCCCCCCGTAATTTAGAAACGTTCTTAATTGGTTTTTTGAAGTATTCATCCGATGACTTTGAGTCATCGGATGAATAAAGCAACCCGGTTTTTGATTTCTTTTTTTTGTTCCCTGCCTACCGTCAGGCAGGCTTATTTCTTATTCTTTTAGAAAAAACAGGGAATAACAGAATAAGAAATAAAGAGAAAATATTGAGCAGTGACTTTCTCAAGTGCACGTTTCCCTATTGCCCCATTCACCCGAAGCAGCTATATGAATTTTTAATTTGAAAAAAGGGTAAAAATTGTATATTTGTTCAATGAAAATCAAGATACTAATTTCAACCATCGGTTTGTTGTTTTTAACAAACTTCGCGTTTTCTCAAACCACAGTAACGTACACAGAGTCCACAGAAATTATTTCAAATCCCGAACGGGGGTTACAGAAATATTCAATCACCGATGACAGTTACTACACCGCAGCCAATTATACCAACCTTAGCCAATCAACATTAACCGGATGGAGAACCGGTTCAGACAAGGTTACAGTGATTTTTCGTTATTTTTCACTTAGTGCATTTTTAAGCGACAATATATCTGAAATTTATTTGAACAACATTCAAAAAGACTTCGATGTTATACGTGCGTCGGGCTTGAAATGTATCGTCCGTTTCTCATACAGTAACAGGCAATCGACGGCGCCACAGCAACCCGTAAAATCGATGATGCTTAAACACATTGATCAGATTGCATCGATACTCGAGAATAATAAAGACATCATTTTTAGCCATCAGGCAGGTTTCCTGGGAACCTGGGGCGAGTGGTATTACACCAACTCTTCGGAATTTGGAACCGACGGAACAATAAACGCCGCACAATGGGCCAACCGAAAAGAGATTGTAAATGCCATGCTCAATGCAACACCTGTTGAAATCCCCCTGCAAGTGAGGTATCCCTTAATTAAAAAAACTATGTACGGAAATACTCAGCTAACACCGGCAACCGCATACCAAAATACACCATTTGCCAGAATTGGATTTTACAATGACGCTTTTCTCAATAACTGGGGCGATATGGGGACATACACTGTAAACAGCCAAAACCAAAACCCTGTTGGCACACCAGATTACAATTACCTGATGAATGAAACCAAATATACACCCATGCCAGGGGAGACCAATGGGTTAAACCCCCCGCGTACCGATGGAAACAATGCAGTGTTAGAGCTAAATTTAACTAATTGGACAACCCTGAACAGGGATTATTATATTCAGAATTTTACCAATTGGATTGCCTCGGGCCATTATAACGATATTTTACAAAAACTTGGCTACCGTTTTATATTGGAAAGCAGTACGTTTAGCAAAAACGATAATCAACTAAACATCAATATTAAAATTCGCAATGTTGGGTATGCCCGATTCCAGTAAAGCTTTGGCCAGCCGTCCGGAATACAGCATCAGGTTTGCCAGCGAAGGCGTTTGGAACCAGGCCAACGGAACCAACAACCTCAATTATTCGTTCACTGTGTCAACAGTAACAGAAATCAATCAAATTCAGTGGAACGATGATGTAATCCGACCCAATATTAAAGCTTTTCCAAACGCTCAAATGGATTTGCTAACCATTGAATGGATGAAAATTCAAAGCGATCATCTGATGATAACAATTTTCGATACAACAGGGAAAAAAATTAAATCACAGCGAATCAAAACTTCAGGCCTTATGCAAGGATTTAATCATATCGATATTTCAGACTTGCCGGCAGGACTAATGATAATAAAGATGAATTGGGATGGGAATTCAGATTTTGTGAAATTCATCAAATTGCAAACAGTTTCTTAATTTTAACGGGTTAATGAGCTATCCTGATTAATTCATAAATCAAAATAATTGACCAAAAACAGTTTATCTATTGATAATAATTTTCAATACCCTTAAAATTGGTCATTGCCAAAAAATTTGTTTTTCAGTTCGAAATTCGATTTCAGGGGGGCAAAGATAGTTGATTTTGAGTATTCATCCGATGACTAAAAATCATCCGATGACTAAAGCAACCCACTTTCCACTTTCTTATTTCTTGTTCCCTGCCTACCGTCAGGCAGGCTTATTTCTTATTTCCTGAGAAAAACGAAGAATAACAAAATAAGAAATAAGAAATCAGAAAGTTGGAAATGGGGCAAGAAGTTTTTTTCAATTTTCAGTTTAAATTCTCAGCTATTAAATATCTTAGGGCCAAAAAACATGGCTCAATTTACACACATCATTTTCGACCTCGACGGAACACTGTCCGACCCGCGTGAGGGAATCCGCAACTCGATAAAATATGCCCTTGAAAAAATGAAAAAGGACGAGTTTTCGGAAGATTTACTCGAACGGTTTATTGGCCCTTCGCTGCAGTGGGGTTTCAGCAATATTTTCGGGATGAACGAAAAAGACACCGATCTGGCAGTAAAATATTTCCGCGAATATTTTGGTGAAAAGGGATTGTATGAAAACGAACCCTACCCGGGGATTTATGAATTAATGGAAAGCCTCCAGATATCGGGCATAAAGATGTACATCGCCTCATCGAAACTCGAAAAATATGTACACCGGATTCTTGAACATTTTGAGTTCGAAAAATACATTACGATGGTAAAGGGGGCAGATTACAGTGGCGAAAAAGCATCGAAAGAGGAACTTATTTATGATTTGATGGCGATTCTTCAAATCGATCATTCAAAAGAGGTTGTGATAGTAGGCGATACGGTTTACGATATTGAGGGTGGAAAGTTTAATAAAATATCGACTATTGCCGTAGGTTATGGCTTTGGAATAAAGGAAGAATTGTTGGCGACCGAACCCGATTATTTTGCTGAAAGTGTAGAGGAGCTATCACAGATTTTGAATTCCTGAAATATTGAAATGAAAACACCATCTCCCTTAAAAACCGGCGACAAAATCAGGATAGTTTCGCCCGCTGGAAAAGTAAGCGAAAAACATGTTTTTCCGGCAGTAGAATGGTTAAACAAACAGGGTTTCCGGGTGGAATTGGGGAAGCATGTCTTTGCAGAACATTTTCAGTTTGCAGGCACCGATAACCAACGGCTCGAAGATTTGCAAACCGCACTCGACGACCCGGATACTTCAGCAATTATCTGTTCGCGCGGCGGTTACGGAACGGTGAGGATAATCGGTAAACTGAATTGCAATAATTTTATAAAATACCCCAAATGGCTTGTCGGGTATAGCGATATTACCATTTTACATGTGTACATGAATAATTTGGGTGTGGCCACTGTTCATGGCGCAATGCCCCGTTATTTTTTCGACGAACCCGGCTTGCCCACCGAAAACCTGAATTCGCTGATGCAATTGTTAGCCAATGAAAGTATTCAATATTCAGTTAAAACCGAAAGAGCAAATAAACCAGGAAAAGTGAGGGGCGAACTTGTTGGCGGAAACCTATCGATTATTTCGAGCCTGCAGGGAACAAAATACGAGATCGATACTTTTGGGAAGATTCTGTTTCTCGAAGATATTGACGAGTTTCTCTACCACACCGACCGGATGGTTCATCAGCTTAAACTCTCAGGGAAATTGGATAATCTGGCAGGCTTGATATTAGGCGATTTCACCGATATGAAAGACAACGAATCGCCATTTGGAAAAACAGTTGAGGAAATTGTTCTGGAAGCAGTTGAAGAATTCGGTTACCCAGTTTGTTTTGGATTTCCTGCAGGGCACAACAAAAAAAACCTGCCGCTGGTATTTGGTAAAAAATGGGAACTCGATGTTGCTGAAAAGAATGCAACTTTCGAAATTAAAAATTCGAAATTTGAAATTAAAAATGGGGGACGGCAGGAGGGAGATAATGAGTGATTAACGATTAACGAATTTGAAAAGAATAACGAATAACAAAATAACGGAATAAGAAATCAGGAAGGAAGTAGTGGCAGGAATCCGGTCTCCGAGCTCCCGACTTTCTTCAACTTTAAACCCGGAACCTTGAACCTTTAAACTTTAAACTACGGTGGCAACCCAGCAGGAAATAGGAGAAATGGCTGAAGAAATGGCCCAGGCACATTTGTTAAAACTTGGCTACCAAATTCTTGCAACCAATTATCATTACGGGCATCTTGAACTCGATATTGTTGCCCGCGATGGCGATGAGCTTGTAATAGTAGAGGTAAAAGCGCGCAGCGGGATAAGGTATGAGCATCCTTCCGAGGCTGTTACAAACAGTAAAATTAAGCGCATTGTTGAGGCTGCCGATGGTTACATCCAGGAAAAAAACTGGCTGGGAGAAACCCGTTTCGATATAATAACCGTGATATTCATTAGACAAAACTTCGAATTGGAGCATTTTAAAGATGCATTTTATCCCACCATGTAGCAATAGAAAATATGAATAAAGTAATGACATACTTGCTTTAATCACCCCTTAATCCCCTCAAGGGGAGATTAGCCATTAACAATTTCACAGGAACTTTGAAGTAACTGCCCCCTTGAGGGGGATGGGGGTGAAAATAACGACAATATATAAAACCCATTACTTATATTCTTACTCTAAAAGCAGGTGAAAATCAATTTCCTTCAATTTTTTTTCAAAAAGATGAGGTTTCTATTCCGAAAAAATTATTTTTACCTCAGCTAATCTAAAAACTATGAATATAGAAGAACTCCGTTCGTACTGTCTTTCATTAAAAGGTGTTGCCGAAGATTTTCCTTTCGACGAAAGTACATTGGTTTTTAAAGTGGTGGGTAAAATGTTTTGTTTAACCAATCTTGAAGGCGATTTGTTTGTGAATTTAAAAAACGACCCCGGGAGAAATATCGAACTCAGGGAAGAATACCCGGCCATAAAACCCGGTTATCACATGAACAAAATCCATTGGAACACCATCGAAATTAATGGCTCGATTCCGGGCGATGTTATTAAAAACTTAATTGATGAATCATACGATTTGGTTGTTATGAAATTAACAAGGTTGGAACAGCAAAAACTTAAAACCTACTAAAACCCGAAGGAATGAAGTTTTTATCACTGATTGTTGCTGCGATATGTTTTTTTTCAATCTCCTTGTCTGCGCAAGACCAAAAGGAAGTTTTTACCATCGAGAAAGAAATAAAACACCTCCCGGTAATCAACCAGGGAAGCACCGGAACATGCTGGAGTTTTGCAACCACCAGCTTTTTGGAATCCGAAATTATCAGAAAAGGTTTCCCGGAAACCGATTTATCAGAAATGTTTTTCGTGTACTACGGTTATATCAATAAGGCAAAACAATACCTGATGTATCATGGCGACAATAGTTTTAGCCAGGGCGGACAAGCGCATGATGTGCTTGATGTATTGCGTGAAAATGGAATGGTAACTTATGGTGAGTTTCCCGGAGAAAAGGTTGATGGAGAATATCAGCATAATAATCTGGTGAATGATTTAAAAGTTGAAATTGCCGAATTAAATAAAAAGAAGGTTGATTTTGATGTGGAAAAACTACATTCGTTCGAAGCAATTTTGAAATCGCAAATAGGAAATGTTCCATATAAGGTTAAAACCAATGACGAAAATTTCACCCCAAAAGAATTTTTAGTTCATTTCAATATCAACCCCGACGATTATGTCGAACTTAGTTCGTATAGCCATCATCCGTTTTACAAGCAGTTTGTACTTGAAGTTCCTGATAACTGGGCGCATGGATTGTATTACAACGTGCCAATCGATGAATTGATGGAAGTAATGGTTTATTCAATCAGCAACGGATATTCGGTTTGTTGGGATGGCGACACCAGCGAAAAAACTTTTACCCACAAAAAAGGCAAAGCCGATTTACCTGAAAACCGTTGCTGTTCTGGTTCACAAGGATGCAATACCCGGTAACATCAGAAAAAAACTAAGCCTGTGATGCGCGAATTTAAACTTACCTCGGAATATATTGAATTGGTAAAACTGCTTAAACTATTTGGAATTGCCAAAACGGGCGGTCATGCAAAAATTATAGTCGAAAATGGCGAAGTTTTTTTGAATGGGGCCAGGGAATACAGAAAGCGGGCAAAACTTAGGGCAGGAGATAAGATCGAGGTTTTTGGAGAGAAAATTACAATTACAGGTTAAGCAGATTTTTCTAAAAACTGAATGGTATTTGTTACATTTTCCAATTTATTCAATTCTTCATCTTTAATGGAAATATCAAAAACACCTTCAAGATAATAAGCAAAAATCGACCAGTCGATGGGGTCAAACTGAAGGTCGTCATTAAATGAAGAGGTGAGTTTAATGTCTTGTTTTTGAACTCCTGTTTTTCGAAGCACACGGTAAAGGTTCCTTCTGATTTTTTTGTCTTCCATTGTTTTTTGTTGTTCTTAAAATATCGAACAAATAATTCAATCGGTCAAATATATGAATAAATAAAGCCATTCAATAACAGTTTAACACAATTTAACGTAGGAGTTGAACGGAATTTATTGAAATATAGAGAATTATAATGGTTGCAAAAACTTGTTTTTTTAGCAAAACACGAATGAATTAAGAAAAGGGTGTAATCAGAATATTCTCCAACTTTTTATCTTTACACGAATTTTTTCAGTAAAATGCTGGTATAAATAAAATTTAAAATAATGAGGAGAATTGCATTTTTTTTAGTTACTGCCTTGTTTACGTTGGTTATTTCGTGTGGTGGAAGTAGCAAAAAACCGGGCGAAACCATTGTTTCGATTAAAACAGATTTTGGCGATATTAAAGTAAAGTTGTACGATGATACCCCAAAACACAAGAACAACTTTATCAAACTGGTTAACGAAGGATTTTATACCGATTTGCTGTTTCACAGGGTAATTAATAAGTTCATGATTCAGGGAGGCGACCCAAATTCAAAAAACTCGGAGCCCACGGCTCAGTTAGGCGCTGGTGGCCCCGGATATACAATTCCGGCAGAAATTAATCCAAAATATTTTCATAAAAAAGGGGCGCTTGCCGCAGCGCGGTTGGGAGGCCCAAGAAATCCGGAAAAGGAATCGAGCGGTTCCCAGTTTTATATTGTTCAGGGTATGGTTTATAGGCAGGGACAACTGGATACAATGGAATTAAACATCAACAAACAAAGAAAAGATTTGATGATGAAGGAGTATTTTCAGGCGGCAAACAGTCAATTTGCAGGGTTTCAGGAGAAAAACAACAGGGATGGATTTGATAAGCTGGTTGCCGAAATCACCATGAAGGTTGATAGTATTTATGATGCCGGAAAGAAATTTACATTGAGCAAGGAACAGCGCGATGCCTATTCCACAATTGGAGGCTACCCTTCGCTTGATGGCGAATATACCGTTTTTGGAGAAGTGGTTGAAGGTTTTGATGTTATAGATAAAATTGCCGCCCTGTCAACCGATAAAAATAACCGCCCGTTTACTGATGTTAAAATTACGGTAACGATATTGAAAGATTGAAATGAAAAGACTGATTTTTCTTCTGCTGATTGTTTTAATTATTTTTTCGTGCAACAGAAAAGAGAAGTTGAAGAATGACGCCCCAAATGCTGATAATGCTGAAAAAGCGGATGAACAAAATACAAATACCGGTTGGGAAGATATTATGCCATCGGTTGTAAAATTTGATTCTTACGACGGGAACCGGATTCTGGAGTCGGGACAGGGTTTTTTTATTGCCGAAAACTTATTGGTAACCAATTATTCGTTGGTAAGCCGGGCAAGCAAAGTTGTGTTTACCCCACTAAATGAGAATGTAAAATACATTGCCAACAAATTTGTTGCGGTTGACCGCATAAATGATATTGTTATTCTTTACTGCGACAGCATAAAACGCAAGCCAATTGAGCTTTTCCAGGGAGCTGTGCCCAATTCGGCAAAAACCATGTATATCTCCACAGCATCAGATAAAGCAATTCAGCTTTTTACAGGCAAAGTACTGAATTTGACCACCGCAAAAGGAACAAAATTGTACCGCATCACGAACCGGGTTAATAAAGGGACTTTTGGAATGCCCGTTTTTGTTTCAAATAAACAAGTTATCGGAATTGCTTTTTCGGCTGTTGTAAGTTACGAGATGCAAAGTTTTGCAATTCCATCCGATTTTATTTCTCAATTGCTCGAAAAGCGGAATAAAATACCGGCAACACTGGAGTCGCTGCGTTCAAATACGAGCAGGGAAGTTGCCGCCCAAAACCGGAATATAAAAGGTTTATTGTTGGAAACCGATGCAGGAAATATCTCAATCCGCCTGTTTAACGAAACAAATGAATACCGCGATAACTTTATAAAACTTGCCAAAGAACATTATTTCGACAGTTTACTGATTCATCGGGTAATTAAGAATTTTGGTATTCAGAGCGGAGCTGCCGATACCAGGTATGCCGAAAAAGGAGATATTGTTGGATTTAAAGGGCCTGGTTACACAATACCTGCCCACATTGCTCAGGGATTGTTTCATAAACGGGGAATGATCGGCTCGCCCCGGAAACCTGACACTGCAAACCAGCGCCTTCGTTCCGATGGGTCCCAGTTTTACATTATCTCGGGCCGCAAATACTCAGATACTGAACTGGATGAACTCGAAAAAGAAAATAAATACAAGTATAGCGCTACCCAGCGTGAAGCGTATAAAACGGTTGGCGGGGTGCCGCATCTCGATGGAACTTACACAATTTTTGGCGAAGTAATTTCAGGAATGGATGTGGTGGATGAAATTGCCAAAGTTGAAACCGACGACGAATGGCGGCCAAAGAAAGATATTCGGCTAAAGAAAGTGAGTATATTAAAATAAAGGTGGATTAAAACAACTCTTCGATAAAGGGTTTAATGGTATGGGATATTTTATCATTTGATAAAAACTCTATTAAAAAATAACTCCAATTTATCATTTTGTTCATATCCACTTAATGGATGGTACAAATCCAAAATAACATTGGAAGTATCAAGAAATAACACCACTGGGGTCAGGCTAAACATAAGTTCTTTTCGGATTAAATTATCATTGTCTTCGAAAATCCATTTCTTGTAATCATTTTGTAATTGAATTAATCCAAAATTAATATTCGAGCCAATTACATAATTGTCAATTGATTTTTTACTGTCTATTTCCTTTATTATTTCAAATCCCTCTTTTAGGCAATTTCCACAATTACCATCTGTTATTAAATAAATGACTTTGTAACATTTAGCAGAATCCATTAAAACAGTGCTGACCGAATTTATTCTTTTTCCTATTAGTTCATTCTCTATTCGAACTAATTTTTCAAAAAAAGAGATTTGGTTGGAATCTTTTTGCGAATGATTTTTACAGGAGTTAAAAGAAATTAAAAAAAAGAATAATAGCCCGTTAATCTTCATAGACCTGAATTGCCATTGGAGCAACTGCAAAAGTAATAACCCTGTCATTGTCAATATAAAAAACATTGTCGCCATTTTTTTCTTTTAAATGAAAATTTTCCCTTAAAATGATATTATAATCTTTATCTACTGAGAATTTGCATATCATTTTGTGTTGATCTGCAAAATTCTGATAACACAAATAAATATATGTATCATCAGCCTGAATATCTAAAAAAAATGGAGTTTTTCCCTGGTTTTCACGCATCACTTTTTCCCACTGAACCAGTATATTTTTTGCTATCGGTATCTCAACATGTTTGTAAAAATCAGGGTCATTTTTTTTAAACAAAGTTATTTTATTGGAATAAAGAGGAACTCCAATGATAATTTTATTATTGAAGCACACAATATCATGATATTGAAATTTTTCTGAAGTATTGCTCTTTTTTCCTAAAAAAGATTGTTGTTTAGTGTTTTTGTTGTAGCGGGCAATATAAAACGAGTCGTTCCCCACCGTAAGACCAAATAAGTTATTATCATCATCAACACAAAATTCGCCAGGTGGAATGTGCATTCTTTCCGGATATTCAATTTTCTCTTGGATTTCATATGTGTTTTTATCATAAACATATATTGAATTGCCTATGTAATCCGATAAATATAGATTATTTCCACTAACATTTACATTGATACACGACAAATATTCAAATGGTCCCTTGCCAAATTTGCCAAATTTAGTATGATAAGAAAAATCTTGATTCAGGACAATTACAGATTTTATTGAATTATCAACAAAATATAAGTATTTTTCGTCGCTGGATATATCCAAAACAGAGCTAACATACATTGTACTGTCATATTTATCTATATTTTTGGTTAATTGGAGTACAGTGTCTGAAACATCAGCATTTGGATTACTACAGGAATATAAAATTCCAATCAATAGGCTGTAAGCAAGTAATTTCATTCGATTTAGTTAAGTTGATGATATAAAAATGTTACGTCAGTCTGACACACAATAAAATGTTTTTATGAAGTTGCCCGAAGCATCAACACATGTTACACCTATCGGCGATGCAAGACATCGTTGATATATACAACTTACCGTTATAGTTATGCCATTCGGACATTTTACAGAACATGTTGCAATTAGGGAATTTTCATCAATTGCTTTGTTTGCATTTGCATGGTTGAAGTATAGAAAAGTAAATACCAATGCAAGAATATAAACAGAAACATTAAATTTTAATACATTGTTTTTTTTCATTTTTAGTTATTTGGTTATTAATTCTAATAAAATTTATAATTTTTTGAAATATCATATTTAGAGAGAATTGCTTTAATGTATATTTTTTTGATTTGTTATGCGGTCATATTTATGCCAAGCCGCAATATTCACGTTTCGTTACTTCGAGATTTTTATTGTAACAAGTTACCATGAACCCTGCATCCGCGCTACAAGCATGACAGTCACTAACTGAGATTGGAGGACCATTTGGACAATTTGTGGAACAAGATGTAGTACCAGGCGCTTTTATAATAGCTAAACTATTTATGGCCATTAAAAAGCTAACAAATAAAATTAGCGTGATTTTTTTCATGATTTGAATATATTACAGTTAAACAACAACAACAATTATAACGAACACATCTAAAATTTACATTTTTTTATGCCAGTTTAGGTACAAATATATAGTATAATTTTCTAAAAAACCTATTTTTACCCCCCCCTATTTTTTATATCGCTATATATCAACAATTTATAATGCTGTGTCTTTAACGTCCGGGTACACTTATTCCAATATATTGGCATTGCTCACTGAGGGAACAATTTCAATTTCTTATTGAGTTAAGCGACAAATATTGTAAGTGGGGTTTATAATCCCTCCCGATAATTATCGGGGTTGCATTTACCTAACTTATTACTTCTTTCTTTTGGTATATTTTTTCCCGTTCCTCACCGGTATAAGCACAGTCGTCAAAAAGTGACTGATACTTGTCGCTCTCCGTTTGCAATTGTTCAATAGCTTGCGGATCATGTAACGTAGCATCTTAATTGTGTATTCTTCAATGAGTTTTTAGAGATGCATCAAAATATTTCTGCCAATTCCATCCCCTCTTTCAACCAAAATGTTTTTAACCCCGATTGCTGAGCGCCAATGATATTTTTCTCCAAATCATCAATAAAAATCGATTCTTCAGGATTTATCCCCGAAAGCTCAATTACTTTTTGATACGAACTCAAATCGGGTTTGCGCTCATGAATTTCGTGAGAATAATAATCTTTTACAAAAAGCGAAGGAAAATCAATGCCGTGTTCAGCTTTAAATGCCCGGTGCAGGCGTTCGATGTGGATTTTATTGGTATTGCTGAAAAGATAAACATTGTAATTTTTACTCAATTCCTTAACAACTTTCACACGGTTTGCCGGAATATCCAGGATCATGGCGAACCAGGCATCCTGAATCTGTGAATCAGTGGCTTTCGGATTATTTAACACCTTTCGAACCCGGCTGCAGAATTCTTCAGGTGATACTTTTCCAATTTCCAGTTCATAAAAAACAGGGTCTGAATAAGCTTGCTGTTTATCTAAAACATCAGTTTTTAATCCAAGTTTCTGAAAAGCTACAATTGAAGCATTGAAATCGAGATTCAGCAAAACTTTTCCCAAATCGAAAATGATGTTTTTTATATTTGTAAGGTCAATTTGCATTTTACTAATTTTAACCAGCGAATATAAAAAATTAATAGATGAAAATTCAGGGTAAACAATATCAAACTATTTGGTTAAAAGAGGGAAATCCTGAAATTGTTCAGGTTATCGACCAGCGAAAACTACCGTTTCAATTCGAAATTTTTGAACTGAAAACGGTTGAAGATGCTTTTTATGCCATCAAAGAAATGGTTGTTCGCGGGGCGCCATTAATAGGAATAACTGCGGCTTACGGAATGTATCTGGCAATTTTAAATTTTAAAGGTGGCGATTTTGAAAAATACATTAACGATAAAGCTGATTATCTGAAATCGTCACGCCCTACTGCGGTAAACCTGGCTTTTGCAGTTGATGAAATGGTGGAGTTTATTTTCAAAAGGAAATCTGATTCAGAACTGGTTCGGAAAGTACTTCAAAAGGCAAATGATTTGAAGGAAAGAGAAATTGATTTCAGCAATAAAATTGGTGAATTTGGATTGACAATTATTGAGGAGATTTATCAGCAAAAGAAACAAACAGTAAATATTTTAACCCACTGCAACGCGGGCTGGCTAGCCTGCATCGAATGGGGAACTGCAACCGCGCCCATTTATAAAGCCCATCAGAAAGGGATTCCGTTGCACGTTTGGGTCGATGAAACCCGCCCACGAAACCAGGGCGCCCGGTTAACTGCATTTGAACTCGGAGAAGAAGGAGTTCCTCATACCGTAATCCCCGATAATACCGGCGGACATTTAATGCAACACGGTATGGTGGATTTGGTTATTGTTGGCAGCGACCGAACAACTGCAACCGGGGATGTTGCAAACAAAATTGGCACTTATTTAAAAGCGCTGGCTGCACAAGACAACAACATTCCGTTTTATGTAGCTCTGCCTTCGTCAACATTTGATTTTGAAATGAATGATGGTATCAGGGAAATTCCGATTGAACAGCGCGACCCAGTTGAAGTATCTGAAATTGAAGGTTGGACAGGTTCAGAAATTGAAAGCGTAAAGTTGATTCCTGAAAAGAGCAAGGCTGTAAATTATGGTTTCGATGTAACTCCGGCAAGGCTGGTTACGGGGTTAATCACAGAACGGGGAATTTGTAAAGCAAATAAAGGGAGTATTTTAATGTTGTATCCAAAAGAATGAAATTCTAAATTACAAGCATCAAACTTCAATAAATAAAAACCAAACATGTGTAAAAATGATTGGAATTTGAAGTTTGAGATTTGGAGTTTATTTGAGATTTGTTTATTGTTATTTGGCCATAAAATTTGAAAAATAAAAAAGAGAACCGTTCCTGTTGGGGTGAAAAAGGAAGGAACGGTTCTGTCGTGAAAAGATGAAAAAGATAGCAATCATTGGCGGTTCGGGATTTGAAAATCCTTCAATTCTAAAAAATCCCGGTGAAATTGAAGTGGAAACTCTATTCGGGAAACCATCTTCAAATTTTAAAACCGGAAGAATCGGAGGTGTTGAAGTAGCGCTTTTATCACGACACGGACGTGATCATTCCATTCCGCCAACCCAGGTAAATAACCGGGCAAATATTTGGGCAATTAAAGAATTGGGTTGCACCCACATTTTGGCAACCACTGCCTGCGGAAGTTTGCGGGAAGAAATTAAGCGCGGAGATTTGGTTGTTTTAGACCAGTTTATCGATTTTACCCGATTTCGGGAAGTAACTTTTTTTGAAAAATTTGCAAAAGGAGAGTTGAACCACGCACCCATGGCCGACCCGTTTAACATTGATTTGCGCCGTGCATTAATAGAAAAAGCTTCAGCATTAAAACTTAATTATCATCCGTCAGGAACGGTAGTAACCATCGAAGGCCCCCGATTTTCAACCCGGGCCGAATCGAAAATGTTTAGTTTGTGGGGCGCCGATGTGATAAACATGTCGGTTGCGCCTGAATGTATCCTGGCAAACGAACTTCAAATTCCGTATGCCGCAATTGCTTTAAGTACCGATTACGATTGCTGGAAAACCGATGAGGAACCGGTAACCTGGGAAGAGGTGTTAAAAGTTTTTAATCAGAATGTTGAGAATGTGATACGGTTAATTGTTGCAACCATTTCTTCCTTATAAAAAACAATGCTACCAAACATAATCCCAAATTTGTTTCTGGCATAACTTTTGTGAAAATTTTATAACTGTTTCAAAGCCATGAAACATCGTTTTTTTTCATAAATAGTTCTAAATAATTCAGCCGGTTGGTACCGGCGATTTATTCCCGGCGGCATCTTTCTAAAGGTGCCGCTTTTTTTTGTGGCGATTATTTCAAAAAAGTATAAAGATGAAAAGCATTACAAATCCACTTGAGTCATTGCATTTTTCATTCTTCATCCTTACATTTAGCATTAAATTATGAAATCATTGTAAATTATGAACCGGAGAAATTTTTCAAAAATTACATTAACGGCTGCAACCGGAATGGCAACAATACCGGGTTGGGCAAATTCAACAACAACAGTGAATACCAATATCAGGTTGGGAGGCCCGGTTTTTAAGAAATACAGTAATCCTGATGAATGGATAAAAGCGCTGAACGAGTTGAATTACAAAGCTGCTTATTGTCCGGTAAATCCGGGAGCAGGATCGGACGAAATTAAAGCATACAAAAGTGCCGCTCAAAAGGCAGACATTATAATTGCCGAAGTAGGAGCTTGGAGCAATCCGATTGATCCCGATGATGCGAAAAGCAAAACTGCCCTCGAAAAGTGCATCAAATCGTTGCAACTGGCCGATGAAATTGGCGCTAATTGCTGTGTAAATATCAGTGGTTCGCGCAATGCCGAAAAATGGGCAGGTCCGCATAAAGACAATCTTACTCCCGAAACTTTTAATTTGATTGTGGAAACCACCCGTAAAATTATCGATTCGGCAAAACCAAAAAACTCTTTTTATGCTTTGGAAACCATGCCATGGGCTTATCCCGACTCTGTTGAATCTTATGAAAAACTAATAAAAGCAATCGATCGAAAACAGTTTGGAGTACATTTCGATCCCGTAAACCTGGTGATTAGTCCGCAGGTGTATTATAAAAATGGTGCAATGATTTCGGAAGCAATTAAAAAACTGGGGACATACATTAAAAGTTGTCACGCCAAAGATATTTTGCTGCTCGAAGATGAATTAACACCACATTTGCCCGAGGTGCGCGCCGGACATGGTAATTTGAATTATGCCGTGTTTTTGAAAGAGTTATCGGGATTGAAAAATATTCCATTAATGCTTGAGCATCTCAACTCAGAAGAGGATTATGCCCTGGCAGCGAAATATATTCGGCAAGTTGCACATGAACACAACATTTTTTTGCAGTAATCGTTTCAATTTTACGTAATAGAATTTAGTTTTGTATATGAGATATGAATATATCAATTGTTTAATCTTTAAAATAAAATGTTATGTCAAAGGCAATGGATACAAAAAAGGAAACAAAAAAGGAGCCTGTAAAATCAATCAAGGAAAAAAGGCTTGAAAAAAAGGAAAAGAAGCATAAATATTAGATTGAATGAGTTACAGAGATAAAATCCGGATGAGGAATAGTTATCGTATTAGTCATAAGGATTTTATCTCTTTACTTTATTCTCTGATAGTATGGTTTTTATAAAGCCTCAGGCAAGCATGAAAAGCGGTTTGGTATTTTTCGCCAACGCCAGTAGTTTGGCGGTTTCTTCCCCGGAAATGGGTTCGTAGCCATTCATAAATTCGAGCGCTTTTAAAAACAGTGTGTTTTTGCCGGGAGGTACAACAGCAGTTATATTTTTCGACAAAGTATATTTCAACGCCATTTTCATTATTTCTTCGTCCTGAATAGGCCGGTACCAGACGTTTTTATCAAATTTTTGTTCACCCTGTTCAAGTGGGGTCAATGCCATTGCTTTTAAAGCTAAAATTCCCATTCCCCGTTTTTCTGCCTCGGCATACACCTGCGGCCCAAAATTGCCGGCATGCCAGCAGGCAAAATTAATAGGGAACAAAATCGAATCGAAATCATAATTATTCATGGCCAGCAAAGCAGCGTCAACCGAGTGTGCCGAAAAACCAACATATTTAATTTTACCGTCTTTCTTCGCTTTCACAACTGTTTCCATGGCGCCGCCGGGTTTAAAAGCCTGTTCGACCTGTTCAACCGAACTCAAAGCATGTAACTGGTACAAATCGAAATAATCGGTTTCCAGTTTTCGTAATGAATCTTCCAGTGTTTTTTGTGCTCCTTCAGCTCCCCTTTCATGCGTTTTACATGCGAGGAAGCAATTTTTTCGATAGGGTTTCAATGCCGGCCCCAGCTTTTCCTCGGCGTTTCCGTAATTGGGCGCAACATCGTAATAATTAACACCCAAATCATAAGATTTTGCAACAAGTTCGTTGGCAAAATCCTGTGGATTATCGTTCAGCATAATTGCCCCAAAACCAATAACCGAAAGTTTTTCGCCGGTTTTCCCGAGAATGCGGCGCGGCAAATGGTAACCGGGCAAAAAATTGTTTCCAAAACTACGTATTGCGGGAATCGTTAGCGCCAAAGTTCCAAGAGCGCTGTTTCTGATAAAAATTCTGCGTTTCATAAAATTCAGTTTTGTTGGTTTCTGCCAAATTAAAAATATTTACTAAAAGAAAAAATAAAATAAAGGGCGTTTAGATCCAACGCCCTCTTTTTCGTTAAACTGCAAATCAAATTATCCTTCATACTTAAAAGATAATTTCAATTTAGTACGGTAAAATTCAACTTTACCGTCTTTTAAGTGCATGTCCATTTGGACAACTTCTGCAATTCTAAGCTCGCGCAACGATTTTGAAGCGCGTTCGATGGCATTTTGGGCAGCTTTTTCCCACGATTCCGGGCTGCTACCTACCACTTCGATGATTTTGTAAACACTGTCGGGCATAATTTTAAATTGAATTTATTGATTTTAATGCTTTGTTTTGATTTTACAAGTTGACCTTTTTTACGATCATTTTTGTGAATTGTTTTCATGATATGGATTGAAAAATAAATAATGTATTTTAGCGATTAAAGAAACAATGAATTATGACATTTTATAAATTAATCAGTTTGCGTCAAAGCGTTCGGAAATACCAGGGACAACCGGTTGAACGTGAAAAAATTGAAAAAATAATTGAGTCAGTTCATATCGCACCTTCGGCGTGCAATTCGCAGCCATGGAAAATAATAATTGTTGATGAACCTGAATTGAAGAATGAAGTGGCAAGAGCAACTTTCAGCAAAACCATTGCTTTCAATAAGTTTGCCGTTCAGGCGCCGGTTGTTGCGGTTCTGGTAATAGAGAAGGCTAAATTGATTGCTCAAATTGGCGGCAGCATTAAAAACATGGAATACCCTCAAATTGACATTGGAATTGCCGCTGCACATTTTTGCCTCCAGGCGGCCGAACTGGGGTTGGAAACCTGCATGATTGGCTGGTTTGATGAGAAAAAAATAAGGAAACTTTTAAAAGTTCCCGAAAAGCGAAAGATCGGACTTGTAATAACGCTTGGTTACCCACCCGAAGATTACAAACTGCGTAAAAAAATCCGCAAACCTCTGACCGAAATTTGCGGATTTAATTCGTATACTCCTTAGGCAATAAACTGATTTAGATAATTTCTACTGGTTAAAAGGGCTGCTTTAACATCATCTTCAGAGCCTTCAAAAGCTTTGTCTTCCACTTCGATGCAAACCGGGCCGCGGTATTTTACCGAAGTAAGCGCCGAGAAAAATCCGCGCCAGTCAACATCGCCCAGCCCCGGTATTTTTGGCGAATGATAATCGAGCGGGTAAGCCATAATTCCTAATTCATTTAACTTATCACGGTAAACTTTTACATCTTTTAAATGGATATGGAAAAGTTTTTCCCTGAATTGGTAAATGGGTTTTACTTCGTCCATTTGCTGCCACACCAAATGCGACGGGTCATAATTTAGCCCGAAATTTGGGCTGGGTATAATTCGAACATCTTCCTCCAGATAGCAGGCGTGGTTGCCAGATTCTTGCCGCCGGGCCACTCGTCACGTGTAAAAAGCATCGGGCAGTTTTCGATACCGATTTTTATGTTGTTTTCTTCGGCCACTTTTATAATTCCAGGCCACACTTCGGCAAATTTCTCCAGGTTTTCTTCCACGCTTTTCAACGGGTCGCGGCCCACGAAAGTATTTACCACCGGAATACCCAGTTTTGCCGCGGCTTTTATCACTTTTTTAATATGATCGATGTAAAACTCAGCCTGTTTTTCATCGGCATCGAGAGGGTTGGGATAATAACCCAATCCCGAAATGTAAATGTTGTTTCGTTTAAGTGTTTCTTTAATTTCAGCTATTTTTTTATCGCTGAGTTCTTCCACATTAATATGGGTAACTCCGGCATAACGGCGCTCGGCTTTTCCTACCGGCCAGCACATTATTTCAACACATTTAAACTGGTTTTCCGAAGCAAATTCAATTACTTCCTCGAAGCTTTTTTCGGCCAGAATGGCGCTAACAAATCCTAAATCTAACATGGTTTTTATGGTTTTTTTGGTTATACTTTCACCCAACCCTCTTTCTCAATGCTCTCCAAAATTCGCTCGCAAAGGATCAATTCCCGCAACCCGTCTTCAAAAGTAGGGAATTTGGCTCCCCCCATTGTTCCTTTCCTGATGTTTTCATAAACCTCTTTAAACATCTGTTTCGAAGTATCGGGAAACCCTTCGTTGTGGCCTCCGGGAAACGAAATCAAAGCAGCGCTTTCTTTATCAAACAGCGAAGGGTCGCGCATCAAAACCTGGTTGGCTGCATCGCGTTTGCCAATCCACATTTCATTGGGCGATTCCGAATTCCAGGCAAAAGTTTGTTTGGAACCCGAAATTTCAAGGCTTAAACGATTTTTACGGCCTGCAGCCACCTGGCTCACTGTAATTACTCCTTTCTTTCCATTGTCGAAACGCAACAGAATCGTTGCATAGTCTTCAGTCGAAATCGAAACGTCTGCATAATCCTGTGGTTGCAGCATTTTCCCCGTAAAAGTTTCGACGGGTTTTAATGGCTTTTTTCGCACCGGATGAATTGTTTTAAAATCTGCCATTACTTCTACTATTTTCACTCCTGAAATATATTCGAGTAAATCCATTAAATGTGAACCAATATCGGCCACTGCTTTCGATTTTCCCGAGAGTTCAGGTTCAAGCCGCCAGTTATAGTCGGTGGCATAAAATAACCAATCCTGCAAATACGAGCCAATGACTGAATAAACTTCGCCCAGTTCGCCCTTTTCGCGCATCACTTTCATTTGCCGAACCAGCGGGTAATAACGGATATTAAAATGAACCGCATGAATCAAGCCCTTTTCGCGGGCCAGTTTCAGCAATTCTTCACCTTCAGCAATAGTTGTTGCCAGTGGTTTTTCGCAAACCACGTGTTTCCCGGCATCGAGTGCAGCTTTGGCCATTTCGAAATGCAAATAATTTGGAGTGCAAATGTGTACACAATCAATATCTTCATTTAGGAGTTCATTAAAATCTCCAAAGTATTTTTGAATTCCCAGTTGTTCAGCTTTCGATTTTGCCAACTCTTCAGTGGTTTCCGAAACTGCAACAACTTCAATTCCGGGAATCCGCCGCAGCGCCTCAATATGCGCCGGGCCAATAAATCCCAATCCGGCAACACCAACTTTAATACTTTTCATCTTTAACTTGATACTCTGTACCAACAGTCTTGATACGAAACTTAAAACCTTATATTCTTTAGAAATTCGCCGCTCCATTTCAAACAGCCGATTCCGTCGGGTTCGTTGTCGCGTTCAACAAAATAGTGCTCAATTCCCTGTTTCTTTGCTTCGGCAAAAATGGGTTTAAAATCAATAATTCCCCTTCCCGGGCAAATAAAGTCCTGTTCGGGACCTGCCGCCATATCTTTTACATGCAAAACCGGAATTCGGCCTGCATATTTTTTAAGTACTGCGAGTGGATCTGCGCCGCCTTTTTTCACCCAGTAAATGTCCAATTCGCATTGAACAAGTTTTGGGTCGGTGTTTTTCATCAGATAATCAAAAGGAAAACCATTTTCCATTTCATGAAATTCCTTATCATGATTGTGCCACAGAAGTTGCAACCCGTTTTGTTTTGCTTTTGCACCAAGTTCATTCAGCATTTCTGCCGATTTTTTACAATCGTCGAGCATAAACGGGCCACCTCCAAGCCAGGGCCAGTAACAAACGGCATATTTTAATTTATGCTTATTGTACTGATCGAAGATTTTCTGATTATCATTTATTAAAGAGTTAAGGTCGGTTCCGCATGCAACAGGTTTAATGCCAATTTTTTTGCAATAATCAAGAAATTCCTGCGGCGATGCTGCGTAACTATATCCACATTCGAGTTCAGTAAACCCAAATTCCACGGCTTTTTGTAATGTTCCTTTCCAGTCGGCTTTCATGGCTTCACCGGCGATGCCCGAAATAAAGCCAAAATTTTTCAGTTTGTTATTTCCATCAGCCGCCATCGTTAAAAACGGGCTTGCCATTAATGCGCCTGCCGTGGCAAAGGCGCTTGTTTTTTAAAAATTTCTTCGTGTATTCATATTATTTTGATTTTGAATTTTCAATATAGAATGTCAGTATTCAAATGATTAAATGTTTGTGATTGCATGATTTCGCACATTTTCGCACAAAGCAATTTTATCCAATATTCTTAATATCAATATTATAATAACAGATTCCCGCACATTTTCACACATTTTCGCACATTCCTGTAAGTCATTTTAATTTCCATTTTCTACTTTCATTATTAACTATAATATTTTGTTTCCTTAAGTCTTGTAATAGATGCATGACTTTGTTTTTTTTTGTTTTCTCTCCTAAAACATTAGAAAGTTTGTCAATAAGTAAATTCTCTATTTGCTTTCTTGAAGCTTGATTCCATTTAGCAATATAGTCAACAATCATTTTTTTAAAATATTCATCATCAAAGCCTTTGTTACGAATATATTCAGCTTTTAAAATATTATCGTCGGTAGGCTCAATTACATTAGATGACAAATAAATGTTTGGTTTCCGTCCTTCAATAAACTTTGATTTTTTCAAATATTTATATTCCTGGTCAGATATGGATTTTTGTTTTTGAACTTTGTCCAGAAGCAAAATATCCTCTAAAGCAAGCTCGGGGTTTTTTATCAGGATGCGGGCGAAGTCTTCGTTCAGTATTTTACCTGTAATTGTTACTTTGCATTTTCCGTTGCTAAGATCGTATTCGGGCATAGGGAAAAACCGTTTCCGCTGATAGTTAAATAACTTTCGAATTCCACCACCCTGTGTTTCAACCATATCGAGGTTTTTCATGGCGGCCACTAAAAAAGGGTTGCGGTAGGTTTCTTCGGGAGCATCGGTTAAAACAACGTTTTCTATCGATCCTGGTAAAAACGTACCATAATTTGAAAATATCAGATGGTCGTCCTCAAATTCAACTACATTGACATAAGCTTTTTTTGTGTAATCCTGGTGTGCAATTGCGTTATTAATAGGTTCCCGGATGTTGAATGGTTCGTAACGCAAAAACTCATCGGGAAAAAGTGTGCCGTCGCGGAGATAAACATATTTCAGGTTCCTGATACTTCTATATACCTCATCGACTGCTAAAATCAGTGGAATTGAGAACACTTCGAAACTCTTGTCCTGATTATTTAAAGTTTTCAGGTTCCAACGAATTTTAACAAACGAACCTAAAAAATGCTCGAATTCTTCTTTACCTAGTAATATTAACGCAGTACGCGTTATTCCTCCTTTAATAGTAAGTTTTGCTTTATCTAAAAATTTGGCATCGTTCCAATGCGGTTCATCGGTTTTGTATTTTGGATTTCGTTTTACAAACTCCAGCCTTGCTTTTGCGATTGCCTCTTCATTCAAATCACTGATTGAAGCATCGGGCACGATTACAGCCGACCAATCTTCATTGGGCCTAAGTTCGGAAAGAATGGCATCAAGTCGTGATTGGGTAATTTCAACCAAACTGTCATTAATGCGTTGCCAAAGTTTTTTATGAGCATATACAGGAAGACGGAATTGGTGTTTGGGTATTTGAAAAATCCAAACCGTTTTGTTCGAATCAGAAGTTTTGTATTCTACCACATCAAAATCTTCGGAACTTAAATTGGGGCAAAGGTTTAGAATCTTATGTTTTATGTTTTGAGTTGTATAATTATGAAACTCTTTTATTCCAACAATTTTTAGGGTATGGTCTTCCACGCCCACAACCAAATGGCCTCCTTTCATGTTGGCAATTGATGAGATATACGAAATAATATCTTCACTTTCTTTTCCCGAAACGGCATGTTTCAGGTTTTTAAATTCCTTCCATTCGCATTTCTCGTTTTCAAGTGGGAAATGAGTTTTTAAATAATTAAACAATTCAAATTCTGTCATTTGTTTTTCGTTATACTTCCGGTAATTTCCAGGGTGCACGATAAACTGGTGTAATCAGCTCGTTTGCTTTTTCGCTGTTGGTGAAACGGTTGTTTGCATCGTCCCACTCGAGTATTGTTTGCCCAATACGGGCCGATATGTTTGCAATGTGCACATGCACTGCCGCTGCCCTTCCGATTTCGGGTGGGCACGATGTTTTTTCGCGCGATTTGATACATTCAAGAAAATTGTCAACATGTTCACGGTGCGATTCATGGCCTTTGTCCCAGTTTATTTCTTCCACTTTTGGCGCATTCTTTTCGCCGTCCCACTCGGGGTATAAATGATATTTGTTCCGGTCGGCAACAAGCGTTCCTTTTTCCCCGACAAACTGCAAACCATAAGCCGAATCCCACGGGCCTTGCTGAATCCCGGCGGTCAGGTCGTAGTTGAATACAAAATCTTTTTTCGGATAAATTACATTCATTGTGTCGAATGTTTCGCGTGCCATATTTTGTTTCGAAAGGTTGGCAGCGTATGTAATTACTTTTTGTGGGCCTTCCACAAGGTCATTTGCCCACAAAGCCATGTCGATAAGGTGTACTCCCCAATCCGACATCAAACCGCCGCCGTAATCCCAGTAATGGCGCCAGCTTCCGTGAAACCGTGCTTTATTGAAAGTACGTTTTGGAGCTGGCCCCAGCCAGAAATCGTAGTCAACTCCTGCCGGAACCGGGCCATCTGGAACTGGAACAGTACCCAGCCCGTAATTAAAATTGGCCCAGATATTTACTTTGCGCAAAGTGCCTATTTCTCCTGCTTTTATCAGGTTCATACAATCGATAAAAATCTTGCTGTTGCGCTGTTGCTGACCAACCTGTACAAGCCTGTTGTAGCGTTTTGCTGCTTTTACCATGATATTGCATTCGCCAATGGTGTTGGCCATGGGTTTTTCAACGTAAACATCCTTGCCGGCCTGGCACGCTTCAACCATATTAAGACAGTGCCAGTGGTCGGGAGTGCCAATTATTACCGCATCGATGTCTTTACGTTCGAGTACTTTCCGGTAATCTTTTATCAACCCGGGCGACTGATTGTAATCTTTTTTAACGATGTCCAATTTTTCTTTCAGCACATTTTCGTCAATATCGCAAAGGGCTACGCAATTCACCATTCCTGTATCGAGGTGGTGTTTCAGAATGCCGAACCCCATGTTACGGCAACCGATTAATGCAACATTAACTTTGTCGGAGGGCGCAAATGGCGACGACCACACATTTTCGGGGATAAGACTTGCTACTCCAATTGCAGATGCTGCAACTGCCGATTTTTTCAGAAAACTTCTTCTTGATGGATTCATAGGTAGATTTTTTGCTGGTTTATTGGATTGCAATTTACAAAATTCGGTTTCAAAAAAATCCTGTTCAATAAAAGATTCTCAATTAATTTTGAAATCTCCCGGGAATCAAAACTTATTCACACCTCAGGAACCCCGAGTTTTTATACCGCAGGTTTTTCTCTACATTTTTGACAGATATTAACTGTAGCCTTCGAATATGCAGCTAAATAATTACAGAAAAAGATTAACTTTTAAACAAAAAAAGCGACCTCAGATGAGACCGCCTTTCCCTGCTAACTAAACTTTAACCTAATTTATAGAAACATTGTAACTGTAAATATCATTTCCACTCGATAATACAACTTCGTAAGTTCCTCTCCCGGCTTTCGAAAAATCAAGGCCATACTGGGTTACGAAATCAGATTTTAAATCTTTTTCGTACAATTGGGTTCTGTATCCATCATAAACATTAATTGTGGTGTTTTCGCCTGCAAAATTAAGATACGACAGTTTTAACCGTTTATTGTCGAAAACAAAAACAGGGTCAACCATTTTCTTTTCTTCAAGCACATTTACTTTTCCTCTTTCTATGTTGAACTTTGTTGCAATTGACTCATTGTCAATTCTTACCGTAAAAAAATAAGTACCATCATTCAGGCTCGAAAAATCATAATTTCTCTTGTAAGTGGTTGACGGAGCTTTGGTTTCCTTGTAAAACACCACTTCTCCCCTGTCGTCTTTAACGTCAATTTCAAATGTGCTCATTTTAACATTCGAAATTTCAACTGCGGCTAACTCTTTACTGCCCGAAGCCATATTTACACGTAAATTACCCGATGCCATTGCACCACCGGCGATAAAACCAGCAATAACTACTGCCAAAAATGTTCTCATTGTTTTCATAATTCTAATTTTTAAATTGTTTTGTTTATTCTATTTTAAATTTGTTTCATCAATATAAAAAATAACTCACCATTATTGTTCATTAATATTTGAATATATTTAAACATTCTTAATTTGGGATATGATAATTTAATATCGATGTCCTATTTTTTCTTAATTTAGTTCATTCAAACAAAACTTAACGTTATGGAAAAATCATCATTAGCTAAACTTTACAATCATTCATTTCAAAGCAATTGGGAAAATCAGGCATTTTCTGATTATGAGGGAAAAGACTACAAATACAAAGAGGTGGCAAAAACAATAATGTCGTTGCACCTTTTCTACCAGATTATGGGTTTGCAAAAGGGGGATAGAATAGTTGTGCTTGGGAGAAACTCGGCCAATTGGGGAGCAACTTTTCTGTCGGCTGTTTCATCTGGTTTGATAATCGTGCCGGTTCTTCCTGATTTTAATAAAAGCGATACCAACCACATTATCAATCATTCGGAAGCAAAAATTGTGATAGGCGCCAAATCGCTGCTCGAAAAAGTTGACATGGAAAGTTTACCCAAAGTACTGGCAATTTTGGTTTTGGAAGATTTTTCGCTGTACAGGTCAAACGACGAAAATGTTCAGTATAAAATCAAAGATTCATTTCAATATTACCATCAAAATCAATTAAAGAAAACCGGTTTTGCTTTTAAGGAATGGGAGCCCGAAGAAACCTGTATTATTTCATACACATCGGGCACTTCGGGGTTTACAAAGGGAGTAATGATTCCGGAGCGCAGTTTGGTTTCGAACCTTATTTATGCACGCGAGCACATGCCGCTGAAATCGGGCAATAAAATAGTATCGTTTTTGCCAATGGCCCATGTTTACGGGTTGCTGTTCGAGTTTTTGTTCCCGTTGTCAGTTGGCTGCCATATTACTTTTCTAAGTAAAATTCCAACCCCTGCGATGATTACAAAAGTTTTTGGCGAGGTAAAACCGCATCTTGTTCTTTCTGTCCCGCTTGTTATTGAAAAAATATACAAAAAACGTTTATTACCAACCCTCGAAAAACCTTTAATAAAAATCCTGCTTCATATCCCCGGAATTTCGTCCATCCTTCTCAAAAAAATCCGGACCAAATTAGTTGAAACTTTTGGTGGCCGTTTTTTCGAAATTGTTATTGGCGGCGCCCCCTTAAGCGCCGATGTTGAGAAATTCTTCAAAAGAATCAACTTCCCCTTTTCGATTGGTTACGGAATGACCGAGTGCGGCCCGCTTATCAGTTATGAATCATGGGACAAAACCATGCCAACTTCGGCGGGGAAACTGGTTGACAGGATGGGAGTCAGGATCGATTCTCCTGACCCGTATAACATTGTTGGCGAAATTCAGGTAAAAGGCGAAAATGTGATGCTTGGATATTATAAAAACGAAGAAGCCTCCCGCGAATGTTTTACAACCGACGGCTGGTTAAAAACCGGAGACCTTGGAATTATTGATAAAAACAACTTTATTTACATTCGCGGGCGTTCGAAAAACATGATATTGGGGGCATCGGGGCAAAATATTTATCCTGAGGAGATTGAAGCCAAAATTACCAACATGCCGTTTGTTGCTGAATGTGTTGTTGCCGAACGTGAAGGAAAACTGGTAGCATTGGTTTATCCCGACATGGAAGCATTAAAGACTGAAAACATTGCTGATGAAGCGCTACCCCAGATTATGGAGGAAAACCGCAACAAAGTGAATGCTGAACTCCCAAAATATGAACAGATTAGCAGAATTGAAATCGTTAATGAAGAATTTGAAAAAACACCAAAAAAGAATATCAAACGGTTTAAATACATTTAAAATGAAAAACACAGACAGAAGAAATTTCTTAAAAGCTACAATGGCTGCAACCGCAGGCGCTTTACTTGTTTCTCCGGCTTTGGCAGGAATAGCAGCCAAAAAATCTCCCTACAAAATTTCGCTGGCCGAATGGTCGCTGCACAAAACTTTATTTGCCAACGAAATGACCAACCTGCAATTTCCGGTTGTGGCGCGCGAAATGGGTATTTTAGGGGTTGAGTACGTGAACCAGTTTTTTAAAGACAAGGCCAAAGACGAAAAATACCTTGCCGAGTTGAAAAAGATTTGCAAAAACGAAGGTGTTCAGAGTGTTTTAATAATGTGCGACGGTGAAGGAACAGTTGGGCATCCGGAAAAAGAAGAACGCATTAAAACCGTTGAAAACCATAAAAAATGGATTGATGCAGCAGTATTTTTGGGATGTCATTCCATCCGTGTAAATGCTGGCAGCCAGGGAAGTTTCGAAGAACAGCAAAAACTGGCCGCCGATGGTTTGTACATGTTGTGCGAATATGGTGAAACAAAAAAAATAAATGTAATAGTTGAAAATCATGGCGGATTTTCCAGTAATGGAGAATGGTTGGCAGGAGTAATGAAAATGGTGGACCATAAAAGGGTTGGTACACTTCCCGATTTTGGTAATTTTGTTATCAACCGCCAAACCGGCGAAGAATTCGACAGATACAGGGGAATGGAGTTACTGATGCCTTTTGCAAAAGGGGTAAGCGCAAAATCAAA
>CAMTWS010000032.1:0-8429 GCA_947085485.1 uncultured Prolixibacteraceae bacterium
GTTAATAGTTAAACTGTCGGTTACCTGCTTGTAAGTTGCATTGCCGGGAATGTACAGCACAAAACCGGTTTTCACATTTTCCCTGAAAACATACTGGTACAGTTGGTAACCGCGAATGCCAACAACAATAAATGCAATGGCAACAAAAATGATTATATATTTCCCGATTCGGGGGAAAAGCATCAGTTTGCTTTTTTTATCGATAGACATAGTAAAATAATTTGTGGTAAAAATAATGGATATTAGTTAAAATGAAGGCACACTCATTTTTAAATATGCGGCTTTACATTAAATTTCGTGCTACATTCAGCCAAAAATTCTAATTTTGCAGCCTTAAAACAGATAAATAAAAATAAAGTTTATGCAAAAAGTAAATCTTGCCGAAAACATATATTTCCTGGGGTTTAATGATCGCCGAACCCATCTGTTCGAAAATATCTGGCCAATACCGCACGGAATTTCATACAATTCATATTTACTTGTAGATGATAAAATTGCGCTGGTTGATACCGTTGAACGTTCATTTATAGATGAATATCTCGATAATATTAAAGAAATCATTGGCAACCGGCCGGTCGATTATTTAATTATCAACCACATGGAGCCCGACCATTCCGGGGCGCTCAAAGCGCTTGTTCAGAAATACCCAAATATTATTTTGGTGGGAAATAAAAAGACCTTTGGTTTTGTTGAAAGCTTTTACATGACCCCGGAAAATGTTTTAGTCGTTCACGATGGCTATGTTTTGGATTTGGGAAAACTCAAAATACAGTTTCAAACTATACCAATGGTACACTGGCCCGAAACCATGGTGGCATTTGAAGAAACCAACAAAATCCTTTTCTCGGGCGATGCTTTTGGCAGTTACGGAACTTTGGACGGCGGAATTTTTGATGATGAAATCAATCTCGATTTCTATGAAATTGAAGTGATGCGGTATTTCACCAATATTGTTGGAAAGTATTGTCCGCACACCCAGCGTGCCATAAAAAAGCTGGCCCCGCTCGATATTAAAATGATTGCCGCCACCCACGGCCCTGTATGGCGCAACGACCTGACATGGATTTTGACCCGTTACAATAAATGGAGCTCATACGATTTGGACCAGGGAGTTGTAATCGTTTACGGCTCGATGTATGGCAATACCCAGAAAATGGCCGAAGTTATTGCCCGCCGGATTGCCGAACGCGGCATTAAAAACATAAGGGTTTTCGATGCCTCAAAAACCCACTCGTCGTACATTATCAACGATATTTTTAAATACAAGGGATTTATTGTGGGGAGCGCCTCTTACAACAATGCACTTTTCCCTAATGTCGAAATCCTGCTTTCGACCATTGAACACATGGCGCCCAAAAACCACTACCTGGGCATTTTTGGCAACTACTCGTGGAACGGTGGCGGTGTAAAAAACCTACTGGCTTTTGCCGAAAATATAAAGTGGGAAATGGTTTACCAGCCAATTGAAGAAAAAGGAGCATTAAAGCCCGGTAACCGCGAAGAATTATTGAAGTTGGCGGATGCTATGGCAGATAAGCTGTTAGCAGGGTAAGATGAAATTCATATCAGTTTTAATTTAAAGTAACTTTAAAGTTCACCTGCTGACTATGGTTCAGGTGGTGAATAGAGAATTCTAAGATATATCCAAATTTTTCAACTGATTTTTTTCTATTTTTAGCAACACAAAAAATAAAAAATGAACTTATCACGCCGAAATTTTTTTACTAAATCAGCTATCGGGGCTGCCGCTCTGGCAAGCATTCCTTCAATTGTTTCTGCAAGTATTCCATCAAATAGCGAACTATCAAAAAAGAAATATTCCATCTTCGGGAATGGAAATTCAATCCTTTTTCAGGGTGATTCGATAACCGATGCCGGCCGCGATAAGGAAAAGGAATTGCCGAACAATCCCCGTTCGTTTGGCCTTGGATATGCTTTTTTGGCGGCTTCGAAATTGTTGAATGAATTACCTGAGAAAAACCTGACATTGTATAATCGTGGAATTAGCGGAAACAAAGTTTACCAGTTAGCCGAACGCTGGCAAAAAGATTGCCTTGATTTAAAACCTGATGTTTTGAGTATTTTAATTGGCGTAAACGATTACTGGCACAAACGAAACGGACAGTACAACGGAACCGTTGAGGTTTACGAAAACGATTACCGGAAATTGATTCAATCGACTATAGAAAAACTTCCGAATATTAAACTGGTTATCTGCGAACCGTTTTATGTACTGAATACCTCGGCTGTAAACGGAACCTGGAGCGCCCCGATGAAAGAATACCAGGAAGCTGCAAAACAAATTGCCCATGATTTTAATACTTTGTGGGTGCCATTTCAACAGGTTTTTGATGAGGCTGTGAAACATGCCCCTGCAACTTACTGGACAGGCGATGGCGTCCATCCCGGAATGCCTGGCGCACAATTAATGGCTGAAGCCTGGCTGCGGGTGGTAGAGTAATGCCTCCCCCCAACCCCTCCGCGGGAGGGGAGTTTGAGAATCTTTAAAACTTTGAGATTTCTTATTACTTATTTCTTGTTTCGACTTTCAAGAAACTCTTTCAGGCCAACAACTTTTGCATAGCTTTTTAGCGTTGCCAGGGTAGAGTAGTGGACGTCTTTTGCTTTTACCGTTACCTCCCCAAATTTAAGATCACGGGTGGCGCAGGCATCTTCTGCAACAATACAATCATACCCAAAATCATGTGCAGCCCGGGTTCCGGCTTCGAGGCACATGTGGGTTTGCATCCCGCAAAGCGTTACATATTTAATGTTATTTTGTTTCAGGTAATCATTCAGTCCTGAATTTAAAAATGCATTCACCTCTTTCTTTGTGAATACCTTTTCGTTGTCAAGCGGTTTAACGAGTTGGTGTATTTCGCCACCAGGATTAAAATCGTGTTTAACATGAACAACCAATCCTTTATTTTCGCGGAAATAGTTGAGCAGGATTTTTGCCTGTTCTGCCGCTTTTCCGGGTTCTACCAGTTCGGCAGCGCCTCCCGGAAAGTAAAAATTTTGAATGTCGATAATGATTAAAGCTGTTGAATCCAGCTTTTGGGCTTTTGTAAAACTTACCCAAAGAATTAAGAAGGAAAATATAAGATACTTCATTTTTTAATTTATTTCCTTTAACACTAAATAAATTGAATCAAGCTTTTCTAAAACTTCTGGATCAATTTCATTATCTAAAAGAAAATCGATTAATTCATAATACCTCCCTTTGTTAAAGTTTGCCGATTGATTTTGTTTTTGGTAAAAATTAATAAAGATTTGAGGCAAATAATCATCTGACATTTTACAATTGTTCCACCAATCATTCTTGCGGTTTTTTAAGTTTGCAGGAGCAGTATTGTCGTTTATGCAATCCTGCATAATATCTGAATAATTTATAAATAATGTTGGCTCGCCTAATGAGTTTGCCCAACGCAGGAGAACTTCAGGAAATGCGAAATAATTTTCAATTTCTCTTCTTTTCCACTGCAGAATGTTCAGATAAGGATCAGGCTGTATTTCTTTTTCCAACCGGTCAAATAATGCTATCCCTTTTAAATCTGGTATGAGATTTCTTAATCCATGAAAATTATTTTGTGCAGTTTTTGGCAAATTGTCCGCTGTGTAATTTATATTCGCTTTATGAAGTAATGGTAAAACCGGATGATTTAATTTATTGGCCAAAGCTGTCAACATTCTTAAATCAGTTGCACCCTCAAGATAAATTATGTGTTTTTTTGTTTTTGCAAGGAAATATTTATCCCATCCAATATCAGTTAAAAGTTTCTTGAATTGTGATATTTGCTGAGGATCATTTAAAGCGCTGCAGTAATTGTCATAAAAAGCAATTACTTTATCACCATCGGCAGCTTGATTTAAAACTATTTCTGAATGACTTGCAATAATAAGTTGAGAATTCAGCTTTTGAGCTATATTATTTATAAGTTCGTATGTTTCCCGTTGTCGTATTACTTCTAAGTGAGCATCAGGTTCGTCAAGTAAGATTGTTTTTTCTTTGTATGTATATAAATAAGCCAATAACAAAAGAGTCTGCTGGAATCCTCTGCCCGAAGATGATAGATCATAAACGTGCCCATTTTCAATATAAGTCATTTCTATTGTACCTGTTTCGGGAATAAAAATTGGTTTATTTATTTCTGCTCCAAACTTTAATTTCATTGTTGAATTTAGAGAATGCCAATTATTCTCCGATTCAATTTTGTTCTCTTTCGAATCGGAATGTAAAAGCTGATAACAAATATTTCTTAAAACGTCTGCCGTTTTTCCTTCTCCAATTCTAACATTGATGGAACCTTGAGTAAGCCTGTCTTCATTGGTAGTTATGCCCGACATAGGCTGAAGGAATGCAATCTCTGCTGAAAAAGCTTCTTCATCAATATCGTAAAATGAGTTGCCATTTATATCTTTTCTAAGTGGTCTGCAGTAAATAGATTCAGGATTGGCATAGTCAAATTCCAAAGGCGCTTTCCATTTTTTCCCATTTTTAACTCCTTCAACAGTAATCTCAATTCTAATATTTGAAGTTTTTTGATTTGAGGTTGTACGGTTAATTTCTCTGACTGCCTGGTGAAACCAAATAAAGCGAGCTGAAGAAACCGGAATTGCCAATAAATCTCTTCGATTAATTACTACTCCTATTCTTTTTGATTTTTTAGTCTTAGTTCGTTGTTGTTCAACTATTTTTTTTATCCCAATTTCCCAGAGAGTTAAAGCTTGCAGAAAGGTTGATTTTCCTGAATTATTGGGCCCAATCAGGACTACCGTTTTATCTAAATCAAATTCAATTAGATTTAATTTCTTGAAATTTTTGACAGATACTTTTGTTATCATTTTTAAGCTCGAAATAGATTGGATGCAAAATAATAAATAAATGTCGAATCAATTCAATTAATCATTGGAAAATAAAAAAAGGCGCCCCAATAACCGAAGCGCCTTTCAAAACATATTTTTGCTGCTTATCCAAGCATCTCCTTTACCTGGTTGTAAACATTCTCGCCGTTAAATCCGAGTTTGCTGTCCAATACTGTGTAGGGAGCTGAATATCCGAACGATTCCAGTCCCCAGATTTTTCCGTTTTCGCCAACCAAACCTTCAAGCGTTACCGGCAATCCGGCTGTCATTCCAAAACGCGGTATTCCAACCGGCAGCACACTTGCCTGGTATTCTTTCGGTTGATTTCTGAACAGGCCTTCCGATGGCGCAGAAACTACCTGTACTTTTAAACCGTCTTTTTCCTTCAGTAATTTTGCGCCTTCAACCAATGTTGCAACTTCAGAGCCACTGGCAACGAGCACAACATCAGGTTTTCCTTCGGGTTTCAGAACAATGTAAGCGCCTTTTTCGGCCTGCAATGCCGACTGGTAGCGGTTGCCTTCAACAGGAAGATTGGTGATATTCTGGCGTGAAAGTATCAAAGCTGTTGGAGTAGAAGTATTTTCAAGCGCCATTTTCCATGCCACCGTTGTTTCGTTTGCATCAGCCGGGCGTAAAACCAACATACTGTTTTCGCCATGGTGGTTTTTTAGTTTTTCCATCAGCCTTATTTGCGCTTCCTGCTCAACCGGTTGGTGGGTTGGCCCGTCTTCACCAACGCGAAAAGCATCGTGTGTCCATACATATTTTACCGGGAGCTTCATTAAAGCAGCCAGGCGGACGGCGGGTTTCATGTAATCGCTGAAAACAAAGAAGGTACTGCAAACCGGGATTACCCCACCGTGGAGCGCCATTCCGTTTGCCAGGCAAGCCATCGTTAATTCGCTGACGCCTGCCTGAAGGAACGATCCGCTGAAATCGCCTTTTTTGAAAGCTGTGGTTTTTTTCAGGAATCCATCGGTTTTGTCGGAGTTCGACAAGTCGGCAGATGAAACAATCATGTTTTCAATTTTTCCGGCAAATTCGCCCAAAACGGCGCTCGATGCTGCGCGTGTCGCTGAATTGTCTTTTTGCGCAATTGCCGAAAAATCGAATCCTGAAATATCTTTTGAGAAAAATTTGCTGAGTTTGGCAGCAAGTTCAGGATTTGCAGTCTCCCATTTAGCCTGTTCTGCTTTTTTTGAAGCTGCGGCTGCAATAAGTTTTGATTTTCTTTTTTCGTAAAGTTCTTTAACATCATCAAAAATAACGAATGGATTTTCGGGATTTCCGCCCAGATTCAAAATTGATTTCTCAAATGATGCGCCGGCTTCTCCAAGCGGCATTCCGTGGGTGGCACATTTGCGTTCGTAACTTTCGCCGGTTGCTGTAACCGCTCCTTTTCCCATGATGGTTTTGCCGATAATCAGGGTTGGTTTTTCGGTTTCGGCACTGGCTTTTTTCAACGCATCACGTATTTGGTTTTGATTGTTTCCGTCGATGGTCATCACATTCCATCCCCAGGCTTCGTATTTTTTTGCTGTGTCTTCGCTAGTAACTTCATCGGTATTTGTAGAAAGCTGAATATCGTTTGAATCGTAAAACATGATCAGGTTACTTAAACCCAAATGCCCGGCAATTCTCCCGGCGCCCTGCGAAATCTCTTCCTGCACCCCGCCATCGGAAATAAAAGTGTATGTTTTGTGGCTCATCCAATCTCCAAATCTTTGCACAAGAAAACGTTCGGCAATGGCTGCGCCTACAGCCATGGTATGTCCCTGGCCCAGTGGGCCGGAAGTATTTTCGACTCCGCACAAAACATCAACTTCGGGATGCCCGGGAGTCACGCTTCCCCATTGGCGAAAATTTTTGAGGTCTTCCATTTTATAAAACCCTGCAAGCGAAAGTGTTGCATATAACATGGGCGACATGTGGCCGGGATCAAGAAAAAACCTGTCGCGGTTGATCCATGTCATGTCCGAAGGATCGTAATTTAAAAATTCGGTGTAAAGAATATTTGCGAAATCAGCTCCGCCCATGGCACCACCCGGGTGGCCCGATCTGGCTTTTTCAACCATTGATGCAGCAAGAATCCGAATGTTATCTGCAGCTTTTGTTTCAATACATTTATTCATTTTTAATTTTTGTAAGAAGTTATTTCGATTGAATAATGCGAACCATAAAAATCCCATCGATGGCGAGCAGTTTATCTTTGATTGACTCATCAATAACCGGCTTGTCAACATCGATGATATTGTAAGCCATTTCGCCACGTTTTTTATTCAGCATGTTATCGATGTTTAGTCCTTCGGCGCCAAGCACAGCAGAGATTTGACTTACCATATTGGGCACGTTTCTGTTGGCTACAAGAATTCGGGCTTCATTGTGCATTTCCATTTCGGCATCCGGAAAGTTTACCGAGTTAATAATATTTCCATGTTCGAGGAATTCTTTGGTTTGATTTACTGCCATAATTGCACAGTTGGTTTCCGATTCAACGGTAGAGGCGCCAAGGTGTGGAATGGAAATTACTTTATCCATTTGCAGTGTGTTCTCATCGGGGAAATCGGTAACGTAACGGGCAACTTTACCTTCGGCAATGGCAATTTTCAGATCCTCGTTATTTACAAGTCCACCGCGTGCAAAGTTCATGATGCGGACACCGGGTTTCATCATTTTAAATTTCTCTTTGTTGAGGTATCCCTTTGTTTCGGCGGTTTGCGGAATATTGATGGTAATATAGTCGGCTTGTGAAAGCAATGGCTGGATACCTTCAACCCATGTAACTTCGCGGCTCAGTTTCAATGCTTGTTTTACCGACATATAAGGGTCGTACCCAATCACTTTCATTCCCAGCGCAGTGGCAGCGTTGGCAACCAGCACCCCAATGGCGCCCAGCCCGATTACAGCCAGTGTTTTTCCCTGAATTTCCTGTCCGCCAAAATTATTCTTTCCTTTTTCAATCAAAGCCGGAACCTGGTCGCCTTGGCCGATAAGTGATTTCGCCCATTCAATCCCACCTGAAATATCGCGCGAGGCCAACAACATTCCGGCAATTACTAATTCTTTTACCCCGTTGGCATTTGCCCCGGGGGTGTTAAACACTACAATCCCTTTTTCGGTGCATTTGTCGATTGGAATATTATTTACTCCGGCACCTGCGCGGGCAACAGCTTTAAGCGATGCAGGCAGTTCAGTGTTATGCATTTCGAAACTACGCAACAAAATGGCATCCGGATTGGGAATTTCACTTGCAATTTCATACTTGCCCAGGGGGAAAAGTGCTAATCCCTCTGTGTCGATTTTATTCAACGTTTGAATCTTGAACATTTGATTTACTTTTTAAAGGTGGTTGTTATATGTAACTGTATTCTGACAAATATGAAGATTTTATCTAAATCATTCTACTAAAAAGGGCTTAAATTTTCAATATGAAATTAATATTAAGGTGATTAATGATTTATGGAAATGAAATAGCCGGACTCAATTTGAATTTTTAATTTCTGATTGATTCAACTAATTATACACCTTTTCTAATTTTCAATTATGTTTTCCGTATTGCA
>CAMTWS010000033.1:0-14010 GCA_947085485.1 uncultured Prolixibacteraceae bacterium
ATCCATTTGTTGCAATACATTGTAACTGGTGAGGAATCGACAATTGAAACAGAACTTCCTTTAAATAAAATTTTGTGCGGCCTCGATATAAATGAACCTGTTCCAATGAGTTACCCGCTCACAAACGAAGAAAAGGAGGAATGCATCAATTTAATAAAAATTGCTTTGGAAAGATGGGGGGCTTTAAAGACAAATAATCCCGAAGCGCTGAGAGAAACTTACCTTCAACGTAAGGGAATCCTGAATCAATCGGGGTCGTCGTGGAACTTAATTATTGAAAGAAACACTTTTGATATAATGCTCGAAAAACTGCCGTGGTCAATCAATCTCATCAAATTGCCGTGGCTTTCACAAATACTTTATGTAGAATGGTAGTTCAAAATAAAATAATAGAAAACGCTGCTGATATTGATCGTGAAATTGTCTGGTTCAGGGAGATTTTGAAAACACGTTCGTTGCTAAATGCAAAAAAAGAGACGAAATACAAAAGTGTTTACGACATTTTGCCGCCGCATTTAAACGGAAGTACATCGGCATTTGCAACTTTTATAAATAAACACAATCTCGATTTTGAAGAGAGGTTTTTGCTCGCTTTGGCACTGGTTCCTCATGTTAAGCCCGAACTGCTTGATATGTTCCTGGTAAAGAACGAAACCACCCAGCAAATTTACACCGAATTTGGAGGCAAACGCGGTAAAAATCATACAGGTTTTCTTCCAACCGGCGAAACAGCAATGTTTATTCTGACAGGCAACAATCTTGAAAAAAGATTTTCGTTACAGCGATGTTTTGATGGGTTTCATAAATTCAGCCGTGAAAGCATTCTTGGCATCGAGGAGATTGAAAAAAATGAGCCTATGTTGAGTGGAGCCTTGAGCATTTCGCAGGAAGTACTCGATCTTTTTACTACGGGCGAAGCACGCAAACCAAATTTCAGCCCCGAGTTTCCGGCAAAATTGCTTTCTACAAAAATGGACTGGCCCGACCTTATTTTGAACCACCATGTTTTGATTCAGTTGAAAGAGATAGAAACATGGATTACGCATCATAATACTTTGATGATAGATTGGGGAATGGAGAAGATATTAAAACCCGGATACAAATCGCTTTTTCATGGGCCGCCCGGAACAGGGAAAACAACAACGGCCGCCCTGCTTGGTAAAAAAACAAACCGCGATGTTTACCGGATCGACTTGTCGCAAATGGTTTCGAAATACATTGGCGAAACCGAGAAAAACCTGGCAAAGGTTTTCGACCGCGCAGAAAATAAAGAATGGATACTTTTTTTTGACGAGGCCGACGCTCTTTTCGGAAAGCGGACAAGCACTCAGGATGCCCACGACAGGTTTGCCAACCAGCAGGTTTCGTATTTGCTTCAGCGCATCGAAGATTTTGACGGGTTGGTAATCCTGGCAACTAACCTGAAAGGAAATATTGATGATGCCTTTATGCGCAGGTTTCAGTCGATAATACAGTTTCCGATGCCCAATGCTGATGAACGTTACCGAATTTGGAGAAACGGATTTTTTGATGCTGTAGAGTTGGACAAACCAATTGACCTGACAGAAATTGCAAAAAAATACGAAATCTCCGGGGGTGCAATTATCAATATCATCCAACATTGTTCGCTCAGGGCTTTGGGGCGTGATAGTAACCTGATAAACCAGAATGATGTAATTGAAGGAATCAGAAGAGAATATCATAAAAATAGAAGGACACTTTAAAAATATGGATATGCTAAGTTATCAGTCAAAACAAAAAGAGAGAACGGGAACAACTGTTCAGCCAAAACTAAAAATTGGCCAGCCCGGGGATAAATATGAACAGATGGCTGATGCGGTTGCTGACAGAGTAATGATGATGCCCGAAAAAACGGATGGCCTGCAAATGGTTGAACAGAATGGTGTATCAAGCATAAACAGAAAATGTGCAGAGTGTGAAGAGGAAGAAAAATTGCAAATGAAACCTGCAATTATTAAAGGAACAGGAATTCAGATGATGCCAAATATACAAATGGACAAAAGTGAAGTGCCATTTGCAACGGATAATCTGGTACAAAATTTAAGTCATTCAAAAGGATCCGGCACCTCAATGCCTCGTACAGTTGGGGAAGAGTTGGGAAACAAAATAGGCGCCGATTTTGGCAATGTTAAAATACATACTGATAATACTGCTGTTCAAATGAACAATGAATTGAATGCACACGCATTTACTTATGGAAATGACATTTATTTTAATAAAGGTAAGTATAATCCGGTGAGCGCCGGTGGAAAACATTTACTTGCCCACGAATTGACACATGTAGTACAACAAAATGGTGGCATTAATAGTAAGGTTCAAATGATGTCTGCTGCTGATGCTTTAACCATTGCCCAGGGATTAAATACTACTTACCCCAATTGGCTGGATGTTTTGCCAGACTGCCCCTGCACCTATGATGAAGCAATGTTGCATCCCGATGTTTGGAAAGATTCGACCTCGCCTGTTAGCTCATGGTTTCATCCAGGTGCCGCCCATGATGTGAGGTCGGTCAATGGTTATCGAACAATTCCTAATAGCAGCCATGGGCAACAATGTACTTATGATGATGACGGAAAACTTATTACTTCGGGGCCGGGAGCCGGAACCCCTGATGTTTGGTCACCAGCAACTAATTTTTGGGACCACCAGAGTAATGATGTGGAAACATACAATGCCTTGGGCTCAAATGTTTATGTACGATATTGGACACCAAACAACGATAATAATTGCGAAGCTAATGCTGGAGGTGGCGGCAATATTTCACTAACGCCGTCTTCTGAAGCCAAAATTGTTGAAATCCGTGATTTGTTGTACGGCTGGACAAGTGAAGCCGATATCCAAAGAATAATTGCCATTCTGGCCAGCGTTACCACTCCTGCGGAAATGCAAGCCATTCGTTTTGATATTTCACCGCTTTTGGTTTCTTATCTGAGTGATATTGGCTACAGGACACGAATAAGGGTAGCATTAGTTAGATTGTAGTATGAATTCAACATCACTGATATTAAAAAGCAGGCCTGTTTCAAAGTTATCATTTCAAAGAACTGAACAGGCTGCACCCGAAAAAGGGGAAAGTGGTGATATGGCTGAAAATGACTTTAACACTGATGCCGGTAATTCAATGATGATGCCTCGTGGGGAAAAGATGCAAATGAAACCGCCTTTAAAATTCCCAATGATTAATATGAAATGTGCAGAATGTGAAGAAGAGGAAGAATTGCAAATGAAGTGTGAGGATTGTAAAATCTTCTCTGAAATAAATAATTTAAAAAGTTCGGGCGCACCCTTGGACAAACAAACCCAATCCTTTATGGGGAGCAGGTTTGGTGCCTATTTCAGTGGAGTAAACATCCATACAATTCAACAGGGAGCAGGTATTCAACCAATGATACAAAAAGATGGGGAGGAAGGTACAGCAAAAAGTACTACAGGAAGCAGCACACCTTTGGCCGATCTTGTTGACGGTCTTGTCAGAGATCAACTTTCAAACTCAAGTATGCGTGGCCATTTGAGCAGTTTAACAACATGCAACTGTATGCACAATATGCCCGCGATTATTTTCGAACCCGAATAAGCGGTTCGGTTAGCCGCGATGCTGAAACTGAAGATTTCTCAGGTTCAGGAACCGGTGAAGTAAGAATTGGTAACGATATAAACAACATATTCGGACGGGTGGCTATTAATTCGGAAGGAGAAATGGTGGTGGTTGGCAGATTTTCAGCAGGTCACGAGTTTGGCGGTAGCGACAGGCTTATTTTTACCACCGACCTTACTCATTCATTTGCTTCGGATGAAACAATTATTGAACCCGGTTTGAGCGGCAGGTTTGGCCTGGGTTCAGATCAAAGCATCAGGATTGGCACCTCCCTTTCTATATCTTCTGAAAGTGGCCTTACCGGTGTTACCGGCTTTGTTGAGTATGGTTCTGATTTTCTGCAATTTAGGATTGAAGGAAGTATGACGGGACTGGCAGAGGAAAGGGGATCATACCAGGCGGTGATACCCGGGTACAGGGACTTTTAACCGTACCTTTGTTTTAGCACACTGGATTTATTTAAATCATTCGGAAATAGAAATTCCGGTTTAAATTTTAGTTTATGAAATCAATACTTTTTGCAACCGATATCGATGCGTTTGTCAAAAATATTCGACCTGAAATGGGTTTGATAAATTTGGAAATCTACCATAACTTAAAGGAAATTTATGCAATTTTTAGTAGCATCAATCCGGGCGACAGCGATGACTACCGTTATACCTGGCTCGAAGTGGAAAGGGGGCCAATTGCAGCTTTTGGAGATTTCGAGGATTGGAAGGAAAGTGGCGAAGTTGAAAGCCCGGATGAATTCGAGGTGCTTTGGAAAGAATATTATCCCGATGAAACAAAATGGTACAAATTTCAAACATCGAAATATAAAGATGATTTGTATTTCTACATTGACGGCACGCTTATTTGTTCAATAAATACAGTAGAGGAACCGGCAAGCGTTAATTTAACAGGGGTTGATTATTTCAAGCCTCTCGTTGACTGGCTTTTAGAAAAAATTGCTGATGAAATAAACAAACTCAAACAAGATACAATTTCGTATAACAGCTATATTCAGCAAAAACTTCCCTGGTCGAAACGATATGGCAGGATAAAAAGAATTGATTTCTGGGATATTTTGGGTGATGAAACCTTCAGGCCGGATATTGGACTTGGTGAACAATTAATCGAAAAGCTAAAAAAAGCTGTTGAAAGTTCCATGAAAGGTGAATCAAAACTTCTATCCGAAATGACAGCCAATGAGTTTTTCAGGATTTGTGAAATCTGTTATGATGCGAACAATTATTTTAAGGATCAAAGCAAAATCCTTTCTCCCCTCGAAAAATATTTGAGTATGGCCGATTGTCGCGATGCTGGTTTGAGGAACATTGAAAGCGATTCGTCCCAGGCTTTTTCTGAATGGTATCAAAGCGGATCAACAATGGGCGCGCATCCTTGGGAAATTTGCAGGGGAGGAAATTCAACACATATTTCCCTTTTTGTTTCTGAAAGGAACGGAAAATGGGCTATCCGGCTTGCAGGTTCAAGCATTGTGCGAGTGGAAGAAACTGTAAGGATGGCAGTTGCACTCCACGAAAACAGAATTCCTTTTGAATTAAGTGACGCTGAAGAAATTGTGCGCATGGTTACCGGAAATGATTTTATTGGAATTGTGCCCGATACTGTTTTTCCGCGTTATTGTCATAGCCTGTTTCCAAAAGAAGACCGGATTATTGATTTTATGAACCTCGGTTTCGATAGAGACCTGGTCCCGAAAATCGTCGAAAAAACCTGCTGGTACCCACTGGAAGAAATCAAACTTGCCTGAATTAATGCTTTGCAAATTTAACCAACAATTATTTGTTAATTGTTTATATAAAAACTTCAACATCTGCTTGATTAATTTGTAAAAAAGTATTTCCTTTGCACTCCGTTTAAAGAACGCGTTTATTTTGATAATTAAGAAAATAAAAAAGAAATGTCACGAGTTTGTCAGATAACAGGTAAAAAAGCAATGGGTGGTAACAATGTTTCCCACTCGAAAAGAAGGACCAAAAGAAAGTTCGATGTAAACCTGTTTAAAAAGAAGTTTTATTTACCCGATGAAGATCGTTGGGTTCAGTTAACGGTTTCTGCTGCGGGTATTCGCACCATCAACAAAAATGGTTTGAATGCTGCTTTAAAACAAGCACAGGGAAAAGGTTTTGTCGAAAAAAATTAAAAATCTTCAGAAATGGCTAAGAAAAGTAAAGGCAATAGAATTCAGGTTATTATGGAATGCACTGAGCACAAAACCAGTGGCATGCCGGGTACTTCGAGGTATATTACTACCAAGAACAGAAAAAATACTCCCGAACGTTTGGAGAAAAAGAAGTACAATCCGATTTTGAAAAAGGTAACAGTACACAAAGAAATTAAATAGTATAAGTCATGGCAGTAAAGAAAACGGTTGCATCGTTGCAAAAAGGTGCTGGTAAAGGTTATGCAAAGGTTATCAGAATGAGCAAATCACCAAAAACAGGTGCATACACTTTTAAAGAAGAAGTTGTTCCTAACGACGAAGTTACAGGTTATTTCAGTAAATAATTCCGGTTTGCCAGGGGTAATATTCCGTAGATCAGGAAAAGCTTTCATCAATGGTGAAAGCTTTTTTTGTTTTATTTGTGAATTGAATGTGTAACAGCAAAATATTATTATTTTAGTTTCTGAAAATCAGTAAAGTAATGGGGATATTCGGATTTTTTGATAAAAAAAAGAAGGAAAGTCTTGACGAAGGGCTTGCCAAAACAAAAGAGAGTGTTTTTGTAAAACTGGGTCGCGCAGTTATTGGCAAATCGAAAGTTGACGATGAGGTGCTCGACAATCTGGAAGAAGTTTTAATTTCGTCGGATGTAGGCGTCGATACCACGCTGAAAATCATTGAACGGATTGAAGCCCGGGTTTCGCGCGATAAATACATGGGCGTTAGCGAGTTAAACAGTATTTTGAAAGAAGAAATTACTGCATTGCTCGAAGAAAACAACTCTGCAGATGTATCAGATTTCGATTTGCCTGAAACCGGAGGACCGTACGTTATTATGGTGGTTGGCGTTAACGGTGTTGGAAAGACCACTACCATCGGGAAACTGGCCTACAATTTTAAACAGGCTGGCAAGTCGGTGGTTTTGGGCGCTGCCGATACTTTCAGGGCTGCGGCAATCGAACAGCTCGAAATTTGGGCGAAACGCGTTGATGTACCGATTGTGAAGCAAAAGATGGGCGCCGATCCGGCCTCGGTTGCCTACGATACGATAGCTTCGGCAAAAGCTTCAAAAGCCGATGTTGTAATTATTGACACGGCAGGACGTTTGCACAACAAGGTTAATCTAATGAACGAGTTGTCGAAAATTAAAATGGTGATGCAGAAAATTATTCCCGGTGCGCCACACGAAGTTTTACTGATTTTGGATGGCTCAACCGGGCAAAATGCCTTTGAACAAGCCAAACAATTTACACTAGCCACCGAAGTTACAGCTCTGGCGCTTACAAAACTCGATGGAACCGCTAAGGGTGGGGTTGTGATCGGAATTTCAGATCAATTCAAAATTCCGGTAAAATACATCGGAATTGGCGAAAAAATGGAACACCTGCAAATTTTCAGAAGGCGCGAATTTGTAGAATCGTTATTTTCTTAAAAATGGTACGATCATTTTAAAAACCGGTATTTCGTCGGTTGATGTTAAATTTGTTGTACCTGCAACTACCAGCTTTTTATCGGGAATAATCAGCAATACAGCGCCTCCACCTGTAACTCCGCCAATTTTTCCATATAAATCTCCTTCGGCGTTTTTCAGTAAAACCCAGCCATTGGCCATATTTGGCGGAAAATCTCCCATCAAGTCTGTTGATTTAAATAATCGTTCTTTAATTTTGTCCGAAATCACATCTGAATACAAAATGGCATTCCCGAACTTCACGAGATCTTCGGCATTTGACAGTATTCCCTCTGACGGCGCCCTGTAACGCATATCGCGGAACGTTGCATTTACAACCTGCGCTACCAGGTTGTAATCGAAAAAATCGGTGCGCCCGATAACAGTCCTGAACGGATTGTCAACTTCTGTGTTCGTTAAGTGAAGCGTATCTGTAATATAATATTTCAGTAATTCAGGAAAGTGTTTTCCTGAAGCTTTTTCCATTATGGCGCCCAGTAAATTGTAATTATTGGCGCTGATATTTTCAAACCATCCGGGCGCAGAATTCAACGGGTCGTTTTTAAAACTATCAATACTGTTTTGCAATGTAATATTTTGTCCTTTCCAGATAAACTCATCGTCACCTGGTTTCCTGATCCCCGAGGAATGGTTAACCAACTGGCTTAGTGTTATTTTATTGAATGTTTCTTTGTACTTGGACAAAGGGTAATCGGCTATGTAATGTTGAACAGTTGAGTCGGGGTGAAGTGTTCCGTTTTCAACCATCATTTGGTACATTAGCGAAGTGAACAGTTCAGAAACTTCTCCAATCCTGAATTTTGTTTTTCTTGTTGCGGGCACTTCGATGTCTTTCGAAGCAAGCCCCATTCCTTCAGAGTAAATTATTTTTCCTTCTTTCGAAACGGCAAAAGAAGCGCCGGGTATATTGTTCAACATCAGGTACATCGATGCTTCTTTTCTAACTTCGGCAATTTCCTTTTTATACCGGCTGTCGTAAAGAATATCGTTTGTTTTTCTCCCGCAATTTGAAAAGCCCAACAGCATTGTTAATATAATCAGGAATAGAAATCCGCGTTTCATTTTTGTATTCATTTTAAGTTTAAAACAATTGCACAAAAGCTAATACCCCGAAATAGTAAGTTTAACCATAAAACTTTCGAATTTACTTCCCTTAAAACCCGTAAACACACCCAAATTCCCAACAAAAAACAGACTGTTTAAACTATAACCGGCTTCCCAGTAGTTATTTAAGTCGGGAGTGGTCAGGTAGTTTAAATGCACACTTTCGCTCCAGGTATTGGTATTGATAAACGATAAATAACGCAGCAAAACATATTCGGTGCGTAATTCGGCCCCTATATTCAAGTAACTTTCATTGGTGCTGGGTTCGTAATCGTTCATTAATTGAAATGTGTGTGTGAAAAAGTTGAGCATTACAGGTATTTCGTTGGTTTTGAAATGTTTGAATTGCGAAAAGTGCATTTGCCCTGTATTGAAAAAGTGGCCGGCGCCGACATATAGATCAATGCCGGCTGAAGGCGAAATATTGGCTTGCTGGTGATAACTAAAGTCAATCTGGCTAAAATTCGAAACTGATGAAAATACATTTTTAACGCCTTGTTTAAATTCGACGCCAAACCTGTAAAAATCTTTTATAAAAATAAACGGCGACTCCTCCAGCCACGGTTTTCGCTGGCGCTTATAATAGTTTGCCCCAATTGTGTAAATAAAACTTTTTTGTGCCCGAATTTCGGGGCTCTCTGCTGTAAAACCGGGAGGGAGGTTGGGCGAATAACTTTTTTCAATAGTTAACAGGTACTCTGCATTGTTTTCCAAAGGCTTAAAATTGTTGTACCCTATTGATGAAGAAAGAGTGAACTTCTCTTTTATCTGTTGCGATATAATCAGTTTTAAAAATGTTGTTTCATAAAGCTTCATGTAATTCTGTGCAAAAAACCACGAGCTCGCGGCATTTAGCCTGTAATCAATTCCCGGTGGAGTAGTTTTAAAGTCGCGGCTTTCTTTTCCAAATCCCAGGTTGACCCTGCCTTTTTTCCAGAAAATATCTTTAAAAGCGCTGTTAACAGAAGCAAAAACCGCATTTCGATTGATAGCGTATCCAATTTCAGGATTTATCAGCAACTGCTGGCCGGGATCGAGTTTAAAACTTAACTCGAATTTCTGCCTGTATTTATAACCGTCAACACTGTTAAAATCAAAATTTTTAAACGAGAGCAGTCCATCATAACCTAACCTCAATACCGTATCTTTTGCCAAATCCCAGTTGCCGAAAAGAATTTTTTTAAACATCGTTTTTTCTTTTACCGGTTTTACATCTGTCAGCGAATCAGTATCATACAATTTCATTCGCATCAGCGAGTCGGTCAGGGCATAGCTTTTCATTTCGGCGGGGGAGAGGGGAATTGCCCGCATGGTATCCCAGTATTCAAAATCGTTCGAGAGGGTGTCTTTTAACTCTTCGACCTTGTAATTTGTGCGGAATACGTCATTCAGAACGGTGTCTTTGTATTGTTCTTTCAGGATTTTACGATTGAGCCGTGAAGCTTTTGCGACTTCGCGGTTTGTCAGTTCTTCCTGTGCCAAAAGCGTGGCTGCCTCATTCCTCAGTTTCTTCTCTTTTTCTCCGGGTTGCCTGGTTTTTGCTGCAACCGGTTTTTCACTATCCTGCGGTTTAATATCACCAAAGTTATTCTCTTCAACTACCCGGTATTTCAGGGCTACTCCATAATAGAACTGTCCTTTCAGGCCAAGCATCGAAACGCTTCCATCGATATTGTTCGAAACAGGAAGCCAATTGTTATTTCCCAGGTTCTCGAACTGCTGCTTAATATGGTATTCAAAAAATTCGAAGCGTCCCTTGAAATCGAGGTTATATATGCACCAAAGTTTATCGACTATGTAAATGTAACCGGCTACCAACTCATCGCTTTTGCGGTTTGGTGTAACTTTTATTTTGAATACATCGAAATCGCCGACAGTAATAAACCCTTCGTACCTGAAATTGTAATGTTTGAGCGCCAGCGACGAAATCGGCGAAATTACATTATTGGGCCGTTCGTCGTAAAAACTGGCGGCCATCAGTTCCATAACCGGCGGCTCAACCACACCAACCAGCGAAGTTTTTTTGCTAATCACTTTTTGATCGTATTTGTTGGGGTAGTTAAAAGTTATTATGTTTTGAGACTCAATTACATAAGTTACATTCTCTTTTATCAGTTCCTTTAGTTTTCTTCCTTCGATTTCTATTTTATTTTGATAGACCTTCGGAATGCTTGTAAAGGCAAAATTGCTTTTAATGTACAAATCGGCTTCATAATGTTTTATTTTCTGGCGGTAATAAGGCGCTTTTGCTATGGCCTTTCGCATAATAAACCAGGCAGGATCTTCTTTCCCGGGAAATACTTTAACCTCCTTTATTTCGAACGACTGCTTTTGAAGTGTGATATTCAGGTTTAAACTGTCAGAATCAACAATATTTACCTCTTTTATTACCTGCACATAACCCAGCGAACGAATGGTAAAATGATAATTTCCGTGCAGTAATTGAATCTTGTAATTTCCCTCTGAATTTGAAATTGTCCCTTCCTTGGTTTCCGATACAAAAATAGTAGCATAAGGAACAGGCACATTTTGTTCGTCAACAATTTTACCTGCAACGACTTGTGCTTGTGTTTGAAATGAAAAAAAAGCGGCAAATAATATAATGACAAAGATGTTAAAATCCCGAAAGCGCATGAATCTGTTTTTGTTTTCTGAATAATTGTTAACCAAAAATAGGCCGTTTTTTTTGAAAAGCAATTACAAACTGTAATGTTTAAGGGTTTTTAAGATTTTCGTGTTGAATAAAACAAGCAAATAAACGGGTTTACTAGCTTTGAAACGCCCGCACCCTTGAAACCATAAATGTTATTCCAAGTCCGAAAATGCCGATTACTGCAAACGAATAGCGTAAACCGGCAATTTCAGCTATATATCCAATCAGTGGCGGCCCCATAAGGAACCCCAGAAAACTCACGCTTGCAACGGTTGCAAGTGCAATTCCCGGTGGTATTTTTGTATGTTTTCCGGCAGCGCTGTAAACGGTTGGAACAATGCTAGAAACGCCAAGCCCAACCATCATAAATGCTACTGTGCTTGTAATCAGGTATGGAAAAAGTACCGAAGTAAACAGTCCGCCCGAAATCATTGCCCCACTGAATTGCAGCAATCGTTTCCTGCCAATTTTCGATATAAGGAAATCGGCCAGAAAGCGGCCTGCTGCCATCATTATCATAAACGATGTATAACCAAGAATTACAAGTGATGCCGGGGCATTTACCACATCCTTAAAATAGAGCCCGCTCCAGTCGAACATGGCCCCTTCGCTGGCCATGCTGCAAAATCCAATTAACCCCAGTTGCAGCAGGGCGGCATCGGGTTTGCCGAAAAATCTGCGGCGCACGGGAACGGTTGTCCCGTCGGTTTGAGACTTAATCATAAATGGGTGGTTTATCCAAACAATAATCCAAACCAAAATAATTACACTTGCAAAATGCCAGATTGGCGGAAATTTCAGGTTGATCATCGCCAACCCGATGAGGGCCCCGGTAAAACCGGCAAGGCTCCAGCCACCATGAAACGATGCCATTATCTGGCGCCCGTAAAGCTTTTCAGCAGCAATTCCCTGTGTGTTAATCGAAATGTTGCACATGTTGCCAAACACCCCAAACAGAAACAGCACAATGGCCAGTTGCCAGCCCGACTGCGCCAGCCCGATAACAAGCAAACAAACAGTATAAGCCGGAATAGCAAATGCCATCACCTTTGGGCTTCCGAACCGGGTGACCAGTTTTCCGGAAAATGGCATCATCAGAAACTGGCCTACAGGCAAAGCAAACAAAATACTTCCAAACATGGCATCGCTTAAAAGAAGCGCAGTTTTAATGTCGGGTATCCGGCTCGCCCACGACGAAAAACAAAGCCCCATGCTGAAATAAATCATGGCTACTGCCAGCCTGATTCGTTTTTTATCGGGTAACTGTTCCGGTTGCGTGGGCATTTCAGTTGCTGATTCGCTCATTTTGGTAACCAAAGAAATCTATATTCTGCAAAAGTATGAAAACCATGTAAAGCAGGGCGGTTAATCTAAAAAGATGTCAATTCGTTAATAAATTGGAAATGTAATAATGATTTCGGTCGGCTCTATTTTTGGATTACCAGCTTTTTCGAAATAATTTGCTTCCCGGTTAAACTTATAATCGGAATCCCGTCAAACTCCCTTTTCATTTGTCCTTCGATAAAGAATTTTGATATGGCTGGATTCGGATAAACAGTTAATTCTGTAATTTGCTGTTCTTCAACTCCCGCAATCGCCTCATTTTTAAATACAATGTTTATTTCGAGCTTCCCACTATTACTTTCCAAACTGATTTTTGTTGAATCGTTACCGGAATAACGGGGTGAATGCATAATTGAAAAAGTGTAATCCTGCGCTCCGTCAATTGCGATGCTGCTGTTGAAGTTGTGGTTTACCGGATGCAAATCGTCAATCGAAACTGAATTGAAAGTAAGTTTTTCGTTGGCCCGGTTGGTAATTGTAATTTTAATGGTATCGGTGTTACTGCCCGAAATAATGTTGCTTTTCGAAACAAGCATCAGTTTTGGCCCTGTTACCGTTGTCGTAGGTAGTTTTGCAGTGTTCCAGGCATTCAAACCGCCAATCATTTCATAAACTTCAGCGTATCCCAGGTTTTTCATTTTTGTAAAAGCGCCCGTACTTCGCCCACCCGACTGGCAATGAAGTAAAAACGTCTTATGTTTTGGCAAGGCTGCCAGCTGAGCATCAAAACCGGCGTCACCCGAGTTTCTGTTTATAGGGCCCTTCAGATGGTAACCGCTGTACTCACCGGGTGTTCGCACATCGAGAATCACAAAATACGGATTGGTTTCGTTGGCTTTGATCAAACTGTCGCACTTGAGCGCTGTCAGTTGTTTGTATATATTTCCGCTGGTATCAGCGTTTCAGCAAAAACTGTTTTCGATAGAAATAAACATATCACAATTGTCTGATAAAGTGCAATTCCCATTGGTTTTATTTTCATCGGATTGAATTTTGGATTAAAATTAACATATTTATACATTGCCTGTAGTTTTAATAATTCAAGTTTTTTCCCTTGAATTATCTTTATAAATATTTAGCAGTGAAGTTTTTTTCAGGTAAGAAAGTGTTTTTATCTTGCAGCACAGTTTAATGCGTGAATGCTATAATGCATGAATGCGAGAATGAAAGAAGGGGTGAAAAGTTGATTAATATTCTTTAAGATGAATTTGTTTGAAGATTTGTTGATGATTAAGGCCTTAGCGAGGCCGCATGTTTATAGAAATTTTGAAGGATGTCACGTATTCGACTCCGGAGTCGTATCGATAATCAGAAACATTCATTAAAGACAAACATTTAACTTTAAACTTTAAACGAAGTGAGGGGCGCTACTGCCTGATTGGCAAACCGATTTCGAAAAGTCATTAAAAATGGATTCCATCTTTAGCTGTATAAACAGGAAGGTGGTTTTTTTTTGACGAATTTAATGTGCCTAAATTCATGTCATCATTTTACCGGACATCTGCGATAAAAATTCATAATCATCCTTCAAATTTCATTTCCATCGAACATTCCTGCATTATTGTTGTTTGAATTGTTTTTAATTATATCGCCAACCAATTATAAGCGTTAGCGTATTATCTTGAAACAATAACTTTAAAAATGAATTATTC
>CAMTWS010000034.1:0-25296 GCA_947085485.1 uncultured Prolixibacteraceae bacterium
AGCAATAAAATTACTGGCTGATGTACTTGATAAAAACCAGGACATTGATATCCTGATTGAAGGACATACCGACAATGTGCCGATAAAGACAGCCGTTTACCGCGATAACTGGGATTTGAGCGTGGCACGTGCAACCTCAATTGTCCGTATTTTAACCGATGAATATAAAATTGTGCCAACCCGTTTAACAGCATCCGGGAAAGGGGAATTTTGGCCACGCGCCGCAAACGACACACCCGAAGGCAGGGCCAGCAACCGCCGTACAGAAATTATTTTGTCGCCAAAACTCGACGAAATAATGCAGTTGCTGAAGACAAATTAAAAATGAAATCAGCAATTTATTCAGAATATGGTCCGCCCGAAGTTGTTAAATTAGTGGAGGTTGAAAAACCCGTTCCAAATAACAATGAAGTTCTGATAAAAGTTATTGCTACAACAGTAAACCGCACCGACTGTGGATTTAGAAGTGCCCAATATTTTATTTCAAGATTTTTCAGCGGATTGTTCAAACCAAAATATAAAACTCTGGGAAACGAATTTGCCGGGGTAATTGAAATGGTTGGAAAAGATGTAAAATTGTTTCAAATTAGAGACCGGGTGTTTGGTTACAATGATGTAAAGTTTGGTGCACATGCAGAGTTTATGGTGTTGGCAGAAAATGATGCCATTGCTGCAATGCCTGATAATTTTACTTTCGAAGAGGCAGCACCATTAACCGAAGGTGGTCATTATGCCCTGGGCGATATCAGGGCTGCAAAAGTAAAACCCGGGCAAAATGTTTTGGTTTATGGTGCTTCAGGTGCAATTGGATCGGCTGCTGTGCAACTGGTAAAACACTTTGGCGCACAGGTTACTGCTGTGTGCGGCACTAAAAATATTGAACTCCTAAAATCGATTGGGGCCGACTTTGTAATTGATTTTACAAAGGAAGATTTTACAAAAACAGACAAGAAATACGATTTTATTTTTGATGCCGTTGGGAAAAGTTCGTTTGCGAAATGTAAACCACTGCTCACAAATAAGGGGATTTATATTTCAACGGAGCTTGGAAAGAATTGGGAAAACATTTTTTTAGCACTTGCAACCCCGCTTTTTGGTGATAAAAAGGTTCTTTTTCCGATTCCGGCAATTAAAAAAGAGGATATTATTTTCATTAAAGAACTTGCAGAAACAGGTAAATTTAAACCTGTAATTGACAGGCATTACAAACTTGAACAAATTGTTGAAGCGTACCGGTATGTTGAAACTGGACAAAAAACAGGTAATGTAGTGATTACAATAACTTAAAAACAAAAATAAACGGAGAGAATAAAATGGCCAGATTATCATTTATTTTTATTGTTACATGCCTTTTTCTTGTATCGTGCAACCCCAAACCCAACAAAAAATCAATCGAAAATTGGAAACAGGAAATTCGGGAAACGGAACAAAACTTTGCTAAAATGGCGGAGAAGAAGGCATTCATAAAGCTTTCATAACTTACGCAGCCGAAGATGCCGTGATTATGAGGAACAACGAAATAATTGAAGGCATAAAAAATATTGACAAGCATTATAAAAATCAAACTTCAAAAGGCCTGGTCTGGTCACCCGATTTTGCTGATGTGTCAGCCTCGGGGGATTTGGGCTACACGTATGGGCATTACACTTTTTCGTACATCGATTCAACCGGAAATACTGCCGTTAACAAGGGTGTTTTCCATACTGTCTGGAAACGTCAACAGGATGGAACATGGCGGTTTGTGTGGGATTAATTCAATTTGAAAAGGATAAATCTTTTAGATGTAACGTCGCACTTTCCGCCTGTATTCAAGGTATTCCCCACCATAAACTTTCGCCATAAATTTCTCTTCTTTCAGAATAAAAAAATGAATGCCTGTAAAGGCTAAAACCGCAAAACCGATGAAAAACAGATTGGGCCGTAAAAAGGCAATTCCCGCAATATAAAGGCCGAGCGAAAGAAAAAACGGGTTGCGCGAAACAGAAAAAACCCCGGTGGTGATCAATTTTCCCAGGTTTTTTTCATCCAACCCAAACCGAAGGGAATTTTTGAAATGTATCAGGGTCAATGTCAAAAAACCCAGTGCAAAACCAGAAAACAAAACTCCCGCAATTTTCATATAATCAGATTCGATCAAAGGTTTGGCAAACACTTCGGGGAGGAAAGAAAATGAAATATGAAAAACAGGTTTGGACAATTCGAATAGCCAAAGCAGCAGGATCAGTAAAAAAGCAGGATAAAGGAAGATTGCCGGTTTGTGCCTTTTCCCCGAACCTGAACTCACGCTAATCCCTTTTCGTTTCAGAAATACAACCCTTCCCGAAACCAGGATTATTAAAACGGGAAAACTTATTAAAGGAAAAATATCAAATCCGTTCATATTTCAGAAAATCAGATTTTTAAAGTAAGCAAAAATTCATGTTGTTATCAAAAAATCCCCGGCCAAAAACCGGGGACTTTTTCTAAACATTTGTCTTTCCCAATCAATATTGTAATTCTTACTCCTTCCCTTGTGCGGCTAATCTTTATGCACAAATATTAATTTAAAGAATCCAGGAAAATAAGAAATAAGGAATAACGAATAAAATTTTTTTAAAAAAGGATGAATTCGGACAAGAACTTTCTGATTTCTTATTCCTTATTGGATATTTTACATTAAAAATGTTCATAATTTTCTTTAATTCATTTTCGTCAAAAGATATGTATAAAGAATAGCTCCTGTGGAGGGGCTGGGGGAGGCTCCTAAATATTCGGGAACGAAATCCCAAACTGGACCGGATAAACCTGCGGGCCTTTGCCTTCTTTAAAAATTGAAGTCATTCCATAATTTACAAAAATACAGAAATCGCCAAACCCGATACGGCCTGTTATATCGTATTTCCATTGGTTGATGTGGTAGTTGCTTTGTTTTTTTTCCTTGTCGCCATCGTAATATTTATACTTTGTGTGCGAGCCCAGGTACAACCCGCCGATAACGCCGGCAGCAAGCGATAAATTCGAACCGCCCATTCGCAAAGGTGTTTTTATTTCGAGGAATAACGGGGCGGTTAAATAGTTAATATGCAGTTTCGATTTCTTCAGGTTGTCGGTTTGTTCATCGATAGGCACCGGTATTATAAAGTCCGAACCATCCTTTTTTTCAATGGTATAAGCATCGCTAAAAGTATAATCGTTAAAACTGAACCCAAGCCCGGTTACAACGCCGAATGTTTTTTTCTCGTTTTTAAAGGCAAATTCCGGGAGATTGAGGTTCCACGAAAGCGATTTACCGGGGTTCAGATCGAAAAAATCTCCGTATTGGGCATATTCAGCGCCATTGTACATCGAGTAATCCGATTTGTAAATCATGTTCATTGCTACTTCCAGCCCTGCCCAGTGCGGATTAAAACTACCTGCCCATTTTTTATTTTTTTCTTCCTTTTCAACTTTTACATATGTTCCATTATCGCCTTCAATCACTTTAAAAGTTCTGCGGCCTACCCTAACATGTGTTGTGTCTCCCCAATCGTCTGTAATCACCTCAACACCTTTTCCGTTATTATCGCCAACAACAACCTGTACCTTGTTTTTGTCCTCTACTACAGTAACAATATTTTTTTTCATCACCTTTACTGCGGTAGTATCGGTCTGAGCCCATAAATTTGCTGCAAAAACGCTGCATAAAATAAATGTAATTAATCGTTTCATTTTATTGTTATTTAATGTTCTGAACCTGTGACGGACTCGTGTTTGGAAAAGTTACAGGATGGCAAATAAATGCGTGAATTTATGAATGTAAGATGTGTTATTGGAATATTATTTTCAAACTCCTCCCCTTGGGGAGGTCGGGAGGGGCTCCTATTTTCCGTCAACTTCGTTTTTTGTGGGAATTGAAAACGCGAGGATTCGCGAATCGTATTTTATTTCGGTAATTTTACCCTCGTTGTTGGTTTCGTAATTAAATTTTTCTTTTGAAAGGCTGGATACAAGAGAAAGTCCGGCTTTTGTAATTTTATTGAAAGTAAGGTTTTCAATCCCGGTTTTTTCTTTAATAACATCGACCAGGAGTTTTTCATCGTAAATTGTTTCTAAAGTTTCTGGTATTACAAAATTAACCGGAACCAAATCTGTTTTTGACAGACCGGCATAAATTTTTGGATTTATTCTTCGAAGTTCAGTTGGCATTTCATCAGCGGTACGAACTGATGCCAAGTTGTTTTCAACGGTCGGTACTTTTGAGTTTTCAGGAAAACTTTTTAATGGTTCATGATTTGTTTTACCCTCTTTAATTGCCTGTTTTTCGGTTTTAATATTTATTAACGGCTGAACTTCTTTTTTGTCAGTTTTCTCAGGAATTTCTATTGCAACCGTGTTATTTTCTTTTTTCACCGTTTCTTTTTCTGCAACGGCAAGCTGACCTTCAGTAATTATTTTATCGGAAGAACTGTCGATGAAAGTATAAACCGAAAGCGCAACAATAATTACTGCGGCAACCCGCATTGACCAAAGTAAAACAGTCCTTCCAGCAGATCGGCGGTAAAGTTTGTTTTTCTTTCCAAAAACAATGGTTGTGTCGGGCCGAAGTTTGGTTTTTTCAAATAGTTGGGCTTCTTTCAATTTTTCAGGATGAGAAGAAAGATAATCTTCGAATTCAGACTTTTCCAAAGCCGGTATTTCTCCTTCCAAAGTTGCGATTGCTGCTTTGTTGAACTCGTTTTCAATATCGAATTTTTCTTTGAACAGCAACTCTTTTTTCCCGAAATTTATCTCTTCGGGTAGTATTGAGACGGATTCAAAAAGCGATAATTCCTCTTTCAAATCGGGATTTTGCTGAAGAAATTCAATAAAATCATCAACCATATTTGCATCGAGTTTACCCTCATGGTAATCGACAAAAAAGGCTTCGTAATTATCTCTGTTAATCTTCATTTCTTCATTTTTTTCTTTTTCCCCCTCCTTGGGAGGGGGTTAGGGGGAGGCTGTTTACGCCACAACTTCCATCCTCCCAATATATTTTTTCAAAAATACCCTCGCCCTGAAAATGTAAACTTTCACCTGCGACTCGTTTAAATTGGCCATCTCCCCGATTTCTTCGTACGAATATCCTTCATAATCCCGAAGCAGCAAAACCATCCGTTGCACTTCGGGCAGCCTGTCAACTGCAACTTTTAAAATCTCTCCCAAATCTGAATAATTGTTTTCATGGCTTTGTTCAGGCAGATTTAGTTCTTCGGAATATGACGACCGTTTTTCTTTACGGATAACGTCGATCATGGTGTGGTATGCAGTAGTAAACAGGTACGATTTCACTTTTTCAAAACTCACGTTTTCGAAGTTTTTCCAAAGTTTTTCGTAACTGTCCTGCACAATATCCTCGGCCTTGTGTATATCCCTGATACTCTTCAGTATAAACCGGTAAACCCGGTCAGAAAAAAGTTCAACCGATTTATTGTATTCGTTTACTGTCATTTGTTTTCTGAGCGCTTTTCAAAATATATGACGAACAACTTTGCAGGATGTTACAGACCTTTGCAAAAAAAGCCCGGGTCCCCGAAGCTTTTTTTATTTCCCCCCTGCGGGGGGATTAAGGGGGGCTTTTACACCACCGTCACCCACCCATATTTATCAGGCTCATCACCGTACTGAATTGCCCGCAGTTTGTTGTACAGCATTTCGCTGATTGGGCCGGGCTGGCCATCTTTCGAAAACACGTACGATTTGTTTTCGTCGTAGTCGTCGATCCGCTGAATCGGGCTGATAACAGCGGCGGTTCCGCAGGCTCCGGTTTCTTCAAAAGTAGCCAGTTCTTCCACCGGAACAGCTCGCCGTTCTACTTTCATCCCCAACTCTTCGGCCAAAACCATGAGGCTTTTATTGGTTATCGATGGCAATATTGAATCAGATTTTGGAGTGATGTAAGTATTGTTTTTTATACCGAAAAAGTTGGCCGCGCCACATTCGTCGATGTATTTTTTCTCTTTTGCATCGAGGTAAAAAATGTTGGAATAGCCCAGTTCATGGGCTTTTTCGCCTGCAACGAGGCTTGCAGCATAGTTTCCGCCCACTTTGTATTTTCCCATTCCCAGCGGAGCCGAACGGTCGAACTGACGCATTATCACAAACGGTGTGGTTTTAAACCCACCTTTAAAATAGGGGCCAACCGGCATTACAAAAACCATAAACATATATTCATCAGCAGGTTTTACTCCAATTTGCGGGCTGGTGCCAAATAATACAGGACGAATGTACAATGAAGCGCCCGATTCGTAAGGAGGAACAAACCTTTCGTTCATTTTTACAGCCATGCGCACGGCTTCCATGAATTTTTCGATCGGAAGACGGGCCATTAACGTTCCGTCGCTCGAATCCTGCATACGGCGTGCATTTTCGTCCATGCGGAATATCCGCACTTTATCGTCTTTTCCCCTGAATGCTTTTAATCCTTCGAACGATTCCTGTCCGTAATGGATGGCGGTTGCGGCAATATGCATGGTAAAGTATTCGCTGTCGCTCACTTCAAGTTCGCCCCACGCGCCATTTTTATAATTGCACCTGATGTTGTAATCGGTTTTTATGTATCCAAACCCCAGGTTGTTCCAGTCGATGTTTTCCATTGTTCTGTTTTATTTTAATTGGTTTTTTAAGGAAATAGGCCTTTTATTCAAACCCTTGGGCAAATTAAGAAAATTTTATGTTTCCGAAGCAAGAGAATTGTCAGGATAAGGCTGAAATTAATAAAAAGCCCCCTCTGACTCTCCATATTGGGGGAGAAAAGAAGTGAATTTTGTTTTTCAATTACAAATTCATTGATTTTTGGTCTCTCCATTTGGGGAGATTAAGAGGGGCTTTTAATCTGTAAAAAATACCCGTTGTGTTTTCGGATATTTAGAACAGAATCATCCTTAAAAATGAGGTATTGTCCTTTAATTCCGGTTAAAATGCCTTCGATTTTTGGGGTTTTATCGAACCCCACACTTTTAATGTTTTTTGGGAAAGAATTGACGGGGTATTCAATTTCAACAACTTCGTTATCGGGTTCAAAGTATTTTTGAAGTTCAGCCGGAAGCAACCGGTAAACCTTTTCCTTTTCTTCGGGAAGATTGAAGTTTTGGGCGATTTTGTTTTTTAACATGGCTCGCCAGTCGGTTTTATCGGTAAAATATTTTTTTAAAAGAACTTCAACAATTCCGGCAATGTGGCGGTTTGGTGTTTTTACAATTTTTATGGCAGCGCTGGCTCCCTGGTCAATCCAGCGGGTTGGAATTTGGTGGTGCCGGGTTACACCCACTTTTACATCGCCCGAAACGGCAAGGTAAACAAAATGGTCGATGAGGTCGTGTTTTTCGGCCCAATCCATGTCGCGGGCAATTCCGAGGTGTGCTTTCGAAAGTTCGGGGCGAATAACCGATTCGCTGGCTTCGGGTGCAGTTTGCAGGCAATTGTAACAAAATCCCTGGCTGAACGAGGTTTTTGTCTGCTTCCCGCACGAAATGCAGTTGATTTGCCCGGTAAAATTCATCGAAATTTCCTTGCCAATCAAATCGTTCATCGTGATTTCGTTTTCGCCCACCGCCAAAAAATAGTGTACCGGCGTTGCCAGTTTGGCGCGCATTTTAAGGATGTTGCCTTCGAGTTGTATCATTTTTAATATTTAGTCATCAAACCCCGGCCTTTTAAAGTCCATGGCATCCGGAAAAGTTTCAAGCATCATTTTCCTGATTTGCGAAAGCGATGCGAGAAATTTCAGGTAATCGTCTTCATTTTCCGGCATCACCGAATACATTGCCGAAAGCGCTGCAACAGTTCGGTCGATGGAAATGAGGGCAATTTTTGCCGAACCAAGGTTGTCGGAATAAACGTTGTATTCATCATCTTCTTCCTCCAAACGTTCATCGAGATCAAAATGGGCGCGGTGTACCTTAGCCGAAATAAAAACACTATACCACTGAACCACTTCCCAGGCATCGGCAAATTTCAGCGCCGGTTCTTCACTGTTGGCTATAACCACCAGTTCTTCAGCTTTTTGCTTTAGTTTTTCGTTGTTTGCCTCAAGCCACCGCAACATTTGAGTACTGTATTTTTTTGAGAGCTTTTCCACCGGCCTTTTTTCAGGCTTTTTTATTTCCACGTCGGGCGGGTTATTCAGGTCGATTCCAAAACGTTTTGCATCTTCTTCGAGCAATTCGAAAGTAACCTGGAACGACAGGCGCAGGCTTTCCCAGAATTTTTCGTTGCTGATGTCGTTGGTTTCGGGGTCGGTGGCACTCTCTTTCATTGCCTGTTCGTGGGCAAAGGTGAGGCATTTCGAGGTCATGGTACAACGCTCGCACCAGCGGTCGCAGTAGTTGTAAATACCGGGTATAAACTTTCCGCTTTGTGCAAGCTCAATCAGCGTATTTTTGTATCGTTCTTTTTTTGATAGCATGTTTTAAATCACACAAGATTAAGGAAATTTCATTCAACCTGTCCAACCACCACAACATAATTTTTGCCATACTTTTTGGCACATTTCGGGCAGGTGGTGTACCACATGTACTCCTTTTTAATCGACAAACCCTTGTTTTTGGTGATGTTCTCAAAGTCTTTCATCCATTTTCCGGTATCATTGAACGAGCCTTCGTAAACTTTGTTGTAGAACTTTCCGCTTAAGGTAACGTTTTCAGCTTCGGGTATTTTTTTATCAACCGCCAGATAAAGGTCCATATTCCATTTCGAGGTGTGTTCTGATAAACAAAGATAATCGGGCATTGTAGCACCTGCTTTGGCCAGTTTTTCATCAAGGCGCTTCATAACTCCGCCGAAATTCACCGGCATATAAAAAAGTGTAAAAACCTTGTCTTTTATAAATTTTTTGTTTTCCCATTCAAAGGTTTTATCATCCCATGGAATTGGGTCAAATTCGGGACAACATTCTGGTTTTTGTTCAGATTGTGATTTCATAAATATTCAACTTTAAAAAATTAATACAAAATTTATTATAACCGGAATGTGTACGTGTACTTTAATAAAATTGTTTTTCTGCTTGAGTGGAGAATTGCCGGTATTTCTCTGGAAATGTTTGCTTTTTAAAATTCTTTTGTAAAGTAAATTGCAGGATTACGCTAAAAAACGTACAAATTTTATCGAGATTATATTCTATAAACATTCAAATCCTCCGGATTTTGAAGAAGTTTGAATATTTTTTTTGATTTCTCCCTTCCGGGGAGGGAGGGTGGGGCTTTTCTATAATCCCCCATCATTTGCCACACCCAAGATTCCAAGATAAAGCAGTTTTGCAGCGTCTTCCATAATTTCGGGAGTAAGCACATCGGTTTTATCTTTCGGGTGGTGGTAGTACACCGGGAAAACCGACCCACTCGTCCAGAGTGAAAGCGTTTTAATACCTGCATTTTCGAAGTTGACTGCATCTGATCGCGGGCGGCTGTAACTTTTTTGCCACGCCGAAGCTTCCATTTTGCGGTGCAGGAAATTTTGGTTGGCCGCTTCAAAATGGTGGTAAATTTCAGGATAGCTTTTCCCCGATGAAACATAGAAACCGGTGCCGTTGCCTACCATATCGAGGTTAATCATGAAAACGGTTTTTTCAACCGGAAAAATCGGGTTGTCAGCATAAAACTTACTTCCATACAATCCACATTCTTCGCCGCCAATCAGAATAAATAACACCGAACGTTTTGGTTTTACCTCCTATTGTGCAAGCGGCTTGGCAGCACCCATTACATCAGCTATTCCCGAAGCATTGTCGAGGGCGCTTGGAAAAAGTTCACCCAGATGTCCCTGTCCATCGAGATGGCCGCCAACAATTATCACTTCATTTTTTAAAATGGGGTCGGAGCCTTCAATCAAACCAACTACATTGCACGATTTCGAATCGGGGAAATGTTTTGTTTTGGCTTCAATGGTCACTTTTTGCTGAGGATTCAGTAGAAACGATGGAATCTGAAAATCAGCAAGCTGTTTTTTCACTTGCTTGTAATCTTTGCCGGAACCGGTAAAAATCTGTTCAGCCACTTTTTCGCTTTCCTCTGTAATCGCTCCCGATGCCGAATTGAATCCCGGCATAGTTTCATCGGGGAATTGCAGTTCAGTTACTTCTCCATTTTGAGCCAAATAACTTACTTTTCCTTTGGTGTAAACTTCAGAATATGCATTGTCGAAATACTGAAACCAGCTACCGTTATTGGCAGGTTTCACGCCCCACGATTCAAACTGGTTAGCACACCATTTTGCAGCCTCCAGATATTCCGGCGATCCCGAAAGCCGGCCTTTGTATTTTTCAGAACTCAGTTCTTCGGCAATATTCAGCAAATCGTGACTTGAAATGGAATGAAACGATTTCAGGATTTTTTCCTCGTTGAAGTTCTGTGAATTTCCGGCCAAAGCAAATAATACTGAAAAGGATATAGTAAATAGAATTTTAAATTTCATTGTTCTGTTTTTTTGTTGAGGGCTCAAAAATAAAAAAAATGAAGGTGATTGAATTAAAATATGGCTCATTTTGAAATAATTGCTTTAATTTTCATGGCGTCAAACTTAAAAATTAAAGAACATGAAAATTATCAGAGGAACTGTTTTTGGAGGAATTGCATTTTTCCCGCTGGGCTGGTTGGTTTGGGAATGTATTCAATGACCACAGTAATTTCAAATTTGACCGCAGTTGTGGTTGATACTTTGGCTTACACGGTAGTTACGGGATTGGTAATTGTTTTGCTTTGCTTTGGGGGAAAGAAAAATCTGCCTGAATTGAAGCCGGAAGAATAATTAAATGAAGGCCTGGATTTAATCTGTTTTCTTTATCTTAATTCATTGTAAAAACAGAACATTTAAACCGGTATTAAGAGAAGAAAAAGGGACACTGTATTAATTGGTTTCTGATATTTTTTGCAGTTACCTGGCATAAAAAAAACCACTTCCGTATTAAAAAGTGGTTTTATAAATATTCAGGAATAATCAGTAATTACATTACTAACAATGCATTAGCTAAATATTTAAGGGCAACAAGAGAAATTATTACTACAATAATTCCAATTAATAATTTCACGAGATCATTTGATTTTTTGTTTTCAGGTTCGATGGTGTTATTTATATTTTCCATTTTATTTTCCTTTTAATTGTTTAAACATTTGAGTTTGTTGTTGTCTGCACTAACCGCCTCAAAGGGAGAGTAATTCAGACAAAATATTGTATATTATATGCATCAATAAATGAGGCGTTTACGCCAATGGCAAACACTAAAAATTATGTTTTTTGTTTTTTTTGAGGTGAAAATGGCTACAACCTGAAGCAGGCAGTTCTCAGGTATATTTGAATGAACGCTGAGCAATACCTGCTAAAAAACGAAACCTGATGAAATGAAAGGTTAAAAATTATTTTTGTCTTTGAAGGGATTAATTCCCCGATTGAACCTTTTGTTTTTGAATTAGAAAAGAATGAAACAGGAGTTTCAGGAACAATATTGAAAAATACCTGCGCGGAAGGTAAAATTCCCATTAGATAATTGTAACCCTCATTGGTTTCAAAACGTAATTCCTCTTCCCCTGCGTTTTGGTCAGAAAAATTTCGGTACAGACAATTTGGTTCACTATGTACCTGTTGTACAAACAGTGTCAAAAAAAGAATGATAACCAAATTAAATTTTTTCATAGGTGAAATTCATTCCATTCATAAACAGTACAAATGTAATTGGTTATTGAATACAAAATTCAGCACGACAATAATTTTAATTATATCTCAGTTTGTCAGAATTGTATAAGCTGTTTTTGAAAATCAGAACAATGAACAGTACAAACCATCGGAAACGGATATCAATAATTATCCGCCAATTTCAACCTCAATACCGTATTTGTTAAAGATTTCAATTGCACGATTGATTTCCAATTCCGTGGGTTCTTCCATTTCTGCCGAATCATAAAACATTTCAAGTTTTTTGTACTTACCGCTGGCAATGTTGTGGTAGGGTAGCAGGTTTACCATTGGTTTTATGGGTGCCGCGAATTCCGATTCGAGGTTTTTGTTCGGCAATCCTGAGATAAACTCCGCCATTTTTGTAATTTCTTCTACACCCGTATTTACATTCCCGATAAACGGAATCCGGATGTTGATATTTGCCCGGGTTTCAGCCAGCGCTTTCAGGTTTTTCAATATTAAACGGTTGTCAACTCCAGTCCATTTTTTATGTTGAACAGGATCTGTCAATTTCAGGTCGTAAAGGAATAAATCTGTATGTTTTGCTACTTCAAGCAGGGTTTCAGTTAAAGCAAAACCACAGGTATCTACTGCCCGGTGCAGCCCTTTTTCACCACATGCTTTTAGCATTTCAATCAAAAACTCAGGGTGCATCAATGGTTCGCCACCCGAAAAAGTTACGCCACCAGCCGACTGGTCGATGTGTACACGTTCTTTTTCAATTATTTGCGTCAATTCCACAACACCGTACAGTTTCCCCGACATTTCGATGGCCTTGGAGGGGCAGGATTCGGCACATAACCCGCACAGGGTGCAGGCTTCGTAATCGGTTAAAATTCCTTCGGGTGTCAATGTCAGGGCATTTTCGGGGCACACTTCAATACAATCCTGCGCACCGATACATTTTGAAACAGTATATAATTTCTGAACTTCCGGAGATTGGCTTTCCGGGTTGTGGCACCACGCACATTTTAATTGGACAGCCTTTTATAAAAATGGTTATCCTGATGCCAGGCCCATCGTTAATGGAGTAGCGGCGTATATCGAAAATAAGTGGAAGCATGTTTTAGTTATGCAATTCTTATTCCTTTTTCTACTATTTGGTTATAGATTGGCAATGAATTATTAAACTCATCCTTTGCAAAAGCATGTGGTTCAATAATGGTTTCCTCGCCTTTTCTGATTATCATAAGCTGAACATCGGTATCGAAGGTGTGATTGACATCGTCTGATAACACTATTGCCAAATCCACATCACTATCTTTGTGGTAGCTGCCAGTAGCATACGAACCAAACAACCAAACTTCCGAAAACTTAAAATTAGAACTCCTTAATCGTTTCAAGTAAGTTTTACTAATTCTTAAAGCTTCTCTTTTATCCATATTCTACATTCTTTTATTTTAGCAATCCATTCTGAAGTAAAAGCATCAGTGCATTGATGATAAAAACTCCGTTTATAATCATCATAGCGGGCATTTATGTTAAAGCGGGAAATAGTGTCAAACATTCTTTGCCTTTCCGGATTCAAATTAACACCGGATTTTTCCAACAAGCGCCTTAAATCATGAATCATCGGAGGATAATCATTCTTGTTTTTTACAAATAAAGCTTTTGCTAATTTCTCCAATGCCAAATGACCTGTAAATAAAGCCCACGAATTCTTTCTATTATTATATAATACCAGCATAGTTTCAAAGTCATCATCCGATGTTGAAATCCAGTTTTGAAAAATCTTGTCTTTATCAAAAGCCATATCCATTTTAGTGATTTTCTAAATTAAAAACAAAACTTATCCAAAGTTCGCAATATTTCCGTAAACAATTCAATTGAGTAAAAATTTTATCGTAAAACGGTCTTAATACTTGTGTCTTTAAATCTAATCTTCAAAATCCTTCATTCTCCGTCCTCTCAATCACCTCGTTCTGCAAGTCGGCGTTCATGTCGTTGAAATAGTCGCTGTAACCTGCCATTCGAACCAGCAAATCGCGGTAATCTTCGGGGCATGCCTGTGCTGCAAGCAAAGTTGCTGTATCAACTACGTTAAACTGAATGTGGTGTCCGCCCAGCGTAAAATAACTGCGAATAAGGTGTCCCAGTTTTTCGATGTCTTTTTCGCGTTTTAATAGGCTGGGAACAAAGCGCAGGTTTAACAATGTACCCCCCGATTTTACCTGGTCGAGTTTGCCCAGCGAGCGGATTACATTTGTTGGCCCGTGTGTGTCGCAACCGTGCGATGGCGAAGTTCCGTCGGAAATCGACTTGCCCGAAAAACGGCCGTTTGGTGTTGCTCCCAGCACTTTTCCAAAGTAAACATGGCAGGTTGTTGAAAGCATATTCAAGTGAAAGGATTCGCCTTTTGTATTGGGTTTCCCATCGATGGCATCAATCAAATCATTGTACACCCGAAGCGCAATTTCATCGGCATATTCATCGTCGTTACCAAAAAACGGGGTGCGGTTAATAATTCGCTGTCGAAGTGGTTCATCTCCTTCAAAATTTTTGGAAACGGCATCCAGCAACTTTTCCATGCCAAAATTCTTTTCTTCGAAAATATGTTTTTTCAGAGCAGAAAGACTGTCAGTAACCGTGCCTAAACCGGTGCACTGAATGTAGTTGGTGTTGTACCGGGGGCCACCATTGTAGTAATCTTTCCCTTTCGAAATACAGTCTTCAATCACCACCGAAAGGAATGGTGCCGGTGCGTATTTGGCAAACATCTGGTCGATGTAATTGCTCACGCGAATTTTCTGGTGGACTACAAAATTCAGTTGTTTCAGAAATGCATTGTACAATTCTTCGAAATTTTTAAACCCGCCCGGGTCGCCGGTTTCTATTCCGGCCACTTTTCCGGTTAGCGGGTCGAACCCGTTATTCAATGTAATTTCAAGTATTTTTGGAACATTTAAATAACCCGTCAAAACGTAGGCTTCTTTTCCGAAAGCGCCCACTTCGATACAACCGCTGCAACCGCCTTCGCGTGCATCCTGCAGCGATTTTCCCTGGCGCATCAACTCCTGAATATAAATATCAGGATTAAAAACCGATGGATAACCATGTCCCTGACGAATTACTTTTGTTGCTGCATTTAAAAATTTGTCGGGGGTTATTTTGCTGATGTGAACTGAATTGCCCGGCTGCAAAATGTGCAGTTCCTCAATAATTTCGAGGAGGAGGTATGAAACTTCGCTTACGCCGTCCGTTCCGTCGGGTTTTACTCCGCCAATATTGATGTTTGTAAAATCGTTAAAAGTTCCGCTTTCACGGGCGGTGATTCCCACTTTTGGTGGGGCTGGGTGGTTGTTTACTTTTATCCAGAAACAGCTAATCAGTTCTTTTGCCTCGTCGCGGGTCAATGTACCGGCAGCGATTTCTTTTTCGTAAAATGGCGTTAAATGCTGGTCGAAATGACAGGGGTTCATGGCATCCCAGCCGTTGAGTTCGGTAATTGTTCCCAGGTGCACAAACCAGTACATCTGAATGGCTTCCCAAAGATTTTGCGGCGCGTTTGCAGGAATACGGCGGCACACCTTTGCTATCTGACGGAGCTCTTTTATCCGTTGTGGATTTTTTTCAGTTTCGGCCATCTTTTCCGCTAAATCAGCGTGACGTTCGGCAAAAACAATTACTGCATCGCACGAAATATTCATGGCCTGCAGTTCTTCCAGTTTTTCGGTTGCTTCCGTGTCGTTTAAAAAATCGAGACGTTGAATATGTTCCTGAATTTCTTTTTTGTAATCCAGCATTCCTTTCCGATAAATTGTACCATCAAGTGCAGTGTGGCCGGGCGCACGCTGTTCCATAAACTCGGTAAAAACACCGGCTTCGTATGCCGCTTTCCACTCCATCGGAACATGGCCAAAAATGCGCTCACGCATGGTTCGCCCGCTCCAGTATGGAATTACTTCGCGTTCACAGGTATCAATATCTTTCTGCGAAATGGTGTACCGTTGCTGCTCTCTTGTATTTAAAACATGAAAATCTTCAACGCTGTGGCAGGTGAGTTCCGGAAATGTAGGAACTGATTTTGGCATCGGTCCACGTTCGCCAACAATCAATTCATCATCGCCAATATAAATGGTTTTTTGTTTGCAGATTTCAAGAAAATTCAGCGCACGCATTACCGGCACAGAATACTTGCCATTGTTTTCTTTGTAAAAACGGGTAGTAATCAACGCCCTTTCTATGGATAACATTTCCTGTGTTTCGATGCTTTGTTTTCGCAAACGGCGAATGCGGTCGTTCATTCCGGGAAGTGAATTCTTGTTTTCAGCAGGATAAAAATTACCCTCAGCGCCGGCTTGCCGCTCGGGGGTTTTTATGGTTTTTGTAATTGTGAGTGTCATTTCAATAAGTTATTAATGAATTGAAAAACAGTTGATAAAATAAGCAGGAAAAATAATAAAGAATAGTCTTTCTTCCCCCTCACCCTTTGGAGAGGCTTTTTTAGGCATAAAACATTAAACAGCAAAAAAGGCATCGGTAAGCGCCGGGCAGATTCGATTTATGCGGTTTTGAAGACATTTCAGTCTGATTAAAATTCATGGTAAAAATATCAAATTTGCCAGATTTATCAAAATGGTGATTATTATTATGAATCTAAAATCAATTCCAACTTATGAGATTTTTCCGTTTACCGGAAAAACGGGAGAAACATTATCTCCGGCTACTTGGCTGAGGTTTTTTTTCTTGTATTTTTGCCGCAAATTATTGTTTGTGTGAAAAAATATTTTCTCCTTTTTTTAATACTTTCCTCAACGCTGAAACTTTTCGCTCAGAATGAAGTTCGCCCTGATGGCGACAAATTGGTTTGGGTATTGCTGATTTTTTCGGCTGTAATTGTTTTATTTATTGTTTTCAGGAAGAAGGGAAACAAAAATCAGCCACTAATCGTGCGCCAAAGAATTAAAATTGAACTCGAAAAAAACCGGTTGTATTTTCCCGACTACCTGACATTGAAAGTAAAAAACATTGGAAACACAGAAATTGATTTGGATCGGCCGCTGTTGATTTTCGATAATTTTTGGCTGAAACGGAAATTCAGGTTAAAAGGAATAGAAAACCGTACTTTTTATCCGTTGTATATGATAAAAGGTTATACCCACACGTTAAATATCGATATCAACCATTTTTATTCGTACGATAAAAAACTCAGGAACTATCCGAAAGCAAAAATTGTGATTTATAATGTAAAGGGTAAGCGACTGGGAAGCAATTCGGTTTATTTGCGAAAAACACTAATTAAGTTTTAAATGCGGAACTGGAAATTTAATCATATCGATTTTTCGATTTATCCTTTTTATGGAGGCGATGATTTGGGTGTGGTTTGGAGTCCCAAAAAAACGGTTGTTAAAATCTGGGCGCCCACTGCTCAAATCATTGAACTTCGCCTTTTTAAAGATGGCGAAGGGAGTGAAGCATTTCACAAAACCAATCTTCAGCCAGCGGGAAATGGAGTTTGGACAACTGTTTTGAAAGGCGATTACGAAGGAAAGTTTTATACTTTCAGGATAAACGATGGCGACTGGCTTGAAGAATCGCCCGATAATTATGCCCGCTGTGTTGGAATTAACGGGAAACGCGGGATGATTTTCAATCCGCAAAAAACCAATCCTGATAACTGGAAAGAAGATAAGGGTCCGCGCCTGAACAGTTTTACAGAAGCTATTATATACGAAACCCATGTACGCGATTTTTCTATTGCCGAAAATTCGGGAATAAGAAACAAAGGGAAATACCTGGGTTTTACCGAGGAGGATACAAAAACAAAAAATGGAATTGCAACCGGTTTGGCACACTTAAAAGAACTCGGAATTATCCATGTTCATTTATTACCGGTATCTGATTTCTGTACAGTTGACGAAGAAAAACCACTTGAAAAATACAACTGGGGTTACGATCCGCAGCATTTTAACGCACCCGAAGGTTCGTATTCAACCAATCCTTACGATGGCACAGTACGGATTAAAGAACTTAAAAAGCTGGTTAAATCGTTACACGACAACGGAATAGGCGTTTTTATCGACGTTGTTTACAATCATACTTATTTTGCCAAAGAATCGGTTTTCAACCAAACGGTTCCCGGTTATTTTTACAGGCAAAAAGCCGACGGAAGTTTTTCGAACGCTTCGGGTTGCGGAAATGAAATTGCCACTGAACGCTCGATGGTGCGGAAATACATTGTTGATTCGCTGAAATACTGGGCACAGGAATTTCATATCGATGGGTTTCGTTTCGATTTGATGGGCATTTACGATTTGGAAACCATGAAAATAATCCGTACAGAGATGGACAAAACCTGCCCCGGAATCCTGATGTATGGCGAAGGCTGGGCCGCCGACCAAAGCCCGCTGCCCGAACATTTGCGCGCAGTAAAAAACAATATTAAGCAGCTACCCGGGATAGCCGTTTTTAACGACGATTTTCGCGATGCCCTGAAAGGAAATCACGGGCTGAAAAAAAGCAAAGGGTTTGTTAGCGGGCTCGAATTGCGCGAAGAGGCCGTGAAGTTTGGCGTTGTCGCTGCCATCAGTCATCCGCAAATTGTTTACGACTATGTGGAAACTTCAAAAAAACCGTGGGCTGGCGAACCCGGGCAGTGCATCAATTATGTTTCGTGCCACGACAATTACACGCTATGGGATAAACTGAAAATGAGTGTTTCAAATCCGACGGATGAATTGTTGAGAAAAATGGTGAAATTGGCAGGCGCCTTAATTCTTACTTCGCAGGGAGTGCCTTTTTTACATGCAGGGGTTGAGTTTTGCCGCACGAAAGGGGGAGATGGAAACTCATACAAATCGCCCGATTCGGTGAATCAGATGGACTGGAACAGAAAAGAGCAATATTTTGATGTTTTTCAATATTTCCAAAAACTGGTACGGTTGCGGAAAAACCACCCTGCTTTCAGGCTAACAAGAGCGGAGCAGATAATAAAACATGTCAATTTTTGTACTCAGTATAAGTCGGGAGTGGTTTCGTATTGCATCCAGGGAAAAGAAGTTGGCGAACTGTGGGAAAGAATTATATTGATTTTTAACGCACAGCAGAATCCGGTTGCTATTCCGCTTCCCGAGGGAAGTTTTCAGGTTGTGGCAAACGGAAATGACATTTCGGAAACCGGACTTGGACAAATTGTAACCGATGAGGTAAAAGTGGAAGGAATTTCAATGACGATATTGGCAAGTTCGGTTAAAACAGAAAATTGAAACCTTCATCTTTTTTTCTGAATTTTTCATCTTATCTTCTTAAATACCCTTTTAAAATGATAACCGTAGATGGAATAGGTGATGGCCATCGGGAAAAGTTTCGGGCGTTTGAAAATGGCCCAGAAAAACAGACGCCAGTAATGTTTCCGGTTGTTGTCGTATATGCCAATAATAAACATTGATTTTACCAAAGCCATGATTTTATTAAAATCCAACCTTGTCCGGTTTTTTACCTGCGGTTCGAATTCCTTTAGAAAATGGCGTACGCGATTATAAAAAGGTTTGCCTTCGTAAATTCCCTGAATGATTTTCTGATAACCCAACTTTAAATCCACAATATTCATTTTTGGGATAATATTAGTTGATGAATCGGTATTGTCGCCAGTCCATTTGTCGAGAATTCGCCCCTGTGAATGAAGTTTCTGGTAGAGTTTCGATTTTGTGGGGGCATTCAACATTCCAATCATGGCCGAAATAATCCCGCTTTGCTGTATAAAATCGATTTGCTGTTTGAAAATGGATGGCAGATCGCTGTCGAAACCAACAATGAATCCACCCATAACTTCCATTCCGGCCTTTTGAACTTTTTTAACACTTTCCAGCAGGTTCCGGTTTTTGTTCTGCACTTTGTTACACTCGGCAAGGCTTGTTTCCTGAGGTGTTTCAATACCGATAAATACTGCGGCAAAACCTGCACTGGTCATTAACTTCATTAGGTACGGATCATCGGCCAGGTTAATCGAAGCTTCGGTGGAAAAAGTATATGGATTGCCATGTTCCTGCATCCATGTGATTAATTTGGGAAGGAGGTCGTTTTTTAACACCGGTTTATTCCCGATAAAGTTGTCGTCAACAAAAAATATATTTCCCTGCCACCCTGAATGGTAAATGTTATCAAGTTCGTTAATAATCTGAGTTGTAGTTTTTATTCTCGATTTGTGCCCGAGGAGCGCGGTTATATCGCAAAAATCGCAGTTAAAAGGGCAGCCGCGCGAATACTGGATACTTAAAGATGAATATTTTGATAGTTGACTTAAGGAATAATCGGGTGCAGGCGACGAAGTGATGTCTGCAAATTCATCGGTATGATATATTTTTTTTGGTGTACCGTTTTTCAAATCGCTTAAAAACCACGGCATTGTTATTTCCGCTTCATTTAAAACCAAGTGATCAACCATTGGGAATTTTTCAAATTCTTCGGTGAAAAGAGGGCCACCAGCTACGATTTTTTTATTGAAGGACATACATCTTTCGATGATTTCCATAGCCGATTTCAACTGAACCGACATGGCTCCGATAAACACATAATCGGCCCACAAAATATCCCTCGTTTTTAACTTCTCGATATTTAAATCAACCAGTTTTTTCTCCCAGTGCGAGGGAAGAAGAGGTGCAACAGTCATTAATCCAAGTGGAGGATATGCCGCCTTTTTCGACACAAATTTAAGTGCATATTTAAAACTCCAAAACGTATCGGGGTATTCCGGGTAAACCAATAATATCTTCATGATCGGTATTTCAAATTCAATTCAAAATTACCTGTCAATTTTTTTGATGAAAAGAATTCGGGATTGTCGGACTGAAATAGTGATGAAAAGCGGGTTTTTGGGAGAGATGCCGTTTGGCAGGGATGGATGGCGTTAATCAATGGGCCTGTTTCAGGGCCTCTTTTATCTTGAGTGCATATTGCCGCGAAACATGAATTTCCTGCGGATAATCGAACAGTACCAGTTTTAGGCCATCGTTTCCTTTATCCAGTTTTTGGATGTAATTTTTATTTACAATACACGAGCGGTGGCATCGCACAAGGGATGGATATTTCGAAAAAAATTCTTCGGTATTTTTAATGGTGTTGCGAATCAGCCTTTTGCTGATTTTATCGTTGTTTTTATAAATAACCTCAATATAGTTACTGGCCGATTTAATAAGCATAATTTGCTCAAGGGTAAGTTTAAAATATTCCGATTTGTTTTCCGATTCGAACTCAATTTCAACATCTTTTCCCAGTCCGGTTTCATATTCCCGGGTGATTCCTGCCAGTTCGTTTAATTGCTTGACCTGGCTTTTCAAAAACCGGAATTCATTGATAATTATTAATATTACCATTGCCGCCGCCGATATTAAAACAATGATGATGACCGAGTGAAATGAAATTTGGATTTCGCCTACATACCGCGCAAAAAAAGCAAAAGCAACAGAATTGAGGACCCAGAAGGTAAGATTTATTATTAATTCTTTGGTGTAAGTCCATTTTTCATCAGCAAAATATCCTGGAAAGATGGAAGGGATTAAAATTCGCAGAATGCAAAGCAGGGTCAATGTTATCGCACTAAATCCGGCAAGGATTAAATTCTGGTTATTGAAATCGGGATTTTTTAACAGAAACGGCTGAAAAAACAGCAGAAACAAAAATATACCCAAACTGATTCCGACGAATGACTGCAGATTTACTTTCAGATCATCGTTAAAAGGGTACTTTTTATTTAACGCATTTAACATCGCTATAATTTCTGGTTTTTTTACTGTGAAAGCGGGGATTAAGTTACATAAAACTGAAAGGATAAGTCAAAACACCGAATAAGTAATAAGAAATGTAAAAGATTATTTGAACCCATTTCTGACTTTTTTATTTGTTATTCCTTATTCCTTATTCTTCAAATGAAAGTGCAGAATTTCAGACAATAAAAAAGGCCTGACTCTTTAAAAATCAGACCTTTTTGTAGCGGGAGCAGGACTTGAACCTACGACCTTTGGGTTATGAGCCCAACGAGCTGCCAACTGCTCCATCCCGCAATATGTTTTCTATTTCAATGAAATTTCTTCTCTAACGGGTTGCAAAGATAATCAGTTTTCTTTAAGATCCAAAATTTTATTTTTTTCAACATCTGTGAAATTTTCCATCATTAATTAAACAATTTTGTTGAAACCTATTCTCAAGGATTTTTTCTACATTTAACTCCGTTTTAAAACCAACTAAATTTAAAAATCGGTTAGATTTAAAAAATTACTTACAATTTAAATAACAAAGAAATGAAAAATCAATCACGAAGGAATTTCATAAAGAATACTGTGGCAGCCACCGCTGTTATTTCTATTCCGAGCATTATCCCGGCTCATGCATTTGGCGCCAACGACCGCATCAACGCTGCCGTTCTGGGTGTTAACGGCCGCGGTAAAAGCCATATTTCGAGTTTAATGGTGCAGAAAGATGTGGCCATTACCCATTTTTGCGACCCCGATATGAATGTGTTGAAAGAGCGTCAGAAAGACTTTAAAGCCAAGTACAGCAAGGACGTGGCACTTGAACAGGACTTGCGGCGCATTTACGATAACAAGGACATTGATGTGGTAAGTATTGCCTCGCCCAACCATTGGCATGCCCTTTCGGTAATATGGGCGTGCCAGGCCGGTAAAGATGCTTTTGTTGAAAAACCGGGTTCGCACAATATTTACGAAGGCCGTAAAATGGTGGAAGCCGCCCAGAAATACGACCGTATCGTTCAGCACGGCGTTCAGTTGCGCAGTTCGCCATCGGTACGCGAGGCCGTTAAAATGTTGCACGAAGGTTACATTGGCAAGGTTTACATGGCCCGCGGATTGGTTTTCCGCTGGAGGGACGATATTGGCAATAAGGGATTTGAAGCGGTTCCGGAAGGACTGGATTACGACCTTTGGACTGGCCCGGCCACAAAACGACCGTTCAGCCGAAACATTGTGCATTACAACTGGCACTGGACTTTTGAATATGGTAACGGCGATGTCGGCAACCAGGGAATCCACGAAACCGACTTGTGCATGTGGGGGCTGAAAGTTGGCTTTCCAACTAAAATCACTTCGATGGGTGGTAAATTTCTTTGGAACGACGCCAAGGAAACCCCTGAAGTACTATCTTCGATTTACCATTACCCCGAAGAAGACAAAATTATTCAGTTCGAAGTTCGCCCATGGTGCACCAATACCGAAGAAGGCGTTACAGTAGGTAATATTTTCTATGGCGAAAAAGGAATTCTTGTGGTTGACGGGTATGATAAATACAAATTCTTAATGGGCCAAAAACGTGAGCCAGGAAAAGCCGGCGACGACGGGTCGATAGCCAAACCGGAAATGGATCGCGGCGATGGCGGCACCGACGGACATTTTAAAAACTTTATCCAGGCAGTTCGGGCGCACGACAAAACCCTGCTGAATGGTCCGGTTGAAACCGCACATCTTTCGTCAGGCCTGGCTCACCTCGGTAACATCGCTTACCGTATGGGCCGTGTACTGACTTTCGATCCTCAGTCCGAAAAATTTGTCAACGACCCGGATGCCGACAAATTGCTTACCCGGAATTACAGGGCACCGTATATTGTGCCCGAAAATGTGTAGTAATTGAAAATTGCGATATTAAAAATGCTTCATAAACGGGGCATTTTTAATTTATAGAAATGGGGATTTCAAGCCACTCTTCCAGTTTGTCAATTACCTGTTTTTTCTGTTCGGACGGAAGATTACCTATACGTGACGAATGGCTTCCGCCCGGTTTAACCACTTTTACCTGATTGGGGCTGTACACCTCGAATGCTGTAGCGCTCCACGGATCCCACTCACCATATATGAAAAGCATTTTTTCACCGGTGTTCTTCATAAACTTACTTACTTGCTTTGCTGTGGTTTTGTTGTATTTAATTTTTAGGTCTGCCGGTAAAAAAATCTTTGACAAGTAGCCTTTGGCATTTTTAACCGAAAGGTATTTTTTAATCGGTTTTGTGTCGTAGCCATAATAACCCAGTTCGCGGGCGGCCTGTACAAAAAACGATTTTATGTTTTCCATATCTTCAATGGCAAAATATGATGGATCCGAAACCATCAGCAAATGGTTAAAAAGTGAGTCGATTCCCACTTCTGCCGCCGGAATTTTATCGGCCATCCGGCCCCATTGCCACAAAGCAAACGGGTATTCCAAAACACAATAATCCAATACTTCATTCATCGAAATCCGGTAAGTATAGTTTTTCTTTTTTGAATATTCTATCATTTTTGGGAGTATGATCTCCCGGTTTTTTAGCGCCTCTATCTGAAAATCTTCAATCTTTTGTCGCTGTTCAGCCGTGCCGGGAACATTGCTTAAAAAACGTTCGTGGCGCCCGTCTTCAACCCCAAAATTAAGCGGACCAACATAAGCAACGGTTACATCAACGTCATCAGGATAAAAAGTCCGATGGTAAACTGCAGTTTGTCCGCCTTTGCTGATACCGGTATTTATCCACTTCCCGGAGTAATATTTTTTAAACAGATCGACAATAGCGTGATGATCGGCGGCGACATTAACCACAGTTAAATAATCCCAGTTGACGGAGCCGGGCCATGATTCGCCAAAATAGCGGTGTTCAACACAAATCTGGTTCGACATTAACATGGCAGAGAGTTCGTTAATATAACGTGGGCTTGCAGCATAGTTTGCCCCGTATCCTTCGGTAATCAATAAAACAGCATTTTCTTTCCCTTTATCGGCAACAAAAACGCGTTGCAAAATGAAACCTTTTGTGGTATCGGAATGATCGAGCGGCTGGCGGACCATAATTTTCCAGGTTTCGTTAAAAAAGTCGTTTCCGGGAATCTTTTCAATCGCTTTGATTTCAGGTTGCGATTTTAAAAATTGCTCAAGTTGGGCAAATGAAACAAGGGAAATCAACAGGGAAATAAAAAGAAGCTGCAGCTTTTTCATCACATCAGTTTTTGATAGGTTGGTTTTTTTACTTTTGGTGAAAATAGGAAAGATTTTTTGGAATAAGCGAAATAATTTATTCGAATGAAAGCAAAAATAATGCTCACCGCACTGTTCTTCATTTTTATTTTCGAAGGGTTCGGTCAAAATCTGCCGAAAGTAAATATCGGAACCTCTTTTGGTAAAATTGTATGCGAAATCGACACTATTCACGCACCGGTAACTGCGCTCAATTTTTTAAGGCACATTGAATTGAAAACTTACAACGATGCTGTTTTTTACAGGGTTGTGAGATTGGATAATCAGCCAAATAGTAAGTTTAAGATTGAAGTTATTCAGGGAGGTTTGTATTCTGATGAAAAAATTGACAGGCAGACACCAATTCCACACGAAATAACAAAAGCTTCCGGATTAATACACCTCAACGGAACGATTTCTATGGCACGGAATGAACCGGGAACTGCATCAACCGAATTTTTTATTTGTGTCGGCGATCAGCCGGAGTTGGATTTCGGGGGTAAAAGAAATCCAGACGGACAAGGATTTGCAGCTTTTGGAAAAGTTATTGAAGGAATGGATGTAGTGCGGAAAATTCAACTTCAAAGGGATACCAGCCAGTATTTGGTTGAACCGGTTAAAATCCTGGAAATAAAAATGGTTCCATAAATCAAATTAAAACTTTCATTTTGCATACGAAATTTCCCCTCCTTTTCCTCCAAG
>CAMTWS010000035.1:0-16281 GCA_947085485.1 uncultured Prolixibacteraceae bacterium
GAAAAAAGATTTCACTTTTTCAAAATTCATACTTTAATTATCATTAGTTTTCTGTTCAAAAACGCAAAAATAGTATTTATATTATTTGAGGTGGAAATATTTTAAACACGTGAATGTATTTAACTTTGATAAAACATTCAGTTTTTTTACCATTTCGAAAAAGGATTTTGTGAAAGCCATGCATTATAATACCTTGAATCGAAGCTGACTTCCTCTCCTACCCAATCAGGCAAATCAATTTCCTGGTTTTCACCGGTAAGTTCAACTTCGGCCATAACCAGACCTTTGTTTACTCCTTCAAAAACATCGATTTCCCAAACAACATTCCCACTATTTTCTTTAAACCGGGTTTTTTCCACCGGAAAATTCAAACACATTTTTAAAAGTACTTCAGCTTCATTTTTTTGAATTTCATACTCCAACTCGGTACGAACAATTCCTGCCGGTTCTCCTTTTATGGTGAGATATGCCTTTTCACCGGCAATACGCACCCGAACAACCCTTTCCGGGTCAACCGAAAGATATCCCTGCTTTATTTTCGTGCCCATCCCGTTAGGCTTCCAACGTTCGGCGTCAATCAGGAATTTGCGTTCAATTTCAACCATTTTTGTATCCGTTCAATTTATTTTTCACATTTAAACATGCCAAAATTAATTATTATTTTAACGGCATTAAAATTACAACCTTAAACTGAATTAATATGATTTCGAGGGAAGAAGCCATTAAATTGTTAAGAAAAAATGTTACCTCCGACAATATGCTGAAACACAGTTTTGCGTCGGAAGCGGTGTTGCGCGGCATTGCAAAAAAATTAGGGAAGAACGAAGATGAATATGGCATTGCAGGCCTTTTGCACGATATCGATGTAGAAATCACCAACGCCGATCCTTTTACTCATGGCCCGTACGCTGAAAAGCTGCTGAAAGACAAAATAACCGGCGAAATGCTCGATGCAATTGTAATGCACAACGAAGTTGCAACCGGAAAAGAACGTTCTACTGAATTTCAACATGCACTGGCTGCCGGCGAAACCATTACCGGGTTAATTACAGCGACCACCCTGGTTTACCCCGATAAAAAAATTGCATCGGTAAAACCAAATTCAGTTACAAAACGAATGAACCAAAAAGCTTTTGCAGCTTCGGTAAAACGCGAAAATATTCTGGAATGTGAGAAAATCGGGATGCCCGAAGAATTTGTCGAACTCTCTGTTGCTTCAATGACGCAAATAAGCGATGATTTGGGATTGTAAGAGAAAGACCTTTAATCTCTGATTAAACAACAAATGGCAATTTGGAAAAATCATTCTGATGATTCTGCCAAAAGATGCTTTCGCTAATCGACACTCGTAAATATGTTTTTTAACAGGTAGGTAACAGTAGGTTTAAAATATCAATACTCTTAACTTCGGGTAAATATTAAGACAAGTTGAAACTTGCATAAACTATAACCGTTAAATAAACTTAAACTTTTAAAATTTGCTATGCTGAACGATCTCAATTTCAAATCATTAATAGCTCACGGAGATCAAAAAAAGTTCAGGCAGTTGATGGAACTTACTTCAGATGAACTTTTATGGTTTGCCATCGGGTTTCTTAAAAACAAGGAAATTGCCGAAGAAATTGTCAGCGATGTTTATGTAAATATATGGAATAACAGGGCTCAGTTAGAGAAAATCAACAATCTGAGATCATACCTTTTTATTAGTGTCCGAAACGGGTGTTTATCGCATTTGCGAAAAATAAAAAACGAAAAAACTATTTCTATCGATTCGGTTAACGAATTCAGTTTTTTGCCGGTTGAAGCACCCGAGGATTCTTTGGCTGAAAAAGAAACAATTGAGCAGATTTATGCAGCCATTGAAACCTTGCCCTGCAAATGTAAACTTGCTTTTACCCTTGCAAAAATTAATGGATTAAAATATAAGGAAATTGCCGAAGTACTTGAAATTACCGAGAAAACAGTAAATAACCATCTTGTGCTTGCGGTAAAAAAAATATCCGAATTATTAAATGTGACGAAAAAACCTAAAGAAAAAACTTCTCCATTGAAACGGGCAAGTATGTTTCTTTATTAATTGTAAAATAAATACTTTTCTGATTGGGTGGATTTTCTCATGTCTGCGTCTTTACATTAAAGAAACTTACGGTGGGAATAAACGAACAACAATACGAACTGATTACAAAAGAATTAATTTCTGAAATTTCTGAAGAAGAGAAAACCCTTCTCGAAACAGAACTGTCAGAAAGCATTGAATTTCGTCAGAGAAAGGAAATACTCCATAATTTCTGGTTCAATTATTTTCCGAAACCCCTGCCAAACCAAATCATCCGAAAAACAGAAGAAAAATTAAGGTTCACCGGCTCCTTCAAATCAGCTATTAATTTCGGTTTTATATATAAAATAGCCGCGACAGTACTCCTTGTTTTATCGCTTGGTTTTATTGGCTACCGGCACTATAACCCGGTTTTTGAGGCTTCATTAAATGAATATGTTTCAACCCCGGGGGAAGTTAAAATTATTGTTTTGAGCGACGGCACCAAAGTTTGGCTCAATTCGCAATCGGTATTGATTGCCACTGAGCCTTTCGTTGATGATTTACGCGAAGTTTTACTTTTTGGCGAAGGTTATTTCGAAGTTACGCACGACGCCAATAAACCATTCATCATTAAAACTCCTTTTCTGAAAACAAAAGTACTTGGGACCCACCTCAATATATCGGCATACCCCGGCGACAGGAACATGGACGTTACACTTTACGAGGGAAAAGTGGAATTAACCGACACCCATCTGCCCGATAATAAACTGATAATGAAACCGGGTGAAAGAACATCATTTTCAATTCAGGAAAGAAATTTTTATGTTGAAAATACCGACCTTGAAAAACCTGCTGAATGGCGCGATGGGGTTATGCGGTTTTACAATGAAGAATTGAATAGCATTTCAAAAAAATTGGAAAGAAAATTTATGACAAGAATATTTATCATGGATGACGAAGTTGGAAAACTAAGTTTTACCGCAAGTTTTGATACAGAGCCACTCGATAAAATTTTAAATCTGTTAAGTGAAGCACATGAATTTAAAACATTAAAAACAACAAACGGAATTATTATAAAATCAGTTAAAAACAACATATAACGGCCACAAGTAAAAGTACCTAAACCAATTAAACCGAAAGGCAGGGAATCTGGTCAGTTTTTTTCCTTTCAAAAAAAACGAGTGTTCAATTTTTTTATTTATTAATTAATCTAAACTATTAATTGTATGGAACAATGCGTTAGTGTAGCGCCTTCCACAATTCGGGGAAGGCTAAAAAAACTTCGCCTGGCATCAGGGTTACTCCTTTTGCTGCTGGCGATGGCGATCAATGTTCAGGCAAGTTCTTATTCTGAATCGGTTAAGTTCGATTTGAAAATGAATAAGGTCAGTCTGAAGGAAGTATTTCAAACCATCACTAATCAAAGTGAATTCAAGTTCATTTACAGCAACGATGTTGTAAACGACAAACAAAAAGTTTCGGTTAATACCGAAGGCGCCAGGGTAGAACAAATACTGGATGACATTTTACCCCAATTCAATCTTGAATACAGGGTTGTTGACAAACAGGTTATTGTTTTTCCGGCTGAGGAAAAATCAAAAACTGAAACAGTTTCGCCTTCAATTGCACAACAACAGAAAACCATTACTGGTAAAGTTGTTGATGAATCAAAGGCTCCACTGCCCGGTGTTGCCGTTGTTGTAAAGGAACAACAGTAGGCGTGGTTACCGATATCGATGGAAACTACTCGCTTCCTGTGCCCAACGATGCCAAAACGCTGCAATTTTCATTTATTGCAATGAAAGCTCAGGAAGTTGAAATCGGCAACCAAACTTCAATCAACATTACCATGGCTGCTTTAGTAACCGACCTCGACGAAGTTGTTGTTGTAGGTTATGGTACTCAGAAACGTGCCAATGTGGTTGGCGCAGTAACTACAGTTAGCGGAGAAAAGCTGGCTGCGATTCCGGCAATGAATGTTTCCAATGCAATTTCAGGATATCTTCCCGGCTCTGTGGTTATTCAGCAAACCGGTGAACCCGGCCAGATGACTCCAAGGGTTCTGGTACGTGGCCGTACAACACTTGGGGGCACTGCCGGAACATTTGCATCCAATACCGCTCCGCTTGTTGTAATCGATGGGATTCCCGGCCGTTCAATGGACGAAATTGACCCCAATGATGTTGAAAGCCTTTCGATTTTGAAAGACGCTTCGGCAGCCATTTACGGGGCACAGGCTGCAAACGGTGTAATCCTTATTAAAACAAAATCAGGAAAAGAAGGAAAACCGCGCTTAAATTACCAATTCTACCAGGGTATGATGACGCCAACCTTGATCCCCGATGTAACAAATGCGGCAGAATATGCTGAAATGCTTTCGGAATACCAGGTTTACCAGGGAAAAGCACGCAGATATTCTGACAAGGACATCGAGCTGTTCAGGAGCGGCGTTGACCCATGGGAACATCCAAATACCGACTGGTATGGCGATTTAATTGAAAAATGGACCAATACATCAAGACATAATGTTACCTTGGACGGTGGAGCCAACGGAATGAAATATTATGTGTCGTTCGGGTATAAAACTGATGATGCTATTTATAAAGCATCATCTACCAAATACAAACAATACAATCTACGTACAAAATTGGAAATGCCAGTTAACGACTGGCTGAAAACAGGTATTGAATTAGCTGGTTTCCTGAACGACCGGTTGTACCCATTAAAAAGCGCCGATGCTATTGTGGGCCAGTCAACCCGTTTGGTCCCAACCAACTGGTCCTTCTGGCCAACCAAAGAAGGACGTTATCCCGGACCGGATATTGAATATGGTGACAACCCTGTTGAAACATCAACTTTCAGCGCTGGTGTGAACGACCAGAAAACCTATCGGTTGTTAAGTACGTTCAATGCAACTATAGACGTTCCGTTTGTAAAAGGATTATCGTTTACAGGAAGCTATAGTTACGACCTTACCAACTATTACAACAAGGCATTTTATCAACCCTGGACATTATACTATCCAAACTGGAGCCAGGCAACCAGGGGTGCTGACGGATTTATTACCGACATGCCTTTAACGCCAACGTTAAGAGGCCTTTCAACTCCCGAAAATTCTGAGCGGTACGATCGTACAATTAACCAGACAACCATGTTCAATGTCAATTATGTAAAAACAATCGGCGATCACAATATGTCTTTTTTTGCAGGCTATGAGCAATATCAAAGCGACTGGAATTATTTCAGGGGATACCGCAGATATTATATTTCTTCAATCATTCAGACAATGAATGCCGGTAATGCCAGGGATCAACATTTGGAAGGCAACGCATCCATATATGCGCGTAAATCGGTTATTGGCCGTGCCACCTACGATTATAAAGGTAAATATTTGGCAGAGGTTGTGTTCCGCGCTGACGGTTCGCTGAAATTCCCCGAAGATAACCGCTGGGGTTATTTTCCCGGAATACTGGTCGGATGGAGAGCATCTGAAGAAAACTTCTGGAAAGAAAACCTTTCTTTTGCCAATTACTTTAAATTAAGAGCATCTTTCGGTATGATGGGTATGGACCCCGGAAATGCTTTCCAGTTTATGAATACTTATAACTTATCAACAGGTATGACCTTTGGAACCAGCGGCGCTATTGGCACAGCAGTTGGCCCACCCATAATAGCTAACCCTGCGATTACCTGGGAAACACAAACTACGTATAACGTCGGGTTCGATTCAAAATTCATGAACGATCTTTTCCATTTGAATACCGAATTCTTCTACAACCGGAGGGAAGATATCCTGGCAACCAAAGATGCCTCGGTACCAAACTTCACAGGGCTTTCGTTACCACAGGAAAATATCGGTATTGTTGACAATAAAGGTTTTGAAGTTGACGGGGGTATCCACAAGGCTATCACCACAGATCTGTTTTTGAATTTATCGGCCAATTTCAGTTACAACAAAAACGAAATTGTGTTTATGGACGAACCTGTAAAGGCAGTCCCATGGCAGCAATTAACCGGCCATCCCTATGGAGCTTTGTTATTGTACGATGCCATTGGTATTTTCAAAGATCAGGCACAGGTTGATGCCACACCCCGCGTTACAGGCGCAAGACCCGGCGACGTAATTTTCAGGGATGTTTCAGGCGATGGGCAAATTACCGGCGATGACAGGATACTTTTGGATGAAATTGACTATCCGACAACATTCTACGGCGTAAACTTAGAGGCTACATGGAAAGATTTTACGCTTTCTGTACTTGTACAGGGACAAGGTGAAATGTACAAACGAACCCAATACGATAACCGTCGCGGTGAAGCCGGCAACTATTACCAGTGGCAATACGATAACCGCTGGACACCCACCAATACCGAAACCAATATTGCACGTGCATATAACCGCGACGACCTTTACTGGTCGCCCGATGTTCGTTTGAGTACTTACTGGTTTGACAATACCGCCTATATGCGTTTGAAAAGTGTTGTATTAAACTATAGTATCCCTACAAAATACTATTCCAAAGCTGGTATTGCCAAAGCAAATGTTTTCCTTTCAGGAAACAACATAGCGTTGCTCTACTCTGCCACCAAAAAATTTGATCCCGAATCAAATGGCCCTGGTGTATATCCGCTTATGAAAACATTTGCAATTGGTGCAAATATTACTTTTTAATAATGGTTTAACTTATAAACAGTAAGAATATGAAAAAAATATTTTATAACATATTGGCAATTGCAGTACTTCTATTCCTGGCAACTTCGTGCGAAGATGTTTTGGATCAAAAAGCAGTTGATACGTTTAATGAAGAACTTGTTTTTTCGGATATAAACGTTGTAAATGCATATCTGGGAAAAACTTACGACAGGATGGGTGGCAACACCGATAATGGTATTCTTGGCGCCCGCGAAGACCTTTTAAGTTCCGGAACTGACCAGACCCTTGGTATCCACCGTCCGGCAAACTATGTAATGATTAAAGGCACCATGAGCCCTGATCAGCTTGGGTATTTCGTAAATAACGGGTTAGGCGGATGGCTCCGCTGGGATAACCTTTATGCAAATATTCAGAACGTGAATAAAATTCTTGATGGCATTGATGCAGTTCCTTTAAAAGCAGGTGAAGAAGCGCTAAAAAAACAGATGAAAGGGGAAGCCTATTTTATCAGGGCTTACGATTATTCCACTCTTTTAATGGTTTATGGTGGCGCAATCCTTCAGAATAAAGCTTTTAAGCTTGGTGAAGATTATTCGACCATGAAACGATCATCCATCAAGGAAACACTTGATTTTATTCTGAAAGATGTTCAAAGCGCTATCGACAATTTACCGGCATCTATGGAACAGGGGCGAGCCAACCGTGGCGCTGCTGCTGCATTAAAATCAAGGGTATTGTTATTCTGTGCCGGTAAACTTACCAATGGCGGTTATGAAGCATCAAATACGCTGGTTTCATTTCCGGCCGGAAGCCAAAATGCATTATTGCAACAGGCACGCGATGCTGCAAAAGATGTAATGGATGGCAAATACGGTAATTTTTCTTTGGTTGGAACTATATCCGACCCGCCATCTCCATTGTCACCCGCAGATGTTCAGAAATACTCCGATACTTATTTCAGTAATTTTATTCAAAAAACAGGCTGGAACAGCGAAACCATATGGGGGATACAGTTCCCTCTTACAGGTGGTAATGTAAACAATGCCAATATCTGGTACGGGCCAAACGGTTACCATAACTGGGGAAACAACAACCCCACAGAACCAATGGTAAGAAGTTGGGAAATGGCTGATGGTACAAAATTCCAGTGGGACAAATACAACCCGGGAAACATGGAAGTTCGCACTGCAACCGCTGCTGAACTGGCAGCCGATCCATTGCGTAATCCATATAATGGTCGCGAACCCCGCTTTTATGCATCAGTTTTGTACGATGGCGCTCCATGGCAACAACGTCCTTCGGATGCAGCAGGTTTGGAGCCGGAGAATAAAGTACAAACCGGTTATTACAAAAAAACCGAGGCAGATGCAACTGCTTATAAAAGTGGTATTGACACCCGCCAAAGTTTGATTGAAGCATGGAACGGTACCAAAAACGGATATTACATTAAAAAATTAATGGATCCGGCAACCGCTGGCCAGTATTTCAGAGGTACACATACATGGGTTGAATTCCGTTATGCTGAAATTCTGATGAACTATGCCGAAGCATGTATCGAACTGGGTGGCGCAGACCTTCAAAAAGGTATCGATGCCATGAACATGGTACGCAACCGCGCCGGTTTGCCCGACAGGGTAACAGGCGATCAGGCAACTGCCCGAGAATATGTACGTCACGAAAGAAACATCGAATTCTTTGCCGAAGGACACCGGTTCTATGATATCCGTCGGTGGATGATTGCCGAACAGGTAATTACTGATGTGTTTGGAATGAGGATTGAGCATTACGATAATGGAAGCAAAATTTGGAAATACAACAAAGCTGACAGAGCCGATGCAAGAGTATTCACCAATAAAAAATTCTACTGGGTTCCTATTGCTCGCGACGAAATGAACAAAGCGCCGCAGTTACAACAAAATCCCGGTTACAATTAGTTTTAGGTTTGGTTAGTAATTATTAAAAAGGGCCGGCTCCAATCGAGCCGGCCTTTTAATTTTTTAAATTATAAATTAAAAACATGTCCAGGTTCAAACTTTCAACAATGATGCTCCTTCAGTACATGATGTATGCGGTTTGGTGGGTTCCGTTAGCAGCATATCTTACCAACCTTGAAGTGGGCAGCACGCAAAAAGCGTTAATTCTAAGTTCTATGGCCATTGGCTGCATTGCATCTCCGGTTATTGGCATGCTTGCCGACCGTTTTTTTGCAGCCCAAAAAGTACTTTTTAGCCTCAATTTAATCAACGCAGGAATGTTGTTCCTTGCCGGAACTACAAACAATCCCGACCTTCTTTTTATTTGTCTGATTGTTGCCATGCTGGGCTATATGCCATCGTGGGGTTTAACCAGTTCAATTGCAATGGTTCATTTACCATCTGAGCAATTTCCAAAAGTTCGCGTTTTCGGGTCCATTGGCTGGGTTGCTTCCGGTTTATTCAGTGTAATTTTCATCAACTTCCTGAAAATTGATTTCGACGGAACCAACATTCCGTTTTATTGCGGAGCTGGTGTGAGTCTTCTTGCCGCAACAACCAACCTGTTTTTGCCAAACACTCCCCCGCTGGCAAAAGGTAAAAAAGCTTCGTTAATTGATGCTTTCGGTTTGGGAACACTAAAGTTGATGAAAGACAGAAACTTCTCTGTTTTCATTATTTTCTCTTTTCTTTCATTAATCCCCTTTGCAATGTACTATTCCTATTTCTCCGAATTCCTGCTGAACATCAATACCAAATATATTTCGGTAACCATGAACTGGGGAGTTTTGGCCGAAATGGGTTTCATGCTGCTGATTCCGGTTGCGATTAAAAAATTCGGCTTGCGCAAAGTGATGATTTTTGGGTTGATTGCGCTCGTAATCCGCTATATGTCGTTTTACATTGGCGGTGCAATTAACCAAAGCTGGATGTATTATATCGGTATTTTAATCCACGGGCTCATTTTTGGATTTTTCTTTGTGGGCGGCCAGATTTACATTGACAAAAAAGCGCCTGCCGAGCTACGATCCCAGGCACAGGGATTTATTTTTCTTGTCACATTCGGAATTGGACTTTTAGCAGGCAATATGATTTGCGGAAGAATAATACATCATTATAAAAGTGTTGAAGGATACAACTGGGATGCCATTTGGGGAATTACCACTATCAGTTCAGTAGTACTTTTGGTATTTTTTATGTTGCTTTTTAAAAAGGAAAAAGAAGTGTAAATCCATTTTTTTACCTGAAAAACACATGATACCAATAGGTATCGGAAAAATCGCGCAGTGCCGCCTGCGCCTGTTGTTTGTTTCCGCTGTTTTGCTGAAAAATTTTATAATACTGGTTAAAACGGATAACAGTTTCCGGTTGAATAATGAGCCCCTCAAATTCAGGATATTTACCCAGATTGAGCAAACTGTAAGCAACAACCGCTTCTTCAATGTTTTTGGGAATACGGTCGAATCCTGCACTCTTAAGAAGTGGCAACAGTTTGGTCACATTTTCAAAGTCCTTTTGAAGCAACAGCCAGGCAAATTTGTATTCTATGGCAATCCGGTTTGTTGAATCGGCGGCAACAATTAAATCGAGGTTTGCTGGAGGATTTTCAGCCAAAACAAAAAAATCCCTTTTAGTTTTCAGCCGCTTCTTTCGGCCAAGTTCATTGTCTTTCCTTACTGCTGCATCGTCAAATAAAAGTTTTTCAAATTTCCGGGCTTCATCCCTGTAAAAAACCGATTGTTTTAAAATCGAAATGTATTTCTGGGCTAACTTGTAATTACCGGTTATCAAGTCGGTTTTTATCAGCATTTTTAATCCTTCAGGCGTATTCCCGCGCATCACCATATATTCATAAGCCCAGCGCTGCGCCTCGTTTATCATTCCCAGCGAATAATAAAAATATCCTCCTCTTTTCAGCACCTCACCCGTTAATTCCCATTTCAAAAAAAGCGTTCTCCCATCGGGGCTTTGCGGAAATTGAAACAATACATCATTCAGTTTTCCGGTTTCTGCCAACGAAATATTATTCAGGAAGTTTGATAAAATATTCACAGATGGAAATTTCGAATTAAATTCAATGAGTTGATCGAATTTCTGCCCGTAAAACATCTTTTCCACCTGAAAATAATGGCTGTTCTTTTTATCGATTCGTGTAATCGACAAAATCGAAAATATTGCAATCACCAAAAAAGGCGTGGTTTGTACGACCTGAATTTTGCCGATTTTTATTTTATCAAACGATTTTGAATGAATTCTGAAAATAAGGGGCAAAACCGAAATTGTCGCCACCACTAAAAAAAACAACAGATTTTGTTCCCCAATGTTTTGAAATGTAAAAGGGAAAACAATCAGTTTCTCCGTGGTTTGGAAAAACAAAAATTCGTGTGAAACATAGAAAAACAAGATTGCCGAAAAATAAAGCACTGCCACTTTTACCCTGTTCTCTTTTTCACCACCAACAATAAAATGAATGGTCAACAAAACCATCAAAATCGGCGAAAAGCTACCTGTCAAAAAATACCACAGCGGAAAAAGAAGTATGGGAATCCAAATAATATTTCCTTTAAAAAATCGGATTACAAGGTAAAAAACCAGAAGTTGCAGTAAAATGCCCAGGTTATTAAATCCAAGATACTGGTAATTGGTTTGTAAATAAAACAGCGCTCCCCCTGTTAAAAACGGAACAAGCAAGAAAGTTTTCCCGGTTAACATTTTTCCAATTTTCGAAATAAAAAAAATGACCAGACAAATTTCAGCAGGCACTATCAAAGCCCCGGCAAGCGGGAAATAATAAAAAGCAGTTTGCATTTCGGCCAGCCAAACCAGAAAGCCACCTGGCTGATTTAAATGTTCGGTTAAATAGGAAAAGGAAATTAAAAAAAGGGTTGATTTTTCCTGGTAAAAAAAGATATAACCGGCAAACCAGTAAAAATAAAAAGTTGATAAAACAAAAAAAGCGAAATAAGGGGAGATTTGTAAAATGCGGTTTAATTTCAGGTCAGTTGTATTCATTTTTTCAGTTATTAATTGCCCGACCATTTTGGATGAATTGCTTCACTCTGGGCTGCTTTCCGTATTTCCCCCGGGCTGAATGAAAACCCTGATTCAGCAAATTCGGGAATATTAAATGTTTTCAGGAACCGTCTGTAAAACTTCGGATCTTCCTGCGGCAATATAAAAGGTTTGTGTGCAACTCCCTGTTCATCAACATACGAAATATATGGTCTTGCCGATAATCCGTCATCACGTTTACTGCTAAAAACCATCCATTTCCCGTTGGCCGACCACGAATGGTAGCTTTCGGTAAAATCGCTGTTTACATCCAATTTTGTAACCGAAAAATCTTCAGGTTTAACTGAATATAGATCAGCTTCTTTGTGCCAGATAGGAAAGCAACCATAATCGTGATATGTAAAAACCAACATTTTCCCATCGGGCGAAACCCTTGGGAAAGAAACACTTTTTCCCTTGGCAGAAGCATCGAAAACCAGCTCAACCTCACCAAAAGCACGATTTGCAGATTCAAAACTTACCCTGCACAAGTTATATTTCGTATCGCGGTAATCATATTCTTTATCAATTTGTGCCGCCCTGCAAAAATAAAGGTAATCACCTGCCGGCGACCATTCCGGGTAGGTATCCATAAACTGCTTTGCATTGTCAACCGGAATATTCATTATCTCATTTTTTGCCAAATCATACAACACCAGCGACGAAGCTAAATCTGAAACCTCAATTTTCTTGCTTTCCGAGGAGTGAAACTGCTGCACTACTTTATTCGCTGAAAAAGCCACAAATTTCCCCGAAGGGTGCCAGCGCGGGTAAGTAGCGCCATTTTCCATTTCCTTTGTTTTCAAATTGAATTTTTTCAGGTCTCCATCCGTGACAAAATAAGTTCCGCCCATCGAACCCCGCATGTGAAACATAAAATTGTCAGGATTTTGCTGGTTAACTGCATGGCAGTTCACACAATTCTGGTCAACCACATTATTTTCAACCACAACCTTTTCCTCAAAACTTTCAAGGCTACGTTGCATAATGCTGATTTCCGACCAGCTTTCGTAACCTGGAAACAACAAACGATAATACAAATACGGTGCAACCGGTGATTCGGAAACGCTATTCGAAAACGGTTCAAATTGATTCCACTCCCCTTCCCTTTTTACAAAAATCTGATATGTCAGTTTTTTATTTATGTTATTCGACAACAGTTTTTTCCATTTCTTTTCAGGAATTTTAATGATCCCCTTTTTATCTGAAACTTCAATTGATTCTGCATTTTCCGCTGTTATTTTCACAAAAAACGATTCTCCTTTTTCTTCAACCGAAAAATTTAATGGCGCAATATTGAATGGAATGGTAATATCGGTATAGTCGGGGTCAATAACCGGCCTGCCGTTTAAACGTGCCGTATTTTCATCCGGAACGGTGGAACAGGCAGCAATAAAACAAGCGAATGTGATAAATAAAGGTATATTCTTAGTTTTCATTATTGTTATTGGTATGAATTGTAAAGTAAGAATTGAATTTTATAATAAACAAACAATTTTAAGGGTTTTAATAACCAAAAAAATGTTATTATGAAATGGCCAGGTTATTATCATTTTATATTAAAATACATCCTTAACTTTAATTTTCGAAGTAAAATCGTGAATTTTATTTCAATTCGTTTTGCTTTTTGAATTGTTTTTTTACATTTGCCCTCGGTTTAACAAAAACAGATGAAATTATTTTCTACATATATCCTAGTCGTTGTCGTTCTCATTCTTGGTTTTTCCAGGAGAGGCTAGAATATGTTGTAGATTAAAAAAATATTTACAAGCCTTTCCTGAAAAACGGGAAAGGCTTTTTTAATAAAAAAAAGTTTAAAATACAATAAAATGCAGATACCATTAAGAAGTAACGCAACCACGCAAGGCCGCAGAATGGCCGGAGCCAGAAGTTTATGGCGTGCCAACGGGATGAAGGAAGAACATTTCGGAAAACCCGTTATTGCCATTGTAAATTCGTTTACCCAGTTTGTTCCGGGCCACGCGCATTTGCACGACATAGGGCAATACATTAAAGGCCTGATCGAAAAGCACGGCTTTTTTGCAGCCGAGTTTAACACAATTGCCATCGACGACGGAATTGCAATGGGCCACGACGGAATGTTGTACTCTCTCCCTTCGCGCGATGTGATTGCCGACAGCGTTGAATACATGTGCAACGGCCACAAGGTTGATGCAATGGTTTGCATTTCGAATTGCGACAAAATTACACCGGGAATGTTGATGGCTGCAATGCGTTTAAATATTCCGGCTGTTTTTGTATCTGGCGGACCCATGGAAGCCGGTGTAATTGGCAGCAAAAAATACGATTTGGTCGATGCAATGGTTTTGGCTGCCGATCAATCCATTTCCGACCAGGAACTTTCTCTGATCGAGCAAAATGCCTGCCCCACCTGCGGTTCATGTTCAGGTATGTTTACGGCAAACTCAATGAACTGCCTTGCCGAAGCAATTGGTTTGGCGCTTCCCGGAAACGGAACAATAGTAGCCACCCATGCCAATCGTAAAAAGCTATTCGAAGAAGGTGTTGAAAAAATTGTTGCCGCCACCAAAGCGTATTATTACGAAGGAAACGAAAAAGTACTTCCACGAAATATTGCCAACCGGGACGCCTTTTTAAATGCAATGAAACTCGACATTGCAATGGGCGGCTCAACCAATACCGTCCTGCATTTGCTGGCCATTGCACACGAAGGCGAAGTTGACTTTACGATGGAAGATATCGACCGGCTTTCGCGCATTACACCCAACCTCTGCAAAGTATCGCCAAGTTCGCATTACCATGTACAGGATGTAAACCGTGCCGGTGGGATTTTGTCGATTATGGGAGAACTCGACAGGGCAAACTTAATTGAAACTTCAGTAAACCGTATCGATGGAAGAACATTGAAAGAAGCAATCGACACTCATGATATTATGCTGAAAACAGTTACCGGCGATGCAAAAAGAAAGTTTCTTTCATCACCGGGCGATGGACGGCGCAACCTGGTTTTAGGTTCGCAGGACAACTACTATGCAACCCTTGACGATGACCGCGAAAATGGTTGTATCCGCGATTTTGAACACGCTTACAGCAAAGATGGAGGTTTGGCCGTTTTATATGGGAACATTGCAGAAAGTGGCTGTATCGTTAAAACAGCCGGTGTTGATCCATCGGTATTTAAATTCACCGGGACTGCACGAATTTTCGACTCGCAGGATGATGCCGTAAACGGTATCCTGGGCAATGAAGTTCAAAAAGGCGATGTAGTTGTGATCCGGTATGAAGGACCAAAAGGAGGGCCTGGAATGCAGGAAATGCTCTACCCTACTTCATACATTAAATCGATGCAATTGGATAAATACTGCGCTTTAATTACCGATGGCCGGTTTTCAGGTGGCACATCAGGGCTTTCAATCGGGCATATTTCGCCGGAAGCCGCGTCTGGCGGAGCAATCGGACTAATAAAAAACAACGATAAAATTGAAATAGATACAACAAAAAGATCAATCAATTTAATAATTTCTAAAGAGGAAATGGCACTGCGAAGAGCTGAGGAAGAAGCAAGGGGAAACAATGCATTTACACCTGCCTCAAGAAAAAGAACCATTTCGAAAGCGCTGAAAGCTTATGCAAGTATGGTTTCATCGGCCGATAAAGGTGCTATAAGGGTGATTGATTAAGGCGGGAATGTGTGAATGCATGAATGCGTGAATAATAAAAAAGTCAATAGCCATTAGTTACCCGTCATTAGGAAACCGGGTGACCAGTGACCAGTGACAAATAAAAAATAAATTGAAAAAGATAAAAGCAAAATAAATATGACAACAAAAAAAGTTTCAGGTTCACAGGCAGTAATTCTTTCGTTACTTGAAGAAGGGGTCGATACCATTTTTGGTTACCCGGGTGGGGCAATCATGCCCATTTACGATGCACTGTATGATTTCGACAAACATGTAAAACACATTTTAACAAGGCACGAACAAGGCGCGGTGCATGCTGCCGAAGGTTATGCGCGCGTTACAGGCAAAGCGGGGGTCTGTTTTGCAACGTCGGGCCCGGGGGCTACCAACCTCATTACAGGAATTGCCGATGCAATGATCGACTCAACCCCTTTGGTTTGTATTACCGGTCAGGTGGCCTCTCCGCTGCTCGGAACCGATGCTTTCCAGGAATCTGACGTGGTTGGTATTTCGATGCCTGTAACCAAATGGAATTATCAGATTACCGTACCCGAAGAAATACCCGAAGTAATTGCCCAGGCTTTTTATATAGCGCAAACTGGTCGCCCGGGGCCGGTTTTAATCGACATTACTAAAGATGCACAATTTGGTGAGCTGGATTTCAAATACGAAAAATGCAAAAAAATTCGCAGCTACGTTCCCGAAACCCCGGTCGATCCGTTCAAAGTAAAAGAAGCAGCCGATATTATTGACACCGCCAAACGACCGCTGATTTTGTTCGGTCACGGCGTTATTATCGGAAATGCCGAGAAAGAGTTAAAAGAGTTTGTCGAAAAAACAGGTATTCCGGCTGCCTGGACATTGTTAGGGCTGTCGGCCCTGCCAAGATCGGAAGAGCGTCGTGTA
>CAMTWS010000036.1:0-10784 GCA_947085485.1 uncultured Prolixibacteraceae bacterium
ATTACACCAAAAATGATGACGCCAAAAATCAGGGTACGGATGTTTTTTCTGGTAAAATATGGTCAATAAGCTTTTGCGAAAAAATAGCCGTTACCAAACCCAGCGCCGAAATCACCACACCCAGTAAAGCTGCAATCGCAAGAATGGGGTAATCGTCCTTTATCAGTTGAATGAACCAGGCCTGTTTGTTTTTCGATTCGCCTTTTTGGGTTACAAAATTTTGGCCGGGGGAAAGTTTTAGCAGCGCCTTGCTTTTCCAAACGGTTTCCAGTTCATTTTCATCAAACTGTGTTATTCCCCATCCAGGATCGCCAATAATGAATTTTCCATTTTCAAAGCCATAGCAAATCACAAAATGTTCCAGTTTTTCGTCTTTTTGAATATGCAGGATTACCGGCTCTTTTAATTCTTTCAGGTTCTTAATATCCGCCTCAAAAGCGCCAACATCGAACCCCAGCTTTTGTGCAGCTTGATACAGCCCTGACAGGCTGGTGCCATTTAAGGTTGTGCCGCTGGTTTCTTGTAGTTTTTCCTGCGTGGTTTCGCCACCATAGTATTTTACTACCGATGCAAGGCAGGCCAAACCACAGTAAAATTGGCTGTGCTGTTTTACAAAGGTTTTGTTGATGTGGCGGATATCAGTTTTTGAGGATATCATTTTGACAAATAATCAGCTAAATCAGAAGCGGTCACAAAAAATGCAAACTGCCGTAATTCCGACTTGCGAAACTTTGCATAGTAATTGAGACACCCCCGTGTTTTGGACTTTAACAGTTCTGCTATTTTGCTCAATGGAAAATGAACCCAGCGGTGTATTTTGAGCTTAAATAGCTCTTTACTTATGCGGGCTATGTTCTTTTGGCTGATGGCAGGTGTAAATCCCAATTTTATCTTGCCCCGCTCTTTGATGATACGAGGTTTGAAGGTGAACCCAAGAAAATCAAACTTCTGATAATAAACCTTGAACGGTGGTTGCTTCTTCTGGTTTCGGCGACAATAAACGATTTTCGACTTCTCGCTGTTTAATTCCAGCTTACAGGTTTTAAACCGTTGCTTTATCGCTTCCAGTAGCCGCAGTGCTTGCTTGATATGCTGGCAATGCACAACTATATCATCTGCATACCTTTCAAATTTAAATTCAGGATAGTTCTTCTCCATCCACTTGTCAAACACAATATCCAGAAAAATATTCGCCAATATGGGGCTGATTACTCCGCCCTGTGGCGTGCCTTTCCCTTCGGAGTGCTTGAGTGTTCCATCGGGTAACTGAACAGGTGCTTGAAGCCAACGCTGGCAATACAGCAAAATATGTTTCTTGTCTGTATGGTAACGCAGGGCTTTCATTAACAACTCATGGTCTATATTGTCGAAAAAACCTTTGATATCCAAATCAATTACCCAACTGAATTTAAAACAGTTGATGCGGCATTGCTCAATGGCATCGTGTGCCGACTTGTTGGGTCGGTAGCCAAACGAATTTGGACTAAACTTTCTATCAACAATACTTTCCAACTCGGTTGCTATGACCTGTTGGGCTACCCTGTCGGTGATGGTTGGAATGCCTAAGGCTCGTTTCTTCCCGTCCGATTTGGGGATTAAGGTCTGACGGACTGGTTTTGGAAAGTAACTCCCGCTTGTCATCCTGTTCCATAAAGGATACAGATATTTGCGCTTGTTAGTTGCCACCTCCTCTATGCTGATATTGTCAACACCAGCACTTCCGCCATTGGCTCTCACTCGTTTGAAAGCCTCTTGTACCTGCAACCTTATCGGCTGCGTCTTTTGTTCTTCTTCAAAAATCATCCTTAAATGAATTTAAGTTGTAATACAATAAAAGAACCTATCATGTGAAGTCCTTCGCTCGTCACGCATTTCTGCAAGACTCTCATGGGCATGCTCGCTACTACGACTTCATCCGCCCCAAAACTGCACTTCGCTAATTTTGGCATTTCCTTACAGGTTCTCTGCCGTTTGGCTTTGCATTGCAGTTCTGGTTCTCCTGTTCCTTTACAGAGCCTGGGAAGGGTTCTTGCCGTCTTAATGCCGTATGCCGTGTAATCGGTACTCAGGTTGCCTTTACACTTGGTCTCTCAGGGTCGCTTCCCCCTCGATTTTGACACAGTAAATGTTATTTTCGACACCTCGATGACGGTTCACTCTCGTTCAACTCCCCTACCCCTACCATACAAAGGCTAATCCTACAAACGATTGCCTTTGACTTGACCTTGTCGCTCAGTACCATTGCTCTTTACAACAGCACCACAAGGCGGTTTGGTAAATATGCCTGAACAGCTTTACCGATAGTCCAATCTATTTTCAGTACCGTTGCTGATTACAGCCAGTTCAGTTCGCTCGACCTCTGATTTCAGACAACATTTTTCGAAAATATTCCTATCATCTCCGTAAAAGTTTTGTTACCATTTCAAAGAACTTTTTAAGTATCTTAGTACCCTGTGGTAACGCAGGACACACAGCAATGAAATAACAGCAATCCCTAAACTCATTGCCTTACTGGATTTAAAAGATACTATTGTCACCATTGATGCAATGGGATGTCAAACAAAAATTGCTGAGTCCATTATTGATAAAGGCGCAAATTATATTTTGGCAGTAAAAGGCAACCAAGGTACACTTGAAGAAGAAATTATTGATATAACACGATTTAACAAAGCCACCGATAAAGCAGAACACCTCGATTGCGGTCATGGTCGAATTGAAACTCGCAATTGCTACGTTTACAATAACATCAATGAGCTATCAAATAATGCTGATTGGAAAAACCTAAAATCAATCATAAAAATAGAAGCCACACGAACAATTAAATCAACCAATACAACAACTAATGAAACAAGGTACTATATTAGCAGTATTAATAGTAGTGCAGTTGATTTTAATTCATGGATAAGGCAACATTGGGCTATCGAAAACAATCTTCACTGGAATTTAGACGTCACATTTAAAGAGGACTATTCTCGTAAACGCCAGAAAAATGCTGCTCAAAACTTCAATGTTGTCCTAAAAATAGCACTAACGATGCTCACAAAAGACAAAACAACCAACATGAGTCTAAAAAGAAAACGCACAAAAGCGGCCATTGATGAAAAATTTCGAGAAAAGTTAACTAATTTTTAAATGCGTTTGCCCTGCTGCTATTAAGCAGATACCAATAAATTGAACAAATAAAATCGTAATTCATCACGCAACCTTAGAAGCTTTATTTAATCTATTCATAAGAAGAATCAGAAAACCAAACAATGGCATTTCAGATTTATTGAATGATGAATAATTAAATTTTTAAAAACTTTACGATGGTTAGATATTTTACCTTTTTGTTATTTCCCTTTTTGTTCATAAGCGGAAACCTCGCTACGGCTCAAACTTGGGGTTGGGCATCAGCAATTGGCAACACCACCGGCCATACTGTTATTTCGGCCATGCACCGCTATTCCGATGCTGAAATTCTTATTGCTGGCGGTTACGGAAGTCGAACCTTAAATTTTGGTGAAGAATTTCTTACCAACAAAGGGCAAAGCAATGTTTTTGCAGCATTAATCGATTCAAGTGGGAACCACCTTTGGGCAATTGGCTTTGGGGGCAAAATGGAAGACCGTGCAACAGCCGTTGCTTCCGATAAAAACAGCAATATTTATATAGCCGGCAATTTTAGTAGCCTTTCAATGAAAACTGGTGCGGTTACATTGATAAATAAAGGCGAAACCGATGGGTTTCTGGTAAAAATAAATGCCCAAAAAGAGGTAGCGTGGGCCATGAGTTTTGGCGGTATTTTAATTGATGAAATAAGCGGAGTAGCTACCGATAGCGATGGAAATATATACGTATCGGGGCATACAATCGATTATCAGAATGCGCTTTTTACCCTATTTGTTATTAAAATCGATGCATCAAAAAATATAATATGGGAACGCACAGCCACTACGCCCGGATGGAACACCCGCTCAACATCGCTTGTGGTTGACAAAGACGATAACATTTATTTGGCAGGCAGGTTTAGCGACACTTTAACTTTTGGTAAAAATCAAATAATTACCAGCTCACAGGGTGGCGAGGAGCCGTATATGTATTTTGAAGAGAATGGTTTTATTGCCAAGTATAATTCAATGGGCAATTTTGTTAATGCTAAAGCCATTAAAAATTTCTCGAAAGTAAATGCCATGACGGCACATGCATCATATATTTATGTATGCGGCGAAAAAAACAATTATGGAATGGGTTGGGGCTGGCCGTTACTCGATTCAAAAATATTCACCTCGAAATACAACAACAACCTCGAACCGGTTTGGGAAAAATCAACGGGTGGCCTATCATCATTGCAAAGTTGGGATATTGCCAAGGCCATTTCGGCCGATCCGCAAGGTAATGTTTATGTAACAGGTTCATTCTTCAGCGAAAAAATTGATTTTGGTGGCCAAACCATGAAAAACATACTCAATAAGGATTACTATTACCAAATGGCGTTCGTTTTAAAATACAACAGCCAAGGCGACGAAGTTTGGGGCAAAGCCATTGGCGATAACTTATGCGATAATGGAAATGCCATTACAGCCGTTGGTAACGATCGCTTCTTTTTGGCTGGAACTTATGAGTCGAGCAAAATCAGGTTTGGAAACCACACCTTGGAAAACAATGGTGTGTTAAAAGAAGTGTATGTACACTTACGCCCTGCCCGACAAAGCCGTAACACGTTTTCGTTTGTTGCTTTGCAAAAGGAGTTTGGAACGGCAATAAAACCCATTAACAACAGCAACGCTGTAAAAATTTTCCCCAATCCGGCAATCCATAACTTTACCGTTAGTTTAATTCAAAATCAAACATTGGGTGGCGAAATTACAATTTACGCGCACGATGGCAGGCTGATGCAATCACAAATAGTTGCCTCGGGCGAACAGCATATTAAAGTTGATGTGGAGAATTTGAATAGCGGAATTTATATGGTTAAAGTAAAAACAGGCAATCATGTTTCAGTTCAAAAGTTGGTTAAAAAATAGTTTTTTTTCGGTTGCACTTCTGTTTCTGATTCATCAGCCGGTTGATGCCCAAATTCGTATCAACGAAATATTGGCCATTAACTCGTCGATGATGTACGATCCCGACTTTGGTGAGTTCTCCGATTATGTGGAGCTGTACAATGCTTCGTCCAATGTTGTGAACCTGAAAGATTACACCATTACCGACAATCCTGAAAATCCCTTAAAATGGCGTTTCCCCGACATAAAACTGCTGCCTCGTCAGTACCTGCTGTTATGGGCCGATGGCAGGAATAAAATTCCGGGCAATACCGCTTTTTGCCAATACCGAAATTCGGTAATTACCATTACCGGCCTTCATTTGGGTTTTAAACTGAGCGGCGATGGGGAATATTTGGCCATTTACAATGCCGAAAAAAGATTGGTAGATGAGGTTTATTTTGGCGTGCAACAGTCCGATGTAAGCTACGGGCGTAATGAATTGAACCCTGCCATTTGGCATTATTTTGGCGATTGCACACCCGGAAGCCGCAATTCAAATTATGGGGCAACAAAACCCATGTTTGCGCCAGAGCCCATTTTCTCGGTTAAAGGCGGGTTTTTCGAGGTAAGTCAGCTCATTACCATTAGTGCCCCACAGGCCAATGCCCAAATCCGTTTTACCTTCGATGGCTCCACACCCGATCATACCGCTCCCCTCTTTACCGGATCGTTTGAAGTTTTTAGGAATTTCACCATCAAAGCCCGGGTTTATGAAGAAGGAAAACTACCCGGACCGGTGGTAACCCACTCCTTCTTTATTGGTGAAAACATTAACCTGCCGGTGGTTTCGGTATCGACCAACAGCGAGCATCTGTGGGATTTCAATTTTGGCCTTTTTCGAAATTCGCTGAAAGAACGTGAAATACCTGCGGTAATTGAATATTTCGACCAGCATGGAAAGAAGGGGTTTTCCGAAGGAGCTGGGGTGCGCTTGTTTGGTTCAACCATTTACAACCTGCCCCAAAAACCCATGTCAATTCGTTTCAAATCGAAATTCGGCGAATCGGAGCTTAATTTTCCGCTATTCAACAATCGCGAAAATATTCGCTACAAATCGTTTCTGCTCCGTAACGGCGGCAACGACCATAATCTCGCCTTTTTTCGCGATGGGCTGGCCACCACCATGATTAAGAATCAAATGGATCTCGACTATCAGGATTATAAACCCTGCGTGGTGTTTGTTAATGACCAATACCAAGGCATTTACGACATCCGCGAACGACCCGATGAGTACTTCATTGCCAACAACCACAACCTCAGTGCTGCCACACTCGACATAATTGAAGACAGCCTTAAAGTGGTGAAGGGCAGTGCGGCTGATTATATTCAATTGATCGACTTCCTGCAATCGAACGATATTTCGTTGGATGTAAATTATGAAACCATTGCTTCAAAAATTGATGTGAACGAATTTATCAATTACATCATTCATAAAACATTCGTGGGATATTGGATGTTCAACATCAATAATAAATTTTGGCGGGCGCAGGACGAAAACGGAAAATGGCGCTGGATTGCCAGCGACATGGAACACGGTTTTGGGCAATTGAGTGGCGACAACTATTGGGAAAACACGCTGGCAAAAGTTTCCGGGCAAACACCCGTGCTCCCCGAATGGTCAACCTTACTCTTCAAACGGCTTTTAACAAACCAAAGGTTCAGGGAGGAATTTGTTCAGCGTTACGCGGTTTACCTCAATACCGTTTACCAACCCGAAACCACCATTGCAATTGCCGATTCGTTGCAAAATTTGTTAGCCAGCCAGATGCCCCGCCACATTAACAAGTGGAAAACTCCAGTGAATGTTGCGGTTTGGGAGGGTAACGTCAGGTTTATTAAGGAGTTTTTGCAGAACCGCCCAGCGCATGTTCGCAAACATATTGCTGGGTTGTTTGGTTTTGCCGACAGCGCACTGGTAACCATTAATCGGGTTGGGAAGGGAAGCATAATGGTGAGCGGTGTTTTGCTGAACCAACCTTTTTCGGGCCATTTATTCCGAAATGCACACCTGTCGATACAGGCAATACCCGCAGCCGGCTATCGTTTTTCTGGCTGGCAAGGCATTCATGAAACCCAACCGCAACTTTCGGTATTCGTAACCGGCGATACCACCTTTACCGCCCTTTTTGAGCCAGCCCATGGCAGCATCATACCTCCTGTAATACTTCGCGACACCGTGTTGAGCGCCAGCCTTTCGCCATGGTATGCTGTTAGCGATGTGCGTGTTCAGCCTGGCGCTACGCTCACCGTGGAAGCCGGCGTTGAAATTCGCATGGCCGACAAAGCATCGGTTTATGTACATGGGGGACTCCGTGTTTTGGGCACACCCGATATGCCGGTAACCATTCAGCCCAATCTGTCGCCTACGGGTCGTAAACCGCACTTCAACACACAGCCGCGCTGGGGTGTAATTGCTGCCATTGATGCCACCGACACCATCAGGATTTACCACGCTGTGATTTCGGGCAGCGGATTTGGAATTGACCGAAACAAACATTTTTCGACCATTACCGCACTTAACAGCCCAATTACAATTGACTACACTTCCATTACCGACAACATTCAACCATTCTATTCGGAATACAGCAGCGTATATATTGGCAATTCGGCTTTTCGTTCACAAAACACCTGCGACCTTATTAACGTAAAATACACCTCGCAGGCCTTGGTGGAAAACTGCGACCTGAAAGGCAATAAAGCTCCCGATACCGATGCCATTGACTACGATGGGGTAATTGGCGGGACTATTCGCAACAACCGCATTTATGGCTTTTGGGGCGACAACAGCGACGGTATTGACCTGGGCGAAACCTCGCGCGACTTGCTGATTGAGGGCAACATTATTTTTAATTGTACCGACAAAGGGATCTCTGTTGGTCAGGCCTCAACGGCACTTATAAGACGCAACCTTATTTTCGACTGCGACAAAGGCGTTGCCGTAAAAGACCATCACTCGTTTGCCACCATTGACCAAAATACCTTTTACGCCAACAATATTACAATAGCCAGCTACGAAAAAAACAATGGTGGAGGCGGTGGAAATGTTGTGGTTCGCAATACCATTATGGCTGGCTCGCTAATAGCCCCGCTGCTGGTCGATAACCAATCGACGTTGCTGGTTTCTTACTCGCTTTCCGACACCAAACCTCTGCCGGGCACGGGTAATCTCAATGCCGATCCGCAATTTATGAACGTAGCAACCGGTAACTTTGAGCTGCATCACTTGTCGCCTTGTATCGATTCCGGCGATCCCCTATCGGAACGCGACCCCGACAACTCGCGTGCCGACATGGGCGCATACTACACCCACATTGGAAGTTCGGCACTCACAGTACACATCAACGAAATAAACTACCGATCGCCATTTAATTACAACGCAGGCGACTGGATTGAACTGTATAACGCTTCAGAAAATACCGTAAACATTGAAGGCTGGCAGGTAAAAGACGGCTCCAATTATTTTGTGATTAATATACCAACCAAATTGCATCCAGGTGAATATCTGATAGTTTGCGAGGATAAAGCACCGTTTAAAACACAACATCCAAACGTAAGCAATGTATTGGGCAACTTGGGTTTTGAACTGAGCAACAAGCAAGGGCAGTTGTATGTGATGGATGCCGACAACAACCCAGTTTACACAGTTAGATACAGCGATACATGGCCATGGCCGCCTTTGGCCGATGGCAAAGGAGCTACCCTTGAAATGGAGCCTCACTCTGGTGCGATTGGTGCTGGTTTTTGGCGCGAAAGTTTTCTGCTGGGTGGCACGCCGGGTAAAGCCAACAGTTTTTCGCCTACAATCGAAGGCATCTATATAAACGAGCTAATGGCCTCAAACAAAAGTTCCATAGCCGATGAACACGGCGATTTCGACGACTGGTTTGAAATATACAACCACAACCAAACAGCAATTAACATTGGCGGTTTGTACTTTACCGATAATATTACCAACCCGCGAAAATGGCAATTGCCGCTTAACCATCCCGAGCTGACCACCATTGCGCCCAATGGTTTTCTGATTATTTGGGCCGACGACCAAGCCGAGCAGGGTCCCTTACATGCCTCGTTTAAGCTAAGTGCCGATGGCGAAGAACTTGGAATTTTCCGGCGGATGCGCAACGAATTTATTGCTGTTGACCAGGTGATATTTGGCCCGTTGGCCAACACTCAAACCTATGGCCGCATACCCGATGGAGGCAAAACCCTGACAACAATGCATCCAACCCCGGGTCAACCAAACTTGAGAACCAGCATTGAAGAGCCATTGCTGCCTGCACTTTTGGTTTATCCCAACCCATTCAGTCAAGCTACGACTTTTAATACCGTAAACCTTTCAAAACCGCTCGACATTGAAGTGAGCAACATGAATGGCAGCCAAGTATGGAAAACTACCAATATTACCAATCATGAGGTGGTAATGGAGCGGGGCAACTTGCAGTCTGGGGTGTACATTTACAAGATTATTTCAGCTAACGGACAACAAGTTACTGGAAAATTGGTGGTTTATTGACAAATGGATCATTCGCAATGTTTTTTTGGTAACTCCGAGGATGTTGCCTCCTAATTCGTGCTATTAATCCTCCATCAAAAAACAATAATTTGGTAAATATTTTGGTGCAATTTGGTGTTTTGGTGTTCCTGCCTGCCTAAGGCAGTTTTGTGGTGCTGATTTTATAATAGCCATCAAATCATCAAATGTTAGCAAGAAGGTTAACTTGGGCCCGCTGAAAAATTCAGCAGGCCATTATATCTTATTCACAAATATTTTTCGCCGTATACCTGGGTGGGCTCTTACTTTTTTTACTCATTGGAGATATTTTCGAAGGAATTCGAGATTGTATTTTTCCCATCCCGCGAAATTAATTCCACTTTTAATCAATGATCTAAGGTTTTTTGGACTTTGTAACAAAACATAGTCATGAGTTGGATCATAAAAGCCCGGCCAATTTGGATCAAACCAAAAATTTTGGCCTATCTTCTTAACATCATTAATAGTACCTTCAAATAATAAATTTCCTTTATAGTTCGCATCGGTATTATTGCACCTCGTATTTTGGTAATCAGCGTAAACTTCAATACGCGTATCAGGATGGTTGTGAAGTAACGTTAACCATCCTGTTTCATCTCTGCTTGAAAATAGATGACCAGCCGATAATAAATATGGTTTGTCTGTGCTTAAATATCCAGCACCACTTTTGTTTAAAAACACACCTGATCCTTTTGATAAAAGAATATTCCCATTCGATAAAACTTTATTATTTTTCACCAAAATGAAACAAACTGTTTTGGAACAATCTCTCCAATACTCCCCCACCTCACACGAAATATCATTATTGCAGTTGTATGTCGCATTTCCAGCCGCCTTTAAGCTTTGCTCCTCCAGATAAAATTGGAGGTCTCAATCCATTAGGGGTAGCATAACCATACCGCAGATTTTCAACTACAATTTGAGGACTTGATGTTATTGATTTGGGTTCAAAATACTCACAATAAAAATCATCAGTCCAAACCTTATCCCAACCTTTAATGCTTGCTTCGGAGCTATAAAATGCACGTCCCTTGCAATTAACCCTTGGAGGTTGACTGTTGCTATAATCCCTAACGAAGTAAGTAAGTAAGTAAGCCTAGCGCCTTCAGGCACTTCAAACCAGTTTTACCAGTTTTCTGTTTTTATCACTAAAGTTTCCCACCTTTTAAAAGCCACATAATTGGGCATGTTAAATATTTCATAATAGCTGCTTTATTTATTGTTAG
>CAMTWS010000037.1:0-9748 GCA_947085485.1 uncultured Prolixibacteraceae bacterium
ATTATACTTATTCAATTGTAAGATTTAGTTTTATTACAAATGCTTAAGTCAATTTTACCAATTCAAATCTAAAATTTTTCCTGCTACTTTTTTAATAATTTTAGCTTGTCGAAAAATTAAAGAAATTCACCTTTTAGAAGAACATCTGTAAAGACATGAAAGTGAAACGAATTCTCATTGCTCCCGATTCATTCAAGGAATCGCTTTCGGCACACAGGGTAGCCGAATTTCTGAAATCGGGTATTGAAAATGCGCTTCCTGAAACGGAGTTCGATTTGGCGCCACTTTCTGATGGCGGTGAAGGTTTTACCAATGCCATGACTGTAGCCACTGAAGGTTACAAAAAAACCTGCCGTGTGCACGATGCATTGATGCGCCCATTGGATGCCGAAGTTGGATTTTCACCCGACAGCCTTGTTGCTTTTATTGAAATGGCCGCTGCCAGCGGAATTGAGCGCCTGGTTCCCGAAGAACGCAACCCGCTTGTTGCCTCAACTTTCGGCACAGGCGAACTCATTCTTTTCGCCATGCAGCAGGGCTGCATAAAAATTATAATGGGTATTGGCGGAAGCGCTACCAACGATGGCGGAGCCGGCATGGCACAGGCGCTTGGCGCTAAGTTTCTCGACAAAAACGGGTACGAATTGCCCCCAGGCGGTGGTCAACTCAATCAACTTCAAACCATCGATATTTCAGGGTTACCAAAAAATTTACCCGAAATTATGGTGGCCTGCGATGTTGAAAACATACTCACAGGCGCCACCGGCTCTTCAGCGGTTTACGGGCCCCAAAAAGGGGCGTCGCCCGAAATAGTGCAACTGCTCGACAAAAACCTGGTTCATTATGCAAAAATCATTCGCAATCAATTGAATATCGAAATCGAAACCATTGCGGGGTCGGGCGCTGCAGGTGGTTTGGGTGGCGGGCTGATTGCTTTTGCAAATGCCCGCCTGATGAATGGCTTTCAGCTAATTGCCAATACTTTGCACCTGGAAGAAAGAATTGCCCTGACCGACATCATTATTACAGGCGAGGGCCGCATCGATGCCCAGACACTGAATGGCAAAGCGCCTTTTGGCGTTGCGCAACTGGCAAAAAAACATAACAAGCCGGTAATTGGTGTGGCCGGAACACTGGGCGCAGGGCACGAGAGTTTATACCTGAACGGGGTCGATGTGTTGCTTTCCGTTATCGATAAACCCATGTCACTGGTTGACGCCATGAAAAATGCCGAAGAATTGGTGGTGGCAACCGGATTCAGGATTGGCAAAATCTTAAAATTCAAAATGTAACCAAAGAGAAATCAGTCAAACTTCAACTTTTCGATTTCAAATTTGCGCATTTTGCTGAAAGCCCTCACTGCTTTCTCTGCTTTTTCGGGGTTGGCCATCATTTCGGCCAGTATTTTTGGAACAATCTGCCACGATACTCCAAACCTGTCTTTCAGCCATCCGCACATGCTCTCCTCCCCGCCCCCGGTGAGCTTTTCCCAGAAATAGTCTATTTCCTGCTGGGTTTCGCATTCAACAACCAGCGAAACGGCTTCGTTAAAAGTATACGCGTGGTCGCCCGGACCGTCCATCGCAATCAACTCCGATTGGTTCAAACTGAATTCGGAATACATTACTTTTCCGGCATTAGGCGCACCTTCAGGATAATTTACCATCAAATTGATCGAAGAATCGCTGAAAACCGAACGGTAGAAATCGATGGGTTAATGGTGAACATGGATCCGCCGTTCAAACCCATGATTTTTTTGCCGTTAAGCTCGAAAGACACTACAAGCGGCGTTTCAGCAGTAATTGCCGAATTCTTAAATACCGAGCAATACAGTGTGGCGGCTTCTTTGGCCTGGCCATCGAACCACAGGCATGGAAAAAGGGCTGTTGTCATGTTGTATAAATCTGATTTTCCTGTTCAGCAACACGAATGAATGTGGTGCGTTTGGTAAGTTCTTTCAAATGCGAGGCTCCAACATAGGTACAGGTACTGCGAATACCGCCCAGAATATCCTGGATGGTGTTTTCAACATTTCCGCGATACGGAACTTCCACCGTTTTGCCTTCGCTGGCACGGTAATCGGCCACGCCGCCCACATGCATTTTCATGGCCGTAGCAGAACTCATGCCATAAAACTGGCGAAACTGCCGGCCATCTCTTTCGATGGTTTCCCCGCCGCTTTCGTCGTGACCGGCCAGCATTCCGCCCAGCATTACAAAATCGGCGCCCGCGCCAAACGCTTTGGCCACATCGCCCGGGGTTGTGCAGCCGCCATCGCTGATAATCTGGCCGCCAATGCCGTGGGCAGCGTCGGCACATTCGATAATAGCCGACAATTGCGGATAACCAACACCCGTTTTTACGCGGGTAGTGCACACCGAACCGGGGCCAATGCCCACTTTAATGATGTCGGCGCCCGCAAGCAGCAGTTCTTCAACCATTTCGCCTGTAACTACATTGCCCGCCATAATGACTTTTTCGGTGAAATGTTTGCGCATCTTTTTCACAAAGGCCACGAAATGCTCGGAATAACCGTTTGCCACATCGATGCAGATAAAATTGAGGTGCGGGAAAAGCCTGAATATTTGTACAGCTTTGTCATAATCAAGCTGGCTTGTGCCTGTACTAACTGCAATGTAATTTTCAATGCCTGCAGGGGCATTCGCTAAAAAAGCCGACAATTGATCAATTGTATAATGTTTATGAATGGCCGTAAATATTTTCAAAGCACTCAGCGCCAGCGCCATGTCGAAAGTGCCCACTGTATCCATATTTGCTGCCATAATCGGAATGCCCGCCCATTCCTTTCCCGAATGCATCATTTTAAATTTCCGTTCGAGATTTACCTGCGACCTGCTCTTCAGTGTAGAGCGTTTTGGCCTGAACATCACATCTTTAAAACCAAGTTTAATATCGTATTCAATTCTCATTTTTGTTGTTTTAATCTCTATTTTTTCTGAATTTATGCGTCAGCAAATTTAGTCCAAAAGTAATGAGAACAACAATAAGAACTACAAAATAGATTGAGGCAAGACCACTTTTCAGGATTGAAAAAATGCTGGTAGTTTGAATTAAAGTAGTTGAAATTTCGGGAAATTGAATTAGCATACCGATTATCCCAAAATTTTCGCAATAGTCGAAAAGGCCGGCAATGATGGGTAGAAGGCAAAGGTAAATGAGAAACCCATTCAGTTTGCCAAGCTTTTTCAGAAACCAGGCCAGCATAAGGCAAAATCCAATTCCGTAAAGAGCCGGAAATGCCAAATCGAACGGAATCTGGCCAAATAAGTATGCATGTCTTCCGGGTTCGCCGAGTTTTGCAAACAACCCGTTTACATAAGCTGCATCGTAGCCGGTGGGCATCATATCCAGAATTATCATTCCACCCGAAAACGACATTACCCGGGGGATGGTAATAGTGAGCATTACCAGGTAAACCGCCGTTGATAAAAGGAAGAAAATAAGCACTTTCTTGCCAGCGATATTATTTTCAATTAATTTGCGCATCATCATTCAATTTCAAAATTGGTTTGATTGAGCAGGTATTTTTGATATGCCTGATTGTCGATTTGGTTGATTAATACGTTTTTCGTCCATCCAAATTTCCGTGTTGCCAAAATGTAAAATTCCCGCTCCAGATTGTTCTTGCATTTTTTGAGAATTGTTACGTGCTTACTCCAGCTAATTTCTCGTACTAATGGTACGAGATTTTCAACACACTCATATTCAGAATAAAACTGCGACATTAACCATAAATTTCCCACTGAAAATCCGCCAACTCCCGGAAATTCCATTTGCAGTTCTTTTGAAAGCGTTGGAACAATAGCTCTTCCCCATCCTTCCAATTGTTTGTCCGCAATTGCTTTGCCAATTTCCCAATACAAATCAATGAGTTGAACATTTACTGCTTTCAGCGCATCATACTGCGCCTTTCGAACCCTGTTCTTAATATCGGCAATAAACTTATTTTGTATTTCGACTCCTATCTCATTCATTTTCAATTTATTTTATTTCAAATCTTGCAAAAACCGAGTATTTCAGTTTTATTTTCTGAAAGCTCAATTCCGGCAGTTCTTCCTGTGCCATTTCACTTTCGGCCATAGCGATTGCTTTCATCCGGTAATTTGCCATCGGCATAATATCGTCATACGATTCGCGTTCCTGGATCATCAATGGTTTTCCCACTGTTTCGCCAATTGCTTCGAGCAGGTAACCGGCTTTTTCCTTTGCTGCTTTTACAGCCATGATTTTTACTTCTTTGCGGTACTTTTCAATTTCGGAATGGGCCACCCGCGTAATATCGGCATTCAGCGCTTCCACGCTGTCGAGAACATCGAAAGCCGCTGCAACTTCTGTGGTTGTGGCCACCTTCAGGATATAATTTTTCGCGGTAAGCACCCCCTGTATTTTGCGTTTCACCGGCACAAATCCCGCCGACGCATCGGCCAAACTCAGGTTTGCCAGGTCGAAACCGGCTTTCTGTAGCTGTTTTTTCAGTTCTTTTTCCTGATCTTCGATGGTTATTTTCTTTTTCCCGTCCATCCGTTCTTTTAACGTAAAACTGATGTAAATTTCGTTGGGGACGATTTCCATTTCGCCGTTGCCAACTACCTCAATATAAGGTGTTTCCTGTCCCGCTTGAACATACTGTGCTTCTGCCACCCTGAATGCAAAAACGAATACCGTTAAAATTAAAATGTACTTCATAATACTGTTTATTAATTGTTTAAAATAAAATTACAAAATCCTCTTTAAAAACAGATTGAAATGTATAAACTCATTCAAATTTTAGTTGCCCCCACAATTTTGAACTCACCCTGCACGCACCACAAAGCGATCTTGCCAAGGAAACACTGAAAGGCCCATATATTTGATTTTCTGACATTGAAAAAAGATGTGCAGGAATTGGAACTATAAAACGAATTAAACAATTCACAGGATAAAATTAGAAATCTGCAATTCACCTGAAATTTGCAAATTCCGGAAACAAACTATCCAAAACCGAAAGGCCAGTGTTGGAAGCAACTTGAAAAAGGGGGAATACTTACAATTAGACATCGGAACGAAAACAGGTTTGTAGTTATGGGGAAATAAAATGAATTGAAAATCCAATCTGCTACTCATCTTCTTCGTTTAAAATTTTTACTATTTTTGATAATTCTGTCAAAACAATAATATCAAAATGAAATCATTTGGAGAGTACATAAGGAGAATACGAGAAGAAAGAGATTTGCCTCTTAGAAAAGTGGCTGCGGCTCTTGACATTGACACATCTATTTTGAGCAAAATAGAAAGAAATGAGAGAGTTGCAACAAAGGAGATGATTCCTATTCTCGCTCAAATTCTGGACAGGCCAGAAAAAGAAATTGAAATTGAATTTATTCAGTCCGTTATTGAAAGTAATCTTGGTAACTTGAAATATTTAAAAGATGGACTTAAAGAAACATTGAAAACATTATGAGCAGTAAATTTTTCACAAACGAAGCTGACAATACCCTTATAAGCAAAATTGAGGGAATATTTAAACACAGGAATATCCATTTCTTTGATGCTTTGGTAGGCTATTTCAGGGCTTCTGGCTATTTCAGGATAAGAGAGTTTGTAGAAAAAGCGGAAGAAATCAGAATATTAGTCGGAATTAATATTGATAATCTCATAAATGAAGCAAGCCAACAAGGTTTACTTTTTGACAGCAACGCCGAAAGGGCACAAGATGAATTTTTCCTTGAAATAAAGAAAAGCATACAAGCTGCAGAATATAACAAAGAGGTTGAAAATGGAATGCTCCAACTCATTTCAGACATTGCAACCGGAAAAGTAAAAATCAAGGTTCATCCTAAACAAAACATTCATGCTAAAATATACATCTTTAGAGAAAAAGAAAAGCACGACCACGGTTATGGTTCAGTTATCACTGGTTCAAGTAACCTTACCGATGCCGGGCTTTCGAGAAACTTTGAATTTAATGTTGAACTTCGGGAAAATTCAGATATTGAATTTGCTACAGAAACATTCAATAAACTTTGGGAAGAATCAATTCCGATAGCAGAAGAATACATTGAAAAACTTCAAAAAGAAACATACTTAAACGACACTTACACTCCTTATGAAGTTTATCTGAAATTTCTTGTTGAGTATTTTGGACGAAGTATCGAATTTGACCCAAACTCAATTACTGATTTGCCAAAAGGATTTAAAAGACTTTCATATCAAATTGATGCAGTAAACGATGGTTACGCCAAAATGGTTAAACATAGTGGCTTTATCCTGGCCGATGTTGTTGGGTTGGGTAAAACAATTGTGGCAACCATAATCGCAAAAAAATACTTCTATTCAAACGGTTTCCCTTCGCATCGTTCAAGAACGCTAATCATTGTGCCACCAGCACTTAAGGAAAACTGGGCTGAAACAACTGAAAAATTCAGGTTAGACAATGTTAAAATTGTTACAAACGGAAGTTTGCATAAAGTTACTGACCCTGCCAAATACGATTTAATAATTGTTGATGAGGCTCATAAATTCAGGTCTGACACGGCTTCGATGTATAACGAATTACAAAAAATCTGCAAAACACCAACAAGGCGCATTTTACCAAATGGAACCGTTGTGCAAAAGAAAATCATGCTGGTTTCAGCAACGCCTTTAAATAATAGGCCGGAGGACATTGCAAACCTTGTTTATTTGTTTCAGGACAGTAAAAATTCGACCCTTGAAATCGGAAATTTGCAAAACTTTTTCCGCGGACAGATTGATGCCTATCGTAAATTAAAGAAAGAACCTGACATTAAAACTGTGCAAGCCGGAGTTAAAAAGATTTATGAGAAAATCAGGACGAAAGTAATTGAACCATTAATTGTTCGAAGAACCAGAACTGATTTATTGGCACACAAACAATATTCGGAAGACTTAATAAATCAGGGCATTAAATTTCCAATTGTAAAACAACCTCAAAAGATTTTTTACCAACTTGAACCTCATTTAGAAGCCTTGTATGATAAAACCATTTTTGTTTTGAGCGATGAAACACAGGGCTTAACTTATAATCGTTACAGAGCAATTGGTTTTTTAAAACAACCAAAGAAAAGTAAATATAAACAAGCAGATATGATTTCAGGCCAATTAGCCCGGATCATGAAAACATTGCTTGTTAAACGTATTGATAGCAGTTTCTTTGCTTTCAAACAGTCATTGGAAAGGTTTTTAATGGCTACCAAAGCAATGGTTACCATGTTTGAAAATGGTAAAATTTACATTGCTCCCAATTTGCCTGTTTCGGATATGATTAATGAGGGTAAAGAGGAAGAATTACTCAACCTGATAATTGAAAAATCAATTGATGACCCAACCATTGAGATTTGCGAACCTGATGATTTTGAATACAACTTTCTCCCTGGTTTAAAAAATGATTATGAACTTTTAAAAGACCTGAATAAAGACTGGGTTAAAATAATTGAAGACCCAAAATTGGATGTGTTTATTGAGTATTTAAAGAATACTTTGCTAAGTAAAAAAATCAATCCACAATCTAAATTGGTAGTATTCTCAGAAAGCAAAGAAACAACTGATTATTTATTTAAGGAATTACCAAAGCACGTGAATTTCAGAATTCTTGCGGTTGATAGCCATTCACGTAAAGACAAAATGCCTGCAATCAGAAAGAACTTTGATGCGAACATAGCCAAATCAGAACAAAGTGATGACTACGACATTGTAATTTCAACTGAAGTATTGGCTGAAGGAATAAATCTGCATCGGTCAAATGTGATTGTAAATTATGATACGCCTTGGAACTCGACTAAGTTGATGCAGCGTATCGGTAGAGTAAACCGGATTGGTTCAACTGCAAACGAGGTTCATGTTTTCAATTTCTATCCAACAGCCAAGGTAAATAGCGATATTGAATTGGAGAAAATGGCAATTATGAAATTACAGGCTTTTCATGCGGCTTTGGGTGAAGATAGCCAGATATATTCTCCAGATGAAGAATTTGAAACTTTTGGTTTGTTCGACAAACAAATGGAGGAAGAGAAAGACGAAAAACTTTCGTATTTAATGATGATTCGTGATATAAAAGAAAAAAATCCAACGCTGTTTAAACAAATCAAAAATATGCCTTTAAGGGCAAGAGTTGGAAGAAAAAATGCTGTTTTAAAAAACGGCACTATCTGTTTTATTAAGGACGATAAGAGAGATGCGTTCATCTATGTTAAGCCAGATAATGAGGTGGAAGAACTTACTTTTTTAGAAACTGTTCGACAATTTGAAGCATTTCAGGAAGAAAAGGGAATTGCATTGCACGAAAACCACCACGACCAGGTAAAATCAGCAATACAGGTCTTTGCCAACAAAGTGGAAGATGAAAAAGCCAAAGATAAAAAGGTTGATGTAACTCAGGGGCCTAATGAAAAAAGTGCCATTGCTTATTTGGATGCCATGCTGAATTTACCTTTTACAAACGACCAGGAAACACTATTGATTATAATTGCTAAGGAAGCAATACGGAAAGGGAGGTTCCAGAATTTACAGCGTGACATTAATAAACTTCATAAAGCGGTTAAAAAAAGTCCGTTAAAACCGGTTATCATTCTCGAAAGGGTAATTGGAATTCTTAAAAGTTATCCCTTGAAGCAAGAGAAAGAAGAAATTTATCAGGAAGTTCAGATAATAAAACCAAGAGTTCTAAATCCTGAAATCATTATTACCGAAAGCTTTAGTAAATAAAATATGGCAAAGAACAAAACAATGACAGGGAAAATTAAAATTATTAAAGTACAGAATGTAAACATATCAGTGGTCACTTCACAGGATACTGATTACATATGCATTACTGATATTGCCAAATCGAAAGAAGGAGATTCACGGGCAGCTGATATTATAAAAAATTGGATAAGAAGCAGAACAACCCTTGAGTTTTTGGGCACTTGGGAGCAAATGTATAATCACAATTTTAAAGTGGTCGAATTCGACCACTTTAAAATGCAGGCTGGTTTGCCGAGTTTCGTGCTTAGCCCGGGGCAATGGGTAGAAACAACAAACGCAATAGGTATTTATGTAAAACATGGCAAATATGGTGGAACATTTGCCCATAAAGACATAGCATTTGAATTCTGTTCTGCTATAAGCCCGGTTTTCAAACTTTTTCTGATTAAAGAATTTCAGCGACTTAAAGAAGATGAGAACGACAGGCTAAAATTGAATTGGAATTTCCAACGTACCCTTGCTAAAGTTAATTATCATATCCACACCGATGCTATAAAAGAAAACTTAATTCCTGCTGAGCTTACCAAAAACCAAATTTCTTTTGTTTATGCTGACGAAGCCGATATGCTGAATATGGCTTTATTTGGAAAAACTGCTCAGCAATGGCGTAGCGAAAATCCAACCGCAGAAGGAAATATTCGCGATATGGCAACCATCGAACAATTGGTAGTTCTGTCAAATATGGAAAGTATTAATGCAATGCTTATTCATCAAGGAATGGGACAATCAGCTCGCTTGGTTCAACTCAACAAAATGGCAATTACTCAAATGAACTCCTTGCTACAACATAAGCAATCAATTAATAAATTGAAATGAAAGAATCTGAGCTCAAAAATATACTCCGCAAGAATTTCAACTTTGAAGCAAACTGGAAACCTTTGTTTTCATTGCTTTTTAGCAAAGTTCAATATTTCAGCAATCCATCGAATCCATTTTCTGAAAACGAAAAAGTAAAATCGGGAAAACAAACGGGTATTGTAAAATTGGA
>CAMTWS010000038.1:0-8198 GCA_947085485.1 uncultured Prolixibacteraceae bacterium
AAGGAGTTCTTTATAAAAAGGCTGATGAACCCTGACAAAACATTCAAAACTTACGATTATATACTCTTTCAAAATGGCTATCGGAAAGATGCACGTCAGATGCTGGTTGAGTTTAAGGGTGTGAGAATTGTAAAAGAAAGAAAAGGATTATTTAAAACGAAGAAAGGATTTGAGATTGAGTTGGGGAAGATTGTTCAGGTAAAAGAAGTAAAAGAAACTCCAACAATCGAATAAAATAAATTGACTTAAATAAGTGTTAGTAGCCGTTCCTGTTCCAGTCCTTTTCGGTGTTTACTGAGGAGGTGCTTTAGCCTTTCAACTTCGGGATACAGTTGAAAATCAATATTTTTTAATAGATGAATTTGTTGGTCATAAAGGGTTGGTATGCCAAATTGATCTATCAATTTCTCAATGTTCGTTGGAATAAAAAAACTGCACCTGGATGCAGACAACTGGTTACGGTATTCGCGAATGTAAATATGCAAACCTGCCGGATCGAAATCTCCAAAATGCAGGTAGTTATTTGTAATTGTCTGAAGCCATTTATTGGGGCTGTTGCTCAAATATCGCATAATGATAACCAGCTCTTTTTGAGGGAAAAGATGAGCCAATTTTTCAAACTTTAAAAAGCATTCCGGGTTTTCAATACCAACAACCAAAGCATTTTTTGAAATTTTCAGTTTTTCCGGCTGATGAATAAATAATTCAGTACCCTGTGGAACTGACGAAATTATTACCCCGGAAACGACAGTTTCTGTATGGAAGGCTCTTATAAAAAACCCCTGTAAACTCTTTCCCCGAAAAGTTTTTGTCGATTTGGAGGCGAATAATGAACGCTCTCCGTCAGATGAATCTGTTTCAAATTCGCTGACATAATTTTCCAGAGAAATAATGTCGTATTGAGCCTTCAAATAATTGTGCAATGACATTGGTTCAGAACAGATATAATTTACCCGTCTTGCTCCTGCCGGTAGCTTTTGAAAAATACCATCATCACAAAATTGTTTTAACAGTTCCTTTGATGCAATGTCACTGGAGTTCAGCATTTCCCCATTTTGTAACCGGAGCAAGCATCTGGCAAACGACAGTGACAAAGGTTTAGAGTTCATGGCTAATCAGTTTTGTGATTCCGGTTTTGTTTGATTTCGGATCTTTTCGAAACATATAAATATGCCTGTAATCCTGTTCGTTATGAGAATTCGGCGAACCATTCACTAACCGGATATTACGTTCGCTGGCAAAAGAAATGAGTCCACGGACATTGCTGTCGTGCAAAATTCCAACCTCGTCAATCAGACAATGCAAAATGGTATCGGATTTTTGTTTGGTTCCATTGCTTTTGAAAATGTGCAGCAGGTTAATGTAGATCATCGATTTGACTAAAACATCGGTTCCGTTTGAGCCGACATTGGCCAACCGGCTAACCCAGTTCGTGTCATTTTCATTCTCACGTATTCTGAATTCCAGTTCAAACGCATCTTCCAACTTCAGTACCTTTGATTTTGCCTGTCCAATCTGGGTCAGCAGGTTTTCCAAAAGGGTCACGGCTTCATCGTTGTTTCTGTTGGTACCACCCTGGTTGAACAAATTGATCTCGCCATAATTCAGGTTATTATCAACCTGAAACTTTCGTATTCTGCGGAGAAGCTGAATAATTTTATCGGTACTTTCCTGAAGGCGCATTTCAATGCTTTTTACAACACCAACAAAATTTGATTTTTTGAAATCAACGTTTATTCGCTGGATTATCTTCTGCACATCATCTTCCTTTTGAAGCAATTCATTGGTTTCATTCACGATATTGGCCAGTACCATGGCATATTTTCGTGTTACTTCAGTTTTAAAGTCGATAATCTTTTGCTCCTTTACAAACTCTTTTAAGTTATTGGCGAATGCACGGTATTGTACATATCCTGACAAATTAATCTCAAACCCCAGACAATTGTCGGGTGAAAAATAGCCCGAAAATTCCGTTATCTTCTCGGTGAAAGACTTATCGGTCTTTTCATACTCAAATGCCAGATTTTGCAGTTTTTCAATTAACTCATCACAATTCCACTGACTTTCCTTATCGTGGTGTTGTACAAAATTTTGAAGTTCGATAAACAACTGGCTTTTGCAAAACCGTTCATAAGTTGTTAATTGGCGCTGAATTTCCCGGATACTTTCTAAAATATTATCCTGTTGTTTTTTTAATTCCTGCAGTTCTGTTTTCTCTTTGTTTATTCTGATGGAATGCCGCTGTTGAAGGTGTTCCAATTCGTTCTCCAGATTTTTACGGTTTTGACGAAAGTCTTCCAAACGGTCAATATATTCCTCCCTATCTTTGTTATATTCTATAATCAACCGGTTATTTTTCCCGATTGCTTCCAACTTTCCTTTAATAATTTCGAGCTGGCTTTCCAGCTTTTGAATCTCAGAAGTATCTACACCCTTCTCTTTTAGCAGAATGTTTCTGCTTTCTTCCAGTACTTTTATCTGAGCATTGAATTTTTCAGTGATTGTTTTTTTATTGGATTCAATTTTTTCGGCCAACTCTGTCAACAGATTTTTCACCTTCTTCTCTTGTGTGCGTTTTCTGGATTCCAGCTCATCAATCGAATTCTGATGGCGTTGTTTTATTTGCTTTATGAATTCCAATATTTTATGAAGTTCAGCTTTCAGGTTATGTTTTTCCTTCTCCTTTTCATCGATTTCCCGGAGCTTCATATTTTCAGACCTTGCATTCAGTTCAGCCAGGTCTATCCTGCATCTTTCAATATCAATACCCGTTTTTTCAAGCTGGTATTCACACTCTTTTATCTCCTGTGTAAGCTCTATAATTTTCTTATTGTATTTCTTTTGAAGCTTATCCTTCTGGTCTTGAATTTCCTTCAAATTCTGCTGAATCAGATTGTTCAGTTCCTTTAGTTCATCAGTTAATTTACCCAGTTTAACTTCCAATCCGATTTTTGATAACTGTACAGACTGAAGTTGCCCTAAATCAAGGTACAAGCCATAAAAGTCTCTCCCATCAGAAATTGAAGGTTGTAAATCATTTTGCAACAGGACTTCCCTTGAAACCACTTTCCCTATTGAATTACTCCAGTCTGGTTTATTTTGCTCCAGGAACTCCAGCAACGACCCTGATAAAGCCTGCAAATCAGATTGTAACTGGCTGATTTCCTTTTCCAGTGTTTTTTTCTTGAGTAAACGCTTTTCATTTTCCTGATTGCTTTTAAGTTCCAAAAGTTCCTTTTCCTTTTCCCCTTCTTTAACCATACTTTCTTTTTGAAGACTGGCATGGGATTCCTGAGAAAAGCGTCTTTGCTTTTTCTCTGAAAGTTCCTGTTGATAATGTATCAATTTATCTTTTTCTTCTTTTAAGAATGGGGTTTTCTGAATACTATCAATGCTGAATTCAACTTCCCTGATTTTTCTTTCAATAGCTATTTTTTCCTCGTTTTGTTCATCAATTTTACTGTTTCGGTACAGGGTAAGTCTTTCTTTCTCCTGATAAAATGCAGTTGTCGTATTGGCTGATATTAGCTGCAATTTTTCTTTTTCTTTGGCCAGCGACAATTCAAAATCTAAAATTTGCTGCTGGCATTGTGTTTCCAACCGTTGTTTGTCAGTCTGATAACGAGTTTCAATATCTTGTTGACTGGCCGTGAGCAACGCCAGTTGAGACTGAATATGAGACTGTTCACGCTCATAATCAGGTTTTGCGGCAAGTTCTCTCAACAGTTGATCAATGTTTTTTGAAGCATATTCTTTTTCCTTTTGGTTGGCTTTAAGAATATCCTGTTTCACAATGGACAATTTGTCCTGCACCCTGCGCTGATCTGTTGAAAATTCCAGGTTAACCTTTTCGATTTTATTTTTCTGGTCGGCAAACTGCTGGTTTATAGCAATTTGTTCATCCTGCAATGTGCGTTCCTTCTCTCTTGAATAATTAAATGCAGCTCCGATTTTCCATGCAAGTTCTTTTTTATCTTCTTCCATTTTCAGTAGCCCATCAAAAATGGAAACAATGTTTTGTGCCTTTTTTTCGTGAAGAAGATATTCTGAAACATCACGATAATCGTTACGTGCAGTTTCAATATGGTGTCTGTTTTTATCCAGATTTATCTCAAAAGGGTCATCGCTTAACGAATTAATGATGGTTGTTTTGATAAATCCCCCATCAAGGGAAGAATTAAGAAAAACATTTGTGATAGTTCGCGGAATATTATGGTAGCTTGAGTTTTGCAGGATATTGAACCGATTCATGCTTTTATTTGCACCATAAATGATATCGCGGTATTCCGAAAAATTGTAAATCGGACGGTGAACCTTATATCCTTGTTTATTGGCATTTTCAATCACCTGATTCTCTGATCTGGCCTGTAGTTTATCTATAAAAAGTTCACGTTCATAAGGTCCATCAACAAAGCGAAAACACAAACGATTTTGTTTCTTGTACAACCATACACAAAAATTCCGGTTATCCTGGCTTACTTCATAAACAATATAAGAATCAGCATAAGGAAAATAGTATTCACTAAAAGGTTCCTTTTCTTTTGAAATACTCAGTTTGCGTGCATCGGCATTGTAAAAAAATAAAACAGCCCTGAGAATTGTGCTTTTGCCTGTGCCCTGGGTTCCTATAAAATGAATGTTCCCGTCAAGCCAAAGTTCATAAAAATCGACCTTTCCGCTGTTTATTAGTATAATACGTTTTAGTTGGTTCATTTTAGTGTATTTTCTCCGGTTGGGTTAAGGTTTCCACATCCTGAATATTTACTGCCATGACAAGTTTTTCCATATAATCCCACGAATCCAGGATTTTCCATGTCTGTTCCATCTCATTTTCGAGATCAATAAAACCTTCTTTCTGAATCTCTTTAATCAGATCGTTGAGCATTTCCTGGTAATTTTTCCCTGGATTTGTTCGTTTCTGTAAATCAGCCAATTGCTCTTTCAGAGACAAATTAATTTCTATTTGTTTCAAAATGTCATACGGCTGAAATCGTGCTCCCCTGCATAAATCCTTCCTGAAAGTTGTAAAAAATGCCAGTATATCCAGCCACCGCAAAGCTTTTTCGATTTTACCTTCTATATTTTGGTTGCTTTCATTAGTCCGTGAGAAATAATAATAATTGTTCCCATTCTCAAGTTGATAACCAATTTCCCTGAATTTGGGTTCCAGTTCATCAAAATTCTCTTCAATATGCTGATACAAATGACGGCGTTGCGAATCGATGGCATTGGAGCATATAAATTGTCCTTTGCTAAGAATGTCGAATATTTCGGCTGTACGATAATTGTTATTTGGCATTTTTCAATGAGTTTAAGTTTAATTTGCCTGAGTAAAATGCTGTTCGGCAGTTACTCCAGGATAAATCATGGCATATTCCAGGTTTTCAAATTTTCCTGTTTCATCAGAAAACACGAATTCGGTTTCGAATAGAGAAGCCAATCTGCAAAACAACCTGATTCTGTTTTCAACCGAAACTTCGTTGCGAAATTGGTGATGAAGGATGAACGTAAATAAATCCTGGTTTTTTCCCAAAAAAATCCGTTTAAGAGAGTGAAGGTTCGCGACTTCTTCAAAGAGTTCCTGGCTTTGAAACGCTTCGTCGGGAATATCGCCTGCAGTATTTAGAGCGATTAATTTTTGATTCCTTAATTTACCCCGAACCTTTAAAACCAGGTTTCGTTTTACTTCATCATTTAGTATATCATTTATTGATAGCCGGGTACTGAATCCTTCTGTTTTTCTCACAGGAAGATCCTGAATAGAATTGACAACCTGGTAAAAGTTCGTCCTCTCTTTCAGATAATGTTTGTCCCTGAGCATTTTCAACCGGAACACTTTCTCAACTATCAGAACCCGCTTTTCAATGTGGTTAAGGTATTCTATAATTTGTTGTTGTATCTCTATGAGGTTATGAATACTGTCATTTAAAGCCAGCCGCAATCGATGGACAATTATCAGCAACTCAGCATCTACCGCTGTTTTAAAAAACAGATCATCCAATAATAACCGATCCACAGCTTTGATAACTCCCTCCAACTCATCACGCTGACTTCGGAGATTGGTAAGTTTCTCTTTCTTTATTTCAAAATTTGTTTCTGTTTTATAGGTTTCATCCGTATTGTTTCGCAGTGTTTTTACATTTTGCAAGGTAATTTGTGTAATCCTTCGTAAATGTTTTTTGATCCTGATCAGGTACTGATCCCTTTTAATAGCCTGATTCTCTTTTAAATAATACGATTGATTGATTTTAATCTGATTCAGGTTTTCCTGAATATATAAAACATGCACGGTCTCGTCCACTTCCAGAAACTCCTCAAAGAATTCCTGCAAGCGGGATTCGAGGCTAATTTGTGACTGGTTTCGAAAAAGAAGATCAAAAGCAGCAAGCCGTTCTAATTTTTCAGTATCATGGTCAACCAATGGCAAAACCATCTCTTCCTGTATGGGAAACATCCGCTTATCAAACAATGCGGCAAACAGATTCCTGTGATTGTAAAGTTCTCCCAGTAAGTTTTCTATTTTTTCAAATTTGGCCAAGTCTAGTTATTTTGCTCTGAGTCAATTATTTTTACTTTTCAGATTCTTTTTCAATTTCAATCCCTTTGGTGTTAATCTGTATTTCTGATTTTTGCTGGTTGACTTGTCTGGCAGGGTCATTTCAATCAATTCCTCTTTCAAAGCAGGCTCAAGGTAATATATTACAAAATGAGGCCTGCTTTTTAATTCCAGAATAGCCATTAATTGTGGCCGGCTCATTTCACCGTTTAAAACCAATACCAATCGATGAGTAAGTTCAGTTATTTCCGAAAATTCAACAGAAACATCATGTTCGGTATCATGTTCGGTATCATGTTCGGTATTGGCTGAAGGCCTCCAAATCGTTACCTTAAAACCTTCATCAAGAGTAATAAGTGGTGGCTTTAATCCTCTTTCTTTTGTCAGTTTAAACATTTCAAGAGTTCCAGTACCATAGCGTTCAATTTCGCCGGTTAAAAACATACATCCAGCAAGAAGAGGATTATGTGGATATGAACTATGTGGTTCTTTCAAATCACTAATATCCAACTCAGGAGGTAAACTTCCAGGATTGGTTACTTCAATCCGATCCCTGAAAACCGACACTTGAATGCTGCCTTTGCTGTAATAATCACGATGCGCAACAGCATTAATAATTGCTTCCGAAATAACAGCACGGGGAATTTCGTAAATGGTCTCAACCTGATTACTTTTTTCCCTGGTGCCGGTTGACAAGCTTATTTTGGAAAGAACAAAATTTACAGCTTCGTCCGCTACCTCGAATACAGTTCCACCAAACTCTTTGTAATCAGGTATCGGTTTTTGTACCTGTATCCCATGAAAATGAGCGCATTTAATCGTAGCTGATGGAAAATACAATTGAGGATCAGGGGCAAAAGCCAGTAACGCACTGTTAACAATCTTTCCATTTCTAATCATTCGCAAATGTTTCAACACCTGTTCAACTGATGCAGTTTCTTTTAACGGAAAGTTGCGTTTTTCTCTGGCAAGAATAATAAACTCCTTTACTTTAGTTTCATCCAGGGATTGTAAGTCAGCAGTGGAATGCAGCGAATCATCAAAATCGTGGCTTTCAATCTTTCCTGTCTGCTTCAAATACAGAACAGATGAATTGTAAACTTCCTTTTTAAGAGAATCAATATCTGAAAATTTCTTACGGGAAATATCCTGTTCTATTTTTCGGATTAAAGTAACCTCTTTCGGATGCCGCTCAGCTCCGGCAATATTCTTAATAAAAATCCATCTGGGTATGTGTTCAGCTTTTGCCTGCTCATATTCCCGTTCAGATGGAGAAACACCCATTTCATCTTCGAAACCATAGGATGCACCTAATAATCCAATATAAATATCTGAATCCTTTACTTCAGTCAAATATACCTTGCCTGGAGCATTCGTATTAGCAGGAACTTCCTCAAAAATAAATGGCTCAAAAAAAGTTCCGAGCAAAGGATCTTGTCTGAAATAGCTTGCCAGTTCAGCCCGTTCTTTGGCAAACTCATTCTGGACACTTGATATGAATACTTTTAACTTTTTCGTTACTAATCAGTTTGCAAATTAGCAATAGTATTTAAGGAACGGATAACGTTTTGTTTATTTTTTAGGACTGTATCTGTTACCGAGCGGAGGACGGCAAAAATGAACGCACCGTTTGGGGATTTAA
>CAMTWS010000039.1:0-13028 GCA_947085485.1 uncultured Prolixibacteraceae bacterium
AGTCCTTTGACCCCCTAACCCCCAAAGGGGGGACTTCCTAATTCAATGATTTTCAGATGTTCCCCTTTGGGGTTAGGGGTCAAACAGATGAAAATTATTGAATTTCCGACTTTTCGGAGTAAGCTCAAACTTTAAACTTTATATTGCCGGTTCCCAGCCCGGTTCGTAATCGCGGCCCCATAGTTTCATGGCGTCGCGGTCGAACATGCGGCCGGTTTTTTCGTCAATGTCGAACCCTTTTCCAATGCGGTAGGCAATGTTTGAATAGTGTACCATTGCCTGGCTGTTGGTAGCATCGTCAATCGGGGCATTCAATTTGGCTTTCCCGCGAATGGTGTCGAAGAAATTGAAAACATGGCCGGTGGTCATGTCTCCGCCGCCGCCAAGCGCTGTTCCGGCTTCATTTGAACCCCCTTTGCTTTCCTTCAAAATTTTTCCGCCACGATCGTAAAGAATGTATTTTCCGCGATCGACAAAAACAGTCCCTTCACTTCCAAAAATAATAGTCCCGCGGTCGCCAACACCGTAAGTATCATGTCCCGAGCGGCTGCGGCCATCCCATTTAATTATTTTATCACCGGTAAAACAGAATGTGGCGTCCATGGTATCGTACATTTCCCATCCGTCGTTAAAGAAATGGCGTTTACCCGCTTCAACGTCAACACGCTGCGGAAGGTCAACTTTCAGCGCCCAGCGGGCAATATCGAGTTCGTGGGTAGCGTTGTTTCCGGTTTCGGCAGTACCGTAATCCCAGCCATACCAGTGCCAGTTATAGTCCCATGTTTCGCTTGTATATTCGCGGCGCGGCGCCGGCCCCTGGAACAATTCCCAGTCGAGACCTTCGGGAACAGGAGTTTTTTTCTGAAGCGGAACTTCACCGCGTTTGTTCAGGTAAAAAGCAACGGCACGATAAGGCACACCTATAATTCCGTCGTGAATTTCTTTAATAATCTCTTGGGTGTGACCCGATGAACGTTGCTGGTTGCCCATTTGTACCACCTTGTTGTATTTTTTTGCCACCGCCACTACCAGTTCGTTTTCGAACATATTGTGGCTGCAAGGTTTTTCAAGATAAACATGTTTGCCGCCTTTCATGGCCATTACCGCTCCAGGGGTATGCCAGTGGTCGGGGGTGGCATTGAAAATCACATCCACATTTTTGTCGTCGATTACTTTTCGGATGTCGTTTTCCAGTTTTGGTTTATAGTCGATGTGTTTGGCAAAACTGGTTGCTGCCTTTTCGCGCTGGCTTTTCATTACATCGCACAAATAAATCAGTTCAACGTTGCTTTCTTTTAACGCAATCGGTTCGTAGTATGCCCCAAGCCTGCGGCCAAGGCCAATAATCGCCACATTCAGCTTTTCATTGGCTCCAATAATTCGATTGTAGCTTTTCGCCTGCATTCCCATGGCCGAACTGCCAACTGCTATTCCTGCAGCCCCGGCGGTTACATTTTTTAAAAAATTTCTCCTGTTTGTCATATTATAATTCTTTGATTTTTATACTTCTGAAAGAGACTTCGTCGTGATGGTCGGTAAGTAAAATTGGTCCTTTTGGAGCGAGGCCAAAATCTTTGTATTCAGCGTATTTGCTGCGGGCAACCAGTGCTTTGTAAAGGGCATCGCCCCGTTTGTATTCAACCACTTTTCTTCCATTAAGCCAATGCTGAACTGTACTGTCGGGAAAAACAACGATTCTGCCCTGGTTCCATTCGCCGACTTTATTTACAAACCGCGGTTCCTTTACAGCCGGAATTAAATCGTAAAGTGAAGCGAGGGTACGGTTGCCAACTACGCCCTCTTTTGCATCGGGGTGATTCTCGTCATCGAGGATTTGGTATTCAAGCCCTATGTTTGGCCCGTTGTTTCCAATGCCGTATTTTATCCCGTTGTTGGCGCCTTCGGTGAGTTTAAAATCGAATTTCAGTTCAAAAGGCCCATATTCCTTTTTTGTAATGATGTCGCCACCGCCTTTTGTACCGTTGGCAGGATTTACAACAAGTTCATTATTGATGATTTCCCATCCTTTTTTTACAGGTTCTCCTGAGGAAGCAACCTCCCAGTTGTCGAGGCTTTTCCCGTCAAAAAGCAATTTAAATCCCTGTTCTTTTTCGGCTTCGCTTAAATTGTTGGGAAGCAAATTTACCACGTAAATACCTTCAGCAGGTGATGGTTTCAGGTTTGTAGTTTTAATCCGGATATTTCTCCATTTTATCTGTTGGCCTTCTTTTTCCTTGTCAGTCCCGATGGAATGAACCTGAAGGGCAATAAAACCGGTTGGAGTCATATCGTCGATTACATGAGTGCAGGCAACTCCATTTAACCAGGTTTTAATCGAATTGCCGATACATTCAATACGGCAATGATTCCAACCGCCCATTTTTAATGCAGGTTTGGCTCCGGGGTTTAAATCGAGCGGGTAAAGCCAGCCACGGCGGGCTTCATCGTAAATTCCACCACTCCACAAGCGGGTTGAGGGATCTACTTCGCACTGGTAACCGTGAACCCGGCCATCCTGATAACCGGCTTTGCTTTCGCTGCGAAACTGAATGCCGGAATTCATATTTTCTTCGACCAACAATTCAACTTCAAAAATAAAATCGGAATAATTTTTCCCGGTGCAAAGGAATGAGTTAGGGGTATTCAATACCGTTGTTCCAACAATTACACCATTTTCAACCGAATACTTTGCTTCACCGTTTAGCTGTTTCCAGCCGGTGAGGTCTTTGCCGTTAAACAGGTTTGTCCAGCCGTCGTTTTGAGAAAATGCCACCATGCCGGCAGCAATGAAAAAGACAGAGAATAACAGGATTTTTTTCATTTCTATTTGAATTTCAGATCAAAAGTTAATTTAAATAATTTCCGTGTGCGAACACGAACAACAAATTTAATTATTTTTTGGAGCGGTGAATGATGTTGCATAACACAAATGGGAATTGAGCAGTATTAGTTCAGAGTTCGATGTTCAGAGTTCAGAGTTCGATGTTCAAAGTTTAAAGAAATCGCTAAAAATTAATATTTCAGGGAACCGTTTTTGAAGAAAAAGAACGGTTCCCTGAGCATAATTAGATTTTTTGTGATTTTCCAATTTCTCTATCAATAAGGTTTTACAGAACCCAGTCCGTCGATATACTGATCTACCTTGGGATCGCCTTTGTATCGCAACTTTCCAACACCTTCAATTTTTGCATAAAGGGTGTGGGTTGCATAAACACTTCCGGTTCCGAAACCAGTAACAACAAAACTTACATCTTTGGTTTTTAACTCGCTGGCGCTGACATGCCCGGCCCCTTTAACCGTTACATCAAGTTTATCGGCTACACCTTTCAATTCGAATAAAAAGCCACCTTCGCCATAAACTTTTACATTTTCCGCTTTCATGTTCAAATCCACATTCGCGCCGCCCTCAATATGTACATCAAAGTTGTTCAGGTCGAGATAACCATTGGTTTTCAGATTGACACCACCTTCAATTTTCAATTTTTCAAGGGTTTTAAATGTGATGTACAAACTAACCCGCCTGTATTTAAAAAACGATGCGTCCATCTGAATTGAAACTTCGCCCTGATTTTTTTTGATTTTAATATTATCGAATACATCGGCGTTTGTAGCTTTAACTGTAACCGAACATCCAGTGCCCTGGATTAAATACACTCTAAAGCCACCATTGAGCATAATTTGCGAGAATTCCCCAACATCATAAGTTTTACTTGCCCACCCATTTTCTTCCTGGGCATAAACTGAAATCGAAATAATTACGACTAAAAGTGTTGAAATAAAAGATTTGCGTTTCATGGATACAATTTTTCAATGTTATTGACGACTAAAAATAGGTTATTTGGAGAGAAGTTGTTATTTAATTTCGACAAACCACCTGTTTTTTAGGGATAAACGGCAGATATAAAGTTTTAAGTAAGGAAAAAAATTCAATCTTTCATTTTACCCAAAAAACCAATCCCATAAAAAACAGATCCAATGGCAAGTATTGTTACAAGTAAGTCAACACTGTATAAAACAGGCGCTGAAATGAATATTTTAACAAAATAACCAACTGCCAGTATCAGCAACAAAAACATAAAATATATCAGTTTTATATTTACCGTACGCATGAGTTGAAATGAAGTTAAACACCAGGCAACTCCAAAGAGAAAAAAGAGTATCCCATCCAGACTTTGTGTTTCAAAAATTTTTATACCCCCCAAAACAACAGGCAACGCCCCCAAAATAATCAGCGATCGGGCAATGCTCTTTTTGAATTTAGCCCGTACCTTTTCGTTTTCGATGATTGGGAACAGTGAGAATTTTTCAGGTTCGGGTTTATATTCAGCGGCAAACAAATCCTGTTCAGAGTAGATTAAACCCCGCCTGATTGCTTCCTGAATTGCAAAATCTGCAGCTTCTTTCTGATAGAGTTTTCTTTTTTTCAGCACTTTACGAAGTTCATCATCGGAGTAACCGCCAATTATATTTTTGAATTCAGGGATTTGGTTTTCATCGTTTGATTTTTCCACCATTTTGAAATACTTTTATGATGCAACAAATTTCAATAAAATTAAAACAAATAACGATGTATAATTTTGAATACAAAAATCCGGTAAAAATTATTTTTGGGAAAGACACCATTTCGGAAATAGCAAACGAAGTTCCGAAAAACGCAAAAATATTGCTTACATACGGAGGTGGCAGTATTAAGAAAAACGGTGTTTACGACCAGGTAATGAATGCTTTAAAAGGAGATGAAATCCTCGAATTTGGAGGAATTGAAGCAAACCCTCATTATGAAACGTGCATGAAAGCAGTAGAGATTGTAAAAAACGAAAAAGTTGATTTTCTGCTTTCGATGGGCGGTGGTTCGGTTTTGGATGCCACCAAATTTATTGCGGCAGCAGCGCTTTATAAAAATGGTGATCCGTGGGATATCCTGGTAAAAAGAGGAAAGGTTGAATATGCAATTCCTATCGGGGCTGTTTTAACACTTCCCGCAACCGGCTCCGAAATGAATGGAAACTCTGTGATTACGCGGGTTTCGACCCTCGAGAAAATGGCTTTCAGTTCGCCAAAAGTGATGCCGCAGTTTTCGATCCTCGACCCCGAATGTGTTTTTACCCTGCCCGACAAACAGGTTGCCAACGGCATTGTTGATGCTTTTGTGCACGTAATGGAACAGTACCTGACTTTCGGTGTAAACTCGCCGGTGCAGGACAGGTTTGCCGAAAGTATTTTAACCACTTTAATTGAAGAAGGCCCGAAAGTTTTGGCCAACAGAAAAGATTACGATGCAGCGGCCAACTTTATGTGGAGCGCAACATTGGCGCTTAACGGGCTGATTGGGGCTGGCGTTCCGCAGGATTGGGCAACGCATGGAATTGGCCACGAATTGACCGCATTTCACGGAATCGATCACGCACGGACACTTGCCATTGTTTTGCCCGGGGTTATGAATATCAAACGAAATGAAAAAAAGGATAAAATTTTGCAGTATGGCAAACGAATCTGGGGAATAACCGAAGGCGCCGATGACGAAAAAATTGATGCTGCCATTGCAAAAACTGTTGAATTTTTCGAATCGGTCGGGCTGCCCACTACCCTGCCGGCATACAATGTTACAAAGGTATCGGTGAATAAAATAGTTGCCCGTTTTAAAAAACGCGGTTATAAACTGGGCGAAAAAGCAGATATTGGTTTTCAGGAAATTGAGCAGATTTTAAGGGACAGGTTGTAACATAAAGTTCATTTATCCTTTTTTATATCAACAAAGTGGGTTGCATAAAATTCCTCAATATTTTTATCGCCCGATTTACTAAAATGCAATTTGATTTTGGCGCCTTTTCCGTGTTTTCTATAGTCTGTCCACGATTCATAGTCGTTTAGAGATAAATAACCCAATCTTAAAAGGATGTCAACCGGGCAAACAAATCCTTTCTCAAACACGATTGAGTGTACCGGGTGCTTTATTTTTTCTTCCAATGCTTTGTTATTCATTGCAACTAATTTGAGAATTTGTATGAAACAACTTTCTTCTCACCAAGGAATTAAAGTTATTTCTTTTTACCCCTTTTAAGTTCCATTTTTTTCTTTGATTCGGGTAAATAATTGTCTTCTGAAACTGCGTTTTCGCCGGTTTTTAATTCCAATGCTTTTCTTGCATCTCCGGCAATTGTTCCGCCTTGTTTGGCAACAATTTTATTTTGAACAAAACCTTTTGGATTTTTTGTTTTTACAATAGCTGTTGTTGAAGCTTCACCCAACATGGAGAAAATCAACTCAAGATCAGTCATGTGATCACGCAGGTTTTGACTTTTCAGTCCTTTGACCTTTTTATATTCTGAAGGAGTCAATCCAAATGTTGCCTTTGATATTTCTGCAGTTAAAATGGCATATTCCAACTTTTCTTTAACACCTCTGTTTTTCCATTCTTCTGTTAATTCTTCACGAATGGCAATACTACGCATGCGTTTTTCAATCCAGTCGTCAGGATAACCTTGAGTCTGCTCCGAAAAGTCCTTTGACCCCCTAACCCCCAAAGGGGGGACTTCCTAATTCAATGATTTTCAGATGTTCCCCTTTGGGGTTAGGGGTCAAACAGATGAAAATTATTGAATTTCCGACTTTTCGGAGTAAGCTCATTTTTCAATATTTCAATTTTTTTGCAGTTGGCAATTTCTGTTCCAACCAAAAAACAGAGGTCGGACACACGTTTCATTTTATCGAAATTGATTCGCGGGATTTCGTCGGTAACTTTATGATAATCGGCATGATAACCGGTGGAATAATTTAAAATTGGCACACCGCGGCTATGGAAAGAATAATGATCGCTTGAGCGCAAAAAACCGGAAGGCAGCGAGTAATCGGGAACTAACCCAAGTGTTTTGCAGGCGGCGCTGTTAATCTCTTTTAGCCCAGGCCAGATATCGTTGGTTAAAGTGTATAAACCGTCAAAATTTTTCACCATTTTGGCCGATTTGCTCCAAACCGTGTCGCGGGGTTCAAAAACCCGTCCGGCCATGTCGATATTAATGCTGACCACTGTTTTTTCAATCGGAAAAACCGGGTTTTCGATATAAAAACGCGACCCCAACATTTCCATTTCTTCGGCAGTTACCCATAAAAACACAATGCTGCGTTTTGGTTTTTGTTCCAAACTCATCATCGCCTCAGCAACTTCAAGAAGCGCAACTGTTCCCGAGCCGTTATCGTCGGCCCCGTTAAAAACATCGCCATTTTTATCGACGCCCAAATGGTCGTAATGTGCCATAAAAACAACACATTCGTTTTTCAAAACGGGGTCGCTGCCTTCAACAATCCCAATAATGTTTTTGGCTTGAATGTGTTCGGATTTCCGGTTTGCTTTTGCATTTATCCGCAACCCTTCAATGCAATATGAATGGGGTTGTTTTTCTGTTGAAATTTTGGCAAGCTGATTTTCCAGTTCCCCTTTTCCCCCCAGCAAAGCACCGGCCTGCGTAGTGGTTGTAAAAATAAAGTTGTTGCTTTCTTCCTTTTTCTCAGGGGTTTCGAGGCCGTAATCCACCCTGTTTGCCCACCGGTTCAAACGGTTATAAACTGAGTCCCCTTCATCCAGCGGGCTGTTGATTAAAATAACGCCTATTGCGCCAGCTTCCATTGCTTTTTCAATTTTAGCGGTTTCCATTGAATTGTTCCACCGCGGTAATTCCTTGTTTTGAAACGATTCGGGCGAACCTGACGCAAACATTACCACTTTCCCGCGAACATCTACCCCCTCAAAATCATTGTACCCGGTTTTTTCGTCAATCCAGCCAAATCCGGCAAAAACAACCCCGGCATTCGAAATATTAATTCCGGTTCCTGTTGGTAAGCCAATAACTGAATCGGTTTTATGAACCAAGTTCCCTTCGGTATCGGTTATTTCGAGATATGTATTTTCAATATCGGGCTGCAACGAAACAATTGGAACAGTTTGAAAATAATCGTGTACGCCAGGCGACAATCCTGTTTCTTTCGCATTTGCCCTAATGTAATCAGCGGCAATATCCAACCCTGGAACCATGGTTCCAAAGGTGCGGCCTTGCAAACTATCGGATGAAATAAAAGTTAAATGGCGTTTTAAGTCGTCAATATTTATCATTTTTAAAGCCGAATCCTGTGCAAGAGAATTCAAACCGGCAAGAAAAAGGATAATAACAGATAACGCACTCTTAATAAACACCATTTTTCGAAAGGAGTAATTTTTAATTTTGAAATCAACAAAACTGAGTTGCTAAAAGTAATATTTAGCAACAGAAGTACAAACTTATATTTTTGTTGTTTTATTTATTTTGATGAAATTTGCTGCGGATTAAAAAACAGAATCACGATGAAATTATTAAGAATATCGTACCGGCTTTTTCTGCTTTTAACAATAATGGTTTTAATGCCATCGTGTGCCATTAACCCGGTAACCGGCAAAAAACAACTGATGTTAATGTCAGAACCACAGGAAGTTGCGCTTGGCGCACAATATGATCCCACGGTTATTTCCACATTTGGGGAATATCAAAACAATGAACTTTTAGCTTTTATGAGGGAAAAAGGTACTGAAATGGGTAAAATTTCACACCGCCCGAACCTTACATATCATTTTAAGATTCTTGATTCGCCGGTTGTAAATGCATTTGCAGTGCCGGGCGGGTATATATATTTTACCCGTGGAATTTTGGCGCAATTCAATAATGAAGCAGAATTTATTGGTGTACTTGGGCACGAAATGGGGCACATTACGGCACGCCATACTGCCAGCCAGCAAAGCAAACAGCAGTTGGGCCAGGTGTTATTGATTGGGGGAATGATTGCATCGGAACAATTTCGCGAATTTGGTCAATATGCCATGCAGGGAATGGAGCTGTTGTTTTTAAAATTCAGCCGCGATAACGAACGTGAAGCCGACAGGCTAGGGGTGGAATACTCCTCAAAAATCAGGTACGACGCCCAAAAGATGGGAGATTTTTTCAATGTCCTGAATAAAATGTCGATGGCAAGCGAACATGGCGGAGTACCAACTTTCATGTCAACCCACCCCGATCCGGGCGACCGTTACAACTCGGTAAAACAACAAGCGCTTGAATGGCAAAAAAATCTGAATTATTCGGACTGGATTGTAAATGGTGACAATTACCTGCGGATGATCGACGGCTTGGTTTACGGAGAAGATCCTCGCCAGGGATTTGTTGAAGCGAACGTGTTTTATCACCCCGACATGAAATTCAAATACCCCGTGCCTCAGGGCTGGCAGTTGCAAAACTCTCCCATGCAGGTGCAAATGGCGCCAAAAGATGGGAAAGCGCTGATGATTTTTACGTTGGCGCCTCAAAAAAACCTCGAAGAAGCTGCGCAAAAAACCCTTGCCGAATTAAAACTTACTGTTTTGGACAGTAAACGAACGACAGTAAACGGGTTTCCGGCCATTGCTGCCATTTCGCAACAGGTAACACAAAATCAGCAAACCGGTGCACAGCAAATTATAAAAGTGATGTCGTATTTAATCCAATATAACGAGGTTATTTTCGTTTTTCATGGCGTTTCCAATGATGCCAACTTTAACTCCTATTATAGTGTATTTGAATCAACAATGACAAACTTCGACCGTTTGACAGATCCTTCGAAACTGAATGTCAAACCAAAGCGCTTAAAGATTGTACAGGTTCAGGAGACAGGTACCCTGACGCAGGCATTTAAAAGTTTCAAAGTACCCGATGCCCAAATGAAAGAACTGGCATTGCTCAACGATATTGAACTAACCCAGCAGGTGGCAAAAGGAAAACTGATTAAGATAATTGGAGAATAGAACAATTTCACCAAAATTATTACTATCCCGGACTTGAATATAAAATTGAGCGGGCCATTGCAACAAAATTTTCCGGAAAATTTCTCGAAATTATTCGCAAAGGCATGAATGATAGTGTATTTAGAGAAGATATAATACCTGAAATTGTATTGGAAGGCATTTATGTTTTTTACGTGGCTATTGTACGAAAGGGCCAGTTTAACCGGTTCAGCAAAACCACGCACGAAATAATTTTCAATACAAATGTTTCGGCTAAACCTGTATTGCAAAACTGATGAAGATAAAGCCAGCTAAAAAACGGTCAAAACAACATTAACAAATAAAATTTCAAGTAACACTTAAAAACAATTTATCATGAAAAATTTGAATGTATTTATTGCAGGATTATTTCTCCTCATTTTATCGATTGGTGCAAATGCACAGGACAAAACCAGCGGAAATTATTTTGTTGGCAAATGGAATTTAACAGTAAGTGGCGCCCCCAGTGAAAAGTCAGATATTGTTGTTCGTCTGGAACGAAAAGAAGGTAAACTGACGGGGACAATCAACGTTGGGGAGAATGGAAAACCAATAACTTTTTCGAAGATTGAAGAAAAGGAAACGTCGTTAACCTTATATTATACAAACAAGGATGGTCGCGATGTTTATGTTAATATGTTTAAAAAAGATGAAAATCATGTAAGTGGATCAATAATGAACATGTATGATATTAAAGGTGAAAGGGTAATTAAATAAGAAACCAAATTGTAAATTATGTATATTTAACACTAACAAAAATTTTACTGTAACCTTAAATCCGCAGGTTAAAAATTAGGTTTTTAAAAATAGTCTTTTTTAAGTTTAGGAGCCATAAAATTTGACATTTTCAGCTTATTGTCTGCTTCATGGGTGTATTTTCTGGATTATGCTTTACTGCCATCGGTGTTTTTCAACCGCCAACCTGATATCATTGGTCTTTTTCTTTGAAAAATGAGCCAAGAGATTTCCATGTTTGTATATTTACTGAATATCAGATAGTTAAATTTGGCAGGCGAGCATACCTGTCCCAACGGTTTTGAAAATATTTTAGTTCCTGCCCCAATAACAGGGGGTATTTTTTTGTCGAAAACAGCTTTAGGATTTGTTGTCGCCCCCGGGTTATCCATTTGGACGGGACAACCATAAACCGGAAAATAAATTTCTTCAACCGGAAGGTTGGCTTGATGAAATCCAACTTTTTACTGATGAAATCGGTCAGAAAGTGGTACAGGTTCCGGCAGATTGCCATCATGACAAGGAACACGGTGTTTTCATGAAGGAAGGAGAATGGCATCTTTTTCCAAAGGAAATCATTTTGGTTATCACATAACGGTAGGTCTTGTCCCAGCCAAATGGCGCATATTCAATAGATGTTGCCTGGTATTCTATGGACCCAATTGTTTCTGTTTCCCAATAAGTTACGTTCTTTAACATATCGTAAGGGCTCGCACATCGTTGTGCCCTGCATGTATTTCACGTTGCTGTTGCCATTGCGGTTTTCAATGTAAACCGGAAAGTTGCCTATTGAAGCTATTCCGGGAAAATAACCGCCGGCATGTTTGTAGCTCCGTTTCGAGTCATACTTGTCGGTGGGGATAAACTGGTTGTCGTAGTCAAAAATATAGCTGTCATTTTTGGGGGACAATTGACCTGTCTGAACCAGCAACTTGGGCAACAACTTATTCATTTTCATATTGATATTGAAATCATGCTCAACACCTGTCTTTGAAATGGTTGTTTCTTTTTTTGTGGCCAGCTCTTTCTGAATCCGTAGCAAAGTGTCAGCCGAACACACTTCAAACCCTTTTACATGAGCAAGTTCCGTGCGCAGGTGTTCGGTAATGTCTTCGGCGCATTCGCCGCCACAAAGCGCCATTAACAGGTACGACCGGAAAAGGTCAATGTAAGAATATTCCGCTTTTACCCCGCGCCCGACAAGGGTTCGGTCGATGGTTTTATAAACCGAAGAGTTACCGATAACATGATCGGCGAAATTAATTCCGCCAAAAGAGTTGATTTTTTTCCGAAGAATATGTAATTTTCATCGCTACGATGTTTTTCACCTAAATAAGTGAAAAATTATCAACCGGTCAAGCTTTGTAAGACCTAATTTTACAGGGCTTCCCGATTTTTATACATTTTATTTTGCGGATTTAAGGCATTCAATATAGTCAACGTATAAGATTATCATCGGAATAATTTTGTTTTTTTAGATAGCATTAATGAAGAAATCGGAACCAACCTGTATTGAAAAAAGTGATGTTTACCTGTGTATTGGGATAACCTCTGCCAATTCGTAATTATAAAACCACCCGGATTTGATTTTCAACTAAAATAACTTTAATTTGTGTGCCTTCGATTTGAGACATGTAATGAATAATAAAGCGCTGGTAATAAGGTCGTTGATTCAATCCATTGTGCTGGTTTTTCTGGTATTTTGGTTTTTTAAATGCTCATATAATTACGCTGAAAAGCAATCAGGAAAAATTGACCGTTTTGCGCTTGTAAACCGGCACAATGTTTCTAACAATGAATTCGATCCGCTCAATTCGCTTTCGGTTGGAAACGGCGAATTTGCCTTTACCGTTGATGCCACCGGGTTGCAGACTTTCCCCGAAAAGTACGACAACGGAGTTTGTCTTGGAACACAGAGCGAATGGGGTTGGCACAGTTTTCCCAATTCCGAAAATTATCGTCTGGAGGAATCATACCAATATTATGAAGTTGAAGGTCGCCAAATTCCGTACGCAGTTCAACGGGAAGAACCGGGCAGAAAACAGGAAGCAGCTAATTATTTCAGGGCAAACCCGCACCGGCTGCACCTGGGTATTATTGGTCTGGAACGCCGCATGGTTTTGTCGCAATATTTAACCCGGATTCAGTGTGCCGGAAATTACCCGACGCAGGAAACCGGGCTTACTTTTAATACAGTTGTGAATTGCTTTCAAATTGTATTTTTACTGGGTTCTTTGACAACCACGGATTAATTGTTCTTTGTTTTTCCCTTGTTGTGAATTGCTTTCAAATTGTATTTTTACTGGGTTCTTTGACAACAGCCTGGTCGCGTTTGCGTTGCAGATAATGGTTGTGAATTGCTTTCAAATTGTATTTTTACTGGGTTCTTTGACAACAGGCGGCAAATTTCGGCCGGCCGCAAAGCCGTTGTGAATTGCTTTCAAATTGTATTTTTACTGGGTTCTTTGACAAC
>CAMTWS010000040.1:0-15827 GCA_947085485.1 uncultured Prolixibacteraceae bacterium
CATTCCTGTACCACCAAAAAGTGCCGCCTGACAACAACGCTTCCGAAAGGGCTATCAGAAATATAAAAGTGAAACAAAAAGTGTCGGGACAGTTCAAGTCCCCAAACGGAGCATTCATTTTTGCAGTACTTCGTTCAATTACAGATACAGTCATAAAAAACAAACAAAAACGTTATCTGTTCCTTAAATACTATTGCTAATTTGCAAACTGATTAGTAACAAAAAGTTAATTTGATTAATAAAAATATATTGAAATCAGGGTTATATTTGCCCCACGATTTGAAATCAAGTAAAAATAAATATTACAAAATGGAAAAACACGAAGTTAAAATTAAATGGCTCGAAAATATGGCCTTTGAAGCCGATGTGAATGGGCATAAAATTACCTTGGATGCTTCAGAAGCAGCGGGAGGCGAAAACCGCGGTCCGCGACCGAAACCGTTGATGCTGGCGGCATTGGCCGGTTGCACCGGAATGGACGTAGTTTCTATCCTGAAAAAAATGAGGGTAGAAATAGATGTTTTTAACGTGGTTGTTGAGGGCAGCCTTTCTGAAGAACACCCTAAACAATACACTCAAATGCGGGTGATTTACGAGTTTAAAGGGAATGATTTACCAATGGATAAACTTGAAAAAGCCATCAATCTGTCGGAGGAAAGGTATTGCGGCGTAAGTGCCATGTATAAAAAAGCCTTCGGAATTACTACTGAAATCAGGATTATTGATTAAGACAAACATTAAACTGAGAACTACTCAATACTAATATCTAACAATCTCAATACTAAAAAAATGGCAAACAGATTAATTGGCCGGCTTCCAAAGGTTGGCATTCGTCCGGTAATCGACGGGCGCGAAATGGGCGTTCGCGAATCGCTCGAACTACAAACCATGAACATGGCAAAAGCCGCTGCAAAGCTCATTGAAGAAAACCTGCGTTTTCCCAGTGGTGAAAAGGTTGAATGTGTAATTGCCGATACAACTATTGGCGGTGTAGCCGAAGCTGCCACGTGTGCCGACAAATTCGGGCGCGAAGGGGTAGGGGTTTCGCTAACCGTTACCCCGGCCTGGTGTTACGGAACCGAAGTGATGGACACGAATCCGTCGATACCGAAAGCGGTTTGGGGTTTCAATGGTACCGAACGCCCGGGGGCAGTTTATTTGGCAGCCGCGCTGGCCGGTTACACCCAAAAAGGATTGCCTGCTTTTGGCATTTACGGGCGCGATGTGCAGGATGCCGGCGACCAGAATATTCCGGACGACGTGAAAGAAAAACTGCTGCGCTTTGTAAAAGCTTCGCTGGCCGTGGCACAAATGAAAGGTAAATCATATTTGTCGCTAGGTTATACTTCCATGGGAATTGCCGGTTCGATGGTGAACCCCGATTTCTTTCAGGATTACCTGGGAATGAGAACTGAATTTGTGGATATGACTGAGGTGAAACGCCGCATCGATGAAGAAATTTACGACAAGGCCGAATATGTAAAGGCGCTTGCCTGGACAAAAGAAAACTGCATTGAAGGCGACGACTTTAACAAACCCGGAATGCAAAGCGACCGCGCCCGCAAAGACTGGGAGTGGGAGATTGTAGTAAAAATGACCCTCATTTTCCGCGACCTGATGATTGGAAACCCAAAACTGAAAGAAGCCGGATTTGGTGAAGAATCGTTTGGGAGAAATGCCATTGCCGGTGGTTTCCAGGGACAACGCCAGTGGACCGACTACTATCCGAACGGTGATTTTCCTGAAGCAATACTCTGTTCGTCGTTCGACTGGAACGGAATCCGTGAAGCTTTTGTTTTTGCCACCGAAAATGACAGTTTGAATGCCGTGCCGATGTTATTTGGCCACCTGCTGACAAACACTGCCCAGATTTTCTCTGATGTTCGCACCTACTGGAGTCCCGAAGCGGTTAAACGGGTTACCGGAATTGAATTGACAGGATTGGCGAAAGACGGTTTCATCCATCTTATTAATTCGGGCCCGACAACTTTGGATGCAACGGCTCAACAACGCGATAAAGATGGCAATCCGGCCATGAAACCTTTCTGGGAAATTACTGAAGAAGAAGCAAAACGCTGTCTGGAAAATACACGCTGGTGCCCGGGAGAAAAAGAATATTTCCGTGGCGGTGGTTATTCGAGCCAGTTTAAGACTGCCGGTAAAATGCCGGTTACGATGTCGCGTGTAAACCTTGTAAAAGGGTTGGGGCCGGTATTGCAATTGGCTGAAGGTTACACCATTGAACTGGAAGATGCCGTTCACAATGTACTCGACCGCCGCACTAATCCGACCTGGCCAACCACCTGGTTTGTGCCGAATTTAACAGGAACCGGTGCTTTTAAAGATGTGTATTCGGTAATGGCCAACTGGGGAGCCAACCACGGTGCCATCAGTTTCGGGCACATTGGCGCCGATTTGATTACGCTTGCATCGTTGCTGCGGATTCCGGTTTGTATGCATAATGTGGATGAAGATAAAATCTTCCGTCCAAGTGCATGGAATGCTTTTGGCGAAAATAAGGAAAGTGCCGATTACCGTGCCTGCGCCAATTTTGGCCCGATATACAGATAGTTCTGAAATAGTCGTCACCCGACTCCAAGTCGGGTGACGACTTAACGTAAAATAAGAAATAAGGAATAAAAAATAAGAAATTAAAAATTTGAAAATGAAACAACTAACCAATTTGTTTATACAGCTTATTTTGATTGGTGGGTTAATTATTTCAATTTCCTGCAACCCCAATCAAAAAACAAAATCAGCTAAAACAATGGAAACTTACGAAAAAGGAACTTACGGTTACGACCTCAATTTTTTAAAGGAACATACAAAACCGGTTGAATTGAAAAACGGCGATGCCCGTATCATCATTTCTCCTGAATATCAGGGACGGGTAATGACAAGCTCTGCCGGTGGCGAAGCAGGAAAAAGTTATGGCTGGATAAACCATGATTTGATTGCCTCGGGAGAAATAAAAAAACAAATCAACGCGGTAGGCGGCGAAGAACGTTTTTGGCTGGGGCCGGAAGGCGGACAGTTTTCTATCTTTTTCAAACCGGAAAGTTCGTTTGATTTTGCCAACTGGGAAACCCCTGCCTGCATCGATACCGAAACTTATGATTTGGTTGCCTCCAGCGAAACCAAAGCTGAGTTTTCAAAAAGTATTCAACTCACAAATTACAGCAATTTTGAATTTGAATTTGATGTAACCCGAAAAATTACGTTGCTCAGTATTAATAAAATCAAACGCAATTTGGAAATTATTTTTTCGGAAGGTGTAAAAAGTGTGGGTTACGAAACTATTAATCAAATAAAAAATACCGGTTCTGCGGATTGGAAAAAGGAAACCGGGTTGCTTTCAATATGGCTGCTCGGAATGTTCATTCCATCGGATGAGGTTACGATTATTATTCCGTATAAAACCGATGCTGTTTCGGATTATATTGTAAAGGACGACTATTTTGGAAAGATTCCGGCAGACCGGCTGATTGTAAAAGATGGAGTAATTTTCTTTAAAGGAGATGGCAAACAACGCGGAAAGTTGGGAATTCCGCCACAAAGGGCTTTGCCTGTTTTAGGAAGTTACGATGCTGCAAACAAAATTCTCACGGTTGTGAAATGCGAAATTCCAAAAGGTGTAACCGATTATGTAAATTCGGCATGGGAATTACAGGAGTTTCCTTTTAAAGGAGATGCCATCAATTCGTACAATGATGGGCCGGTTGCTGATGGAAGCCAAATGGGGCCTTTTTACGAACTTGAAACTTCTTCTCCGGCACTGGCTTTAAAACCGGGTGAAACAGCGGTTTACAAACAGTCAACTATTCATTTTGAAGGAACAGAAGAAGAACTAAACGCCATTTGCCAGCAGGTTTTTGGAGTTTCTTTAGATGAAGTAAAAGCAGTATTTCAGAATTGAATTAAAAAATGTTTAATCTCGAAAATTGTCTGCATTTCAAATCAATATCGACGAATCGGCTTGGCAAACCAAACTCCAGCAACTGGTGCATTCCATTGCCGGGGCAATCAGCAACGGGAAGCTAAAAGTGGGAGAGGTCTTGCCATCGGTGAACCAGTTAAGCAGCGAAAGTGGCTTTTCGCGCGACACGGTTCTTAAGGCGTACAACATCCTGAAAAAGCGAAATATCATCGAGTCGGCGCCGCAAAAAGGGTATTACGTTGCCAGCGAGTCGTTTAATGTTTTCATGCTGCTCGACGATTTCAGCGCTTTTAAGGAGCAACTTTACAACTCATTCAGGCAAAATCTCCCCGATTCGTACCAATGAAACAGATTGTGGGTGGCGGAATTTCGGTAATTTCGACCAATTTTGAAGTAATGGGAGAACTGGCTGCAGGGTTTGTAAAACATAAACAAAAGATTGGGGAGATTTTGCCAACTTCAATCATTTTAAGGGATTCGTTATGATCAGGGTGGAGCGAATTGTATTTGCACTTTTTATCCCGGCGATTATTAATCGCCGCACCCCCAAAATGGAATTCCTTCTTTTTTTGTTACATTCGCACGAACAATTTAATTCTACACCAATGAAACGAATTTATCTTATTCTGTCATTCATTCTAATCACTTCATTTTCAATGCAGGCACAACAAATGTTTAAAAAATATTCAGGCCAGGATATCGGTAATCCGAAACTGAAAGGCAGTTTTCAGTTCGATGAAAAAGTGCAAAAATTTACAGTTGCCGGGGCTGGTTACAATCTTTGGTTCGAAAGGGACGAGTTTTATTTTGTGTCGCAGTTAGTGGAAGGAGATTTTATTATTTCAGCAAGTATAAAATTTTTGGGCGAAGGAGTAGATCCTCACCGGAAAATGGGACTGATGATCCGCAATTCGAATGCTGAAAATGCGGTTTACATGGATGGCGCTGTGCATGGCGACGGGTTAACTTCGTTGCAGTACCGCGAAAAAACAGGTGAAAACACGCTCGAAAAGGCGCTGGTAAAAAAGGAAATCCAGGATTTTGTGCAACTCGAAAGAAAAGGTAATCAATATATTTTCCGTGTTTCGAAACACGGTCAGCCATTGGTTGAGGTTGGAAAAGTGCAACTCGATATGGGAAAATCTGTTTTGGCCGGAATGTTTATTGGGTCACACAATGTTGATGTACTTGAAAAAGCCGAGTTCTGGAATGTGCGCATAGAAAAACCGGCAGCCGAAGGTGTTGACGGATATCAAACTCCTTCACCCAGCCGACTCGAAATTATTGATGTTGTAACCGGAATGCGCGAAGTTATTTTCGAAACTGAAACCCATATCGAAGCGCCAAACTGGTCGCGCGACGGTAAATTTCTGATTTATAACTCAGGTGGCAAACTTTACAAATTTGACCTGAAAAAACGTACCCCGGTTGAAATAAATACAGGAACAGTTGTTTCAAACAACAACGACCACGGAATCTCATTCGATGGCAAAATGCTCGCTATCAGCAGCGGTACACCAGTTGATGGGAAAAATGTTTCAATTATTTATACAGTTCCAGTTAAAGGTGGCACTCCAAAACGGATTACCGAAAAAGGCCCGTCGTACTGGCATGGCTGGTCGCCCGATGGAAAGTGGTTGACCTACTGTGCCGAGCGAAACGGGAATTATGATGTATATAAAATACCATCAAAAGGAGGAAAAGAAATCAGATTAACAACTGCTGAAGGTTTGGATGACGGCCCTGAATACTCACCAGATGGAAAGTACATTTATTTCAACTCTACCCGGACCGGGATGATGCAGATTTGGCGCATGAAACCCGGCGGGTCGGATCAGCAACAGATGACTTTCGATAATTTTCAGAACTGGTTTGCACACCCTTCGCCCGATGGAAAACAGATGATAATCATTTCTTACCCTCCTGAAGTACCTGCAACTTCGCACCCGCATAATCAGCGGATTATGTTGCGTTTATTATCTGTTGACGGAGGTGAAATTAAGACCTGCGCATTTTTATACGGAGGACAAGGAACCATAAACGTTCCCTCGTGGAGTCCCGATTCGAGGAAAGTAGCATTTGTTTCGTACACCTATTAGAAATTGAAAACTATGACAAACCAAAAATTTACACGTCGCCGGGCAATTGAAACCGGCGGCACTATTGCATTAGGTGCAATGGCAAATCTTTCGTTTTCCACTGTTGATTTTAGAAGTACAAAAAAGCTGGCAATACACGGAGGCGAAAAAGTACGGATAGCTGACTGGCCTGATTGGCCTGTTTGGGATGAACGCGCTGAAAAGGATGTAATTAATATGCTGCGAAGTGGTCGCTGGTGGCGGGGTAACGGAGAATCGGTAGCCGAATTCGAGCAGAAATATGCACAACTGATGGGAACAAAGCGTTGTCTTGCCACTGCCAGTGGTTCAACGGCTTTATTAGTGGCTTTGCATGTTTTAGGTATCGATGCAGGCGATGAAGTTATAGTTTCGCCATTCACGTTTATTGCTACTTACAATGTAATTTTTGTGAATAAGGCATTGCCGGTTTTTGTGGACACTGATCCGGAAACTTTCCTGATTAATCCATCGAAAATTGAGGAAAAAATTACCGATCGTACATCGGCGATTCTGCCTGTTCATATTTACGGATTGCCTGTTGATATGGATAAAGTAAATGCTATTGCAAAAAAACACAATCTCAAAGTTGTTGAAGATGCCTGCCAGGCCTGGTTGGGCGAATATAAAGGGAAAAAACTGGGGACATTGGGCGATTTGGGTTGTTTTAGTTTTCAGAATTCGAAAAATTTGCCAACCGGAGAAGGTGGGGCAGTTGTTGGAAATAACGATGAAATTATGGATCGGTGCCATTCGTTTCACAATTGCGGCCGTCCGTTTGGAAGTGTTCAAAGAACTTCTGATTATCCTATTCGCGGAAGCAACCGGCGGATGCAGCAAATACAGGCTATTACATTGCTTTCGCAAATGAACCGTATTGAAAGTGATGCTGATAAAAGGCTGGAAAACGCAAAATATCTCGATAAAAAATTGGCTGAGATTCCCGGAATTGCCCCATACAAAATGGTCGGGGGAAATAATCGTTCAGCATATCACATGTACCCTTTCAGGTTTGTTACCGAAAAATTTGGAAATGTTTCAAGAACAAAATTTCTGGAAGCCCTGCGTGCCGAAGGAGTTCCCTGTTCTACCGGTTACGGGCAGCAAAATAAAGACGGATTAATTGAGGAAGCCTTGAGTTCAAAAGGATATAAACGTTTGTTTTCTGAGCAGCGTTTGAATCAATGGCGCGAGGAAAACCAGCTTCCCGGAAATGACCAGTTGGCAAGGGAAGCAGTAGTTTTTTACCAAAGTATTTTGCTGGGTAGCAAATCGGATATGGACGATATTGTGAATGCTGTTACAAAAATTTACGAAAACAGGGATTCATTGAAAGGATAAATTCACACGGAATCGCTTGGTGTTATAACATCTGTAATTTTATACTGGCTGATTCTGTCAAGTTCAACATCATTTAAATGGCATAACTGGCCATTCACCTGAAACCCGGTTAAAAAGAACAGAAAGCAGTATTTAATCCGATTGGCCTGCTTATTAAATCATTCGTTTAAAACGGGGGCAAATAAAATCAAAAGTGACCGATTTTGAAGCTAAATGACATATTTTTTTAAATGAAATTTAATTTATTGTCAAAAATCATTTAGGTTGCCTTTATTTTTTCTTCTTTTGAAATTCTAAAATTGAACAACCTGTAAAAAGAATTTAAATGACCCAAAAATCTGTATTGCTGATTATTGTTTTTTTTGTATTTGGCTTAAAGTTAACTGCCAAAGAGGGAATGTGGATTCCCATTTTACTCGAAAAATATAACATTGCCGAAATGCAGGCCATGGGTTTTAAACTTTCGGCAAAGGATATTTACGATGTGAACAACGCCAGTATGAAAGATGCAATTGTAATATTTGGCGGGGGTTGCACGGGTGAATTGATTTCGAATGATGCTTTGTTGATAACGAACCACCATTGCGGAATGAGGCAAATTCAATCGCACAGTTCGGTCGGAAACGATTACCTCACCAATGGCTTTTGGGCGATGAACAGGAATGAAGAACTCCCAAATTCAGGATTAACAGTAAGTTTTCTGGAATATATGGAAGATGTAACTGAAAAAGCGCTTGAAAATACAGAAGGTCTTTCTGATGGTGATATACAGAAGCAGATTGAGAAAAATACAAACGAAATTAAAAAACAGGCAGCAGAAAAGGGGAAATATACGACACAGGTCAAACCGCTGTTTTATGGGAACCAGTATTTTCTTTATGTCTATAAAATCTACAATGATGTGCGGTTGGTTGGCGCCCCGCCCTCGGCAATTGGTAAATTTGGCGGCGATACCGACAACTGGATGTGGCCGCGCCATACAGGCGACTTTTCGCTGTTTCGAATTTATGCCGGGGCCAATAACGAACCTGCCGGTTATTCGCCTGATAATGTTCCTTTCAAACCAAAAAAGTTTTTCCCTATTTCGTTAAAAGGAGCTAATCAAGGGGATTTTACCATGGTTTTTGGATACCCCGGAACCACAACACAGTACATCCCATCGCAGGAAGTGAGAATTATTTTGAACCAACGCAACCCCGACAGGATTAAAATAAGAGATAAAAAACTGGATATAATTGGCGCCGATATGCAGGCAGGTTCGAAAGTACGTATTCAATATGCGGCAAAACATGCGGGTATAAGCAATGCCTGGAAAAAATGGCAGGGCGAAATGATTGGATTGCAAAGAATGGATGTGGTAAATAAAAAAACAGGATTTGAAGAAGAATTTAAAAATTGGGCAGTTCAAAAAGGTAGCTGGGAAACGGAATACAAAACGGTATTTGAAAATTTTAATAACATTTACAGGGAATATGCCACTTATATAAGAGCTTCTGACTTTTACTCTGAAATTGTATTGCGGGGCATTGAAATTTTCAATCTGGCTGCCCGGTCAAGTGCTATTATCAATAAAATTGAAAACAAACAAACTGACAATTTAAGCGACCAGTACGGAGCCATGTTGAATAGTCTGCCCGGATTTTTTAAAGATTTCAATCAGCCTACCGATGAGAAATTATTTACTGAATTGCTTCCACTTTTAACAAGCGATCTTGAAAAACGTTTTTTACCTGCCGGTTTTTTAAAATTGATTGAAAAAACAGATTCCGATAAATTACTGAAAAAGGTTTACCGGAAATCTGTACTCACCAACCAACAAAAGCTTTCCCAAATACTACAATCGGGTAACGGGGAAGTACTCAAACAGCTTGCGAACGACCCATTGGTTGTTTTATATAAAAGCCTGAATTTTCATTACGAAGTTTATATAAAGCCGGTTGTTGATTCGCTTAATATGCAAATTGAAAGAAACATGAAATTGTACATGGCCGGAATTATGGAAATGAAAAAAGGGGAGCCTCTTTATGCCGATGCAAACCTTACTTTGCGTGTTACTTACGGGAAAGTGGAAGGTTATAAGCCCAAAGATGGTGTTTTGTACAAACACATTACCACACTTTCGGGAATTATGGAAAAAGACAACCCCAAGATTTACGATTACGATGTTCCGGGTCGATTAAGAGAGCTGTTTGAAAACAGGGATTTTGGAAAATATGAATTTAAAGGCGACGTTCCGGTTTGTTTTATTGCTTCGAACCACACTTCGGGCGGCAACTCAGGAAGCCCGGTGGTAAATGCCAATGGCGAACTGATCGGTATTAACTTCGACCGTAACTGGGAAGGCACCATGAGCGATATTATGTACGATCCCGAAATGTGCCGAAACATTTCGCTCGATATTCGTTATGCACTTTTTATCATCGATAAATTTGCCGGCGCAGGGTATTTGCTTGATGAGATGGAGATTGTTGAATAAACCAATGTCAGAAAACCGATGCCCGGTTCAAGGGATAGAAAATTGTCATAGTTTCATTATCAGTTTCAAGTTGCGTTGATACGGTGCCTGTCCTTCAAAGTTAATGCCTTTAATTTTTTGGCTGAAATCCAATCAGATACAATTATACCATCAAATTTTACCATTTGGAAAATACTGTTGGTACTGCGCTATTATCAAAACAGTGTGAGAGCCAATCTTTAAATTCAGAATCTTTTTTAAAAAGTGAGGCGGCTACACAAAAACTCGATAGTACCGTTTCGCGAGTTTTGAATGCAGGAACCCAGGTATGGCAAAATGATTATAAGGATGAATTTATTTATGATTCAGAAATGAAAAACACATCATGGTTATCGAAACAGTGGAACCTTAACACCAAAACCTGGGATGTTTGGGAGAAAACTGAATTGGGTTATGATAACAAGAAAAGGGTAAATTCAATGCTGATGTATTCGAGGGATTCACTAAACCAGGCACTTACCAAAGATAGTAAAATTCTTGTTTTTTATAACTCCGAAGGAATGCAGGATTCGACAATCTGGTATTCCACTAAAACTGCGGGTACTTCATGGGTTTGGGAAACCTCACAGATTTATCACTACAATGCATTGAAACAGTTGATAAAAATGGATATGTGGGCTTTGGATGAAGAAACAGGGGTTTTAACCCTAAGTACGAATTATCTCATGGATGGTGAAGAAATGCTCTGGTCAAAAACGGAAAACAACCATGATGGCTCAGGAAAATTGACGTCAAGTGAAATCTCAGCCTTAAGCTTTTTTACCTTCGTTTTGGAAAAAAGTTCCCTTAGAACATTTCAGTACAATTCCTCAAACGATGTTTCTGTCGAAATTTATTCAACATGGAGCGGCACATCATGGGTGGATCAAAGTAAAGATGAAAACACATACAGTACAACAAATTTTTCAGATGTCATCTTCCCCTCATTCATCTTATTATACGGGATAGATGAAACAGGTAATTCTTTTTTCACTGTTTATCCCAATCCTGCTTCAAAATCGGTTAGCTTTAGGTGGAAAGGCAGCTACGAGAGGCTTACCTTGGAAATGTACCAGATTACAGGGGTAAAAATATTGGAACAAACTACAAATCCAGGCAGGGCAGTTTCAATTTCCGGATTTGAAAATGGTATTTATTTTTTCAAACTATTGAACGGACAACAAGTGGTACACACAGGAAAGTTGATTAAAAAATAAATTTGAAAGGAGCGGATTATTTGCTGAACGGAACAGAGTTTAGGGATCGTTAAAAAGACAAAACCAGAAGTCAAAAATTTTCTTCGGGCTTCCAGCTTCGGGCTTCCGACTTTCTTACTTCCCAAAAACATAAATAACCGAAAGTTGCTGCTGCAAGTCGAGGTCGTTCCAGTCGATTACGTGAAATGAGAGATTAAATGTACCTTTTACTTTTTCGTGGTTTATAAAATACCAGATAACGTCGGTCCGCGAATAATTTTTTGCCCTGTAAAACAGATCGCCATAAGCAAACCGATGGCTTGCACCTGAACTTAGCGCAGTTTTAACGCCAAAGTTTTTGTATTTACCCTTTGCTTCTGCAAAAAAACTGATTGCATCCTGAAAATCATCGGTAACGCTGCGTTTGCGAAAAGATGAACCTAAGATTCCTGCTTTTATGTATCCTTCAAATTCTGAATCTTCCGGGATCCTGATTCCTGCCTGCAGCGCAAATCCAAGATAGTCTTCAATTTGATCTTCCGGTGTCCGTATAATAGGTACTGCGTTGTGAGTCATTAAAATGTAGTTCTGCAAAAAAAAGTTTTTTACATAAATTTCGCCCGAAGTACCGGCTGTAAAAATCTCGCTGTTGTAATCGGTCTGTCGGCTTACCCAGTCAACAAATCCATTCTGGCGTCCCCATTCCCACTGCAGTTCACCAAACATCCCTTCAATGTTGGGGCGGAAATACAATAAAGTATCGGTTAACATGGCCAGCGGAAAGTTAATTTTATCTCTTCTGGGAAAGGCTCCAAACAGAAACTCTTTTTGCTCGTTCTTAAACTGGTAGTAAATCGTAAGTTTTGGTTTTTGGGCATCAATGTCGCTTCCAAATTCGAGCAACTGGCTTAATCCGCCGCGAATACTGTGATTATCAAACTTAACTCCAATTTCAAAAGCTCCGCGGGTTCCCAAAATTGTTTGCGGGTAAGCTAAATCGTTGAAATATTCACGGTTATCACCAATTCCTTCAAATAAAACCTGGTACTCGAAATTCTGCGATTTCCCCAAAAATGTTGTTAAAACAAACAATACAACAAGTAGTTTTTTCATTCTGTTAAAAAAATTTCGGACGAAAGTAATAAATCTAATGAATTCTGATTCCCTCGCACCTTCAATTACCAATCACCCAATTACCCAATCACCCATTAACTCTTCGAAGTAGCTTTAATCGCACAAAATATAATTGTCCCTTCTCGGGTTGATCACCAGCACCGGCAAACTGCCCGCCCTTTTTATTATTTTCTTTTCGGGCAAACCTATCAGTAAATCGAGCGGGGTAATTACCGAACTGCCCAAAATAACCAGTAAATCGCTTTTCGATGAAAGCGCCAGTTCAAGCCCTTCGAACGAGTTTTGCAAGCTCGATTTTGTTCCCCTGAAAATTTTATGTTCGATTTTGAATTTGTAAAATAGCTTTTTACCGAACGCTACATTCATTGCTACCTGTTTTTGTTCATCTTTTCCTTTGTCGTTTGCAGCAACCACGATAATTCCGGCCGAATTGAAACGGCCAAAATACGAACACCAAAGTACACTTTCAGTATTTTCTTTCCTTAAATCTATGGGTAAAATCAGCTTTTTAAACTCCGGGAATTGTTCTTCTTTTTCATTTACAAACAGAAAAGGGATCGAACTTTCGGTTACTGATTTGGCATATTTCGAAAATTCTGATGTTCCCGAAATAACAAATATGGCTTCATAATCGTCAGCGAGTTTTTCGGGTAAATCTGTAAGTTTTTCAGATAGCAGCAAAGTGGAAATTCGTAATCCGGGCAACTCGTTTTTTACAGGGGCCAAATATGTGGTTAATTGTTCCTTGAGGTAATCTTTCCCTTGTTTTTCCCTTTTCGAATGATTGTAACACAAACAGAGTTCTTTCCGAAATATGGTGGCAATTCTGATACCGTTCAGGATCAGATTTTTATCGGTTGGAGTCAACGATAACAAAACAATAATTTTTTGCTCTTTAATTTCGGACATGAAAAGTTTTTTTAAAACTAACTAAAACTTCAGTAAATGTAAATAAGTCAGTAATGGTTGGTGCAAAAATGGTTAATTTTAACGATTCAAATATTAGTTTTATGATCAATGATAAATTATTTCATCCACGAAGCATTGCTATTATCGGCGCTTCGAACAACATTTCGAAACCTGGTGGTAAAATTGTAAGGAATTTGATTGATAATCAGTTTGCCGGACAAATCTACGCGGTTAACCCGAACGAAACAATGGTTCAGGGCATTCCTTCATTTTCGTCGGTTGATGAATTGCCCCCGGTCGATTTGGCAATTCTGGCAATTGCGACACAATTTTGTTTTCATGCGGTAAAAGTTCTTGCCGAACAAAAACATACAAAAGCATTTATTATTATTTCGGCAGGTTTCGGCGAGACAAACGAAGCCGGAAAAGAGTTGGAAAGAGAGATTGCAGAAGTGGTTAACAAACACAATGCCTGTTTAATCGGGCCAAATTGTATCGGTGTGATGACTCCATCTCATGCCAGCGTTTTTACCACGCCCATTCCGAAACTTACTCCCGATGGTTGCGATTTTATTTCAGGTTCAGGTGCAACGGCAGTTTTTATTATCGAATCAGGTATCCCAAAAGGGTTGCGGTTTGCCAATGTTTTTTCGGTTGGTAACAGCGCCCAAACCGGCGTTGAAGATATTTTGGCTTATTTGGATGAAATATATGAAGAAGGGATAAGCCCAAAAGTAAAGTTGTTGTACATCGAGAATATCAATAACCCCGACAAACTGCTTGAGCATGCTTCATCGCTGATACAGAAAGGATGTAAAATCGCGGCAATAAAAGCCGGAAGTTCATTGGCAGGTAGCCGGGCGGCATCGTCGCATACCGGCGCACTTATCAGTTCTGATGCGGCAGTTGAAGCGCTTTTTCGCAAAGCGGGCATTGTTCGCTGTTTTGGCCGCGAGGAGTTAACCACGGTTGCATGTATTCTTATGTGTAAAAACCTCAGGGGCAGAAATCTGGCTATTATTACACACGCCGGCGGCCCCGGAGTTATGCTCACCGATGCCCTTGAAGACGGTGGTTTGAAAATTCCGCAAATTGAAAATTCTCCGGCAAAAACGGCATTGAAAGAAAAACTGTTTCCGGGCTCTTCGGTCGAAAATCCCATCGATTTTTTGGCTGCCGGAACGGCTGGGCAACTCGGCGCAATTATCGATGCCTGCGAAAATGATTTCGATGTTGAGGGAATGGCGGTAATTTTTGGCAGCCCTGGATTATTCCCCATCGGCGACGTTTACAACTTGTTAAACGAAAAAATGAAAATCTGCCAAAAACCCATTTATCCAATTTTGCCATCATTGATAAATGTGAGGGAAGATGTTTCTGTTTTTCTGTCGCAGGGGAATGTGAATTTTCCCGACGAAGTTTTACTGGGGCGTGCCCTTACAAAAGTTATGAATACTCCAGCGCCATCGAAAAACGAAATTGTGGTTGCAAATATTAATATTTATGAAATCAGACGAATAATCGATAATGCCCAAAATGGATATCAGCCGCCTGAAATTATTCATCGGTTGCTCGATGCTGCCGGAATTCAGAAGGTGAATGAAATTGTGGCCAAAACCGAAACTGAGGCTGTTTTGGCGGCTATGAATATTGGTTTTCCGGTGGTGTTGAAAGTGGTTGGACCTTTGCACAAAACAGAAGTTGGGGGTGTAATATTGAATATTAGAAGTGTAAGCCAGGTACGCAAAGAGTTCCACCATTTAAATGCTATCCAAAATGCTGAAGGTGTTTTGATTGCCCAAATGGCAGCCGGGACTGAACTTTTTCTGGGTGCGAAATACGAAAATAAATTTGGGCACATTGTTTTGTGCGGAATGGGTGGAATTTTTGTAGAAGCGCTTAAAGATGTTGCCTCGGGATTGGCGCCACTGTCGCAGGAAGAAGCAATATCGATGATAAAAAGTCTGAAGTCGTACAAAATTCTGAAAGGGTATCGCAAACAAACCGGGATAAATATTGAAAGATTTGCCGATATTGTGGTTCGGCTTTCAAGTTTGCTTCGATTTGCTACCGAAATTAAAGAACTCGATATTAATCCGTTACTTGGAAATGAGAAGGAAATTTTGGCAGTGGATGCGAGGGTGAGGATAGAGAAGGACTGAAGGACTGAATGCGTGAATGATAGAATGCATGTATGTAACTAAAGTTTCTCACGTTGGAAAGTGTTGATATATCAAGAAATTAAAATGTAATAAGTAGTGGTAAAAGCGAATTTAAATTGCTGTATTTGAGTTAGTTACACAACAAAAAGCAGTTTATTCACAAAACCACTAATGTCATGTCATATTTAATATGACGTATTTAAAATAATTTTGTATCTTAACCCAAAAAAGGCTATGAACAAGTACAAGATTACACTTACAAAGGAAGAACGAGATCAATTGACTGAAATCACCCGAACCGGAACTCATGCTGCGAGGAAGATTATCCATGCACTTATCCTCCTGAATGTGGATCGTGGCTCCCATGCGGAAAGCCAGATTAATGAAGATATCTGTAAAGTATTGAAGATTGGGATGCGAACTATCGATCGGGTAAAAAAGCGGTTTGTTGAAGAAGGGCTTGAACCGGCTTTAAAAATGGCCCCCACTTCGCGCATATATGATAAACTGGTTGACGGGGATATGGAAGCCCACCTA
>CAMTWS010000041.1:0-13346 GCA_947085485.1 uncultured Prolixibacteraceae bacterium
GCAGAGGCAGAGGCAGAGGAAAAAACGGCAGTATCGGCTAACAGCAGGCAGGAATCTGAAAACAAGGTACAAAAGGTGAAGCCTGAGGTAAGAGTGGACGATGGATTGCAAAATGTAAAAATTACTTCGGTTGCAAAAGAGATGATGAAAGAACTTGATTTCTCGGTTGAAGATGTAATTAGCGGGTTAAAACGGATTGGGAAAAAAGAGGTGGAAGCGGTTGCAAATTTGCCAAAAAATGCGACAGTTCCTGCAATATTTGAGCAAAAAGCAGCATCGCGTGAAGTCGGTCGCGAACGTATGTCGAGCCTTCGCCGCAAACTGAGCGAGCGACTTGTTGCGGTGAAAAATGAAACGGCCATGCTCACAACTTTCAGCGAGATCGACATGAGTTATGTGATGGATTTGCGCAATAAACACCAGCAGAAATTTACCGAAAAACATGGCTTGAAACTGGGTTTTATGTCGTTTTTCACCAAAGCTGTTGCAGTTGCCATGGAATTTCACCCCATGGTAAATGCCCAAATGGATGGCGACGAAATTGTTTCTCCCCGGTTTGTCGATGTTGGAATTGCAGTTTCCACACCAAAAGGTTTAATGGTTCCAATCGTACGCAATGCCGAAAGCAAATCCATCGCTCAAATTGAAATTGAAATTAAAGAACTGGCCGAAAAAGCCCGCAACAAAAAAATATCGGTCGAAGAACTGTCCGGAGGTACTTTTACCATTACCAACGGTGGGGTTTTTGGCTCGCTGCTTTCAACTCCTATTATCAATCCGCCGCAATCGGCCATCCTGGGTATGCACAACATTGTCGATCGCCCCGTGGCAGTGAATGGGCAGGTGGTTATCCGGCCGATGATGTATATCGCACTTTCCTACGACCATCGTGTAATTGATGGCAAAGATTCGGTTGGTTTCCTTGTAAAAGTAAAAGAGCTGATCGAAAATCCGGAACGCATGTTAACCGGTGGCCAGGATTCGGGAAAATTGTTGTTGGGGATTTAAATTTGTTTGTTATGAACAGCCCGGAAATAAAAGCATTTATACGAAAACACAGCAGCCTGTTTTGGTACATTCCCGAAGATAAAAAAGAAGATATCAATGAGGAGGTTTTAGTGGAATTTATCCTGAATTACGGTACAATGGAAGATGTTAAAGAGTTGTTCAGGATACTCGGGATTAAAGAAGCAGCACAGGCCTTTTATAAGGCAACCGGAAGAAAAAAACTAAATTATTATCCGGAAGTTTATAATTACTTTGATCTTTTTTTTAAGAAATATGCATAGAGAAATACTTAACTATGAACAAGCTAATTTGCTGACATTTGTTAAGCAATTTAAGCGCGAGTTTTATCTTGTAGGCGGCACAGCAATTGCCCTTCAAATCGGACACCGGCGTTCCATTGATTTTGATTTGTTTAAAAATAAACCTATTCGCCCAAAAACAATACTGTCAAAAATATCTGAATCCGGTTTTTCATGCACAGTTACACGCAGGGTTACAGAGCAATTAAATATTACTATTTCTAATGTGAAGTTTACATTTTATGAATATCCTTTTATGATTGAAACCCCGGTTGATTTTGAATCTGCTTTAAGAATGCCAGAATTGTTGGATTTGGCTGCTATGAAAGCTTATGCTTTGGGACGCAGGTCGAAATGGAAAGATTATGTTGATTTATATTTTTTATTAAGGGATCATTTTTCAATCGACCAAATTTCGGAAAGGGCAAATCAGATTTTTGATCAATTGTTTTCACCAAAATTGTTTAGAGCTCAACTAAGTTATTTCGATGATATTGACATCGAACCCATTGAATTCCTTGTTCTACCACCTTCTGAAAATGAAATAAAACAACTTTTAATCGATAAAGCGCTCGATATTATCTAATGTATTAATTTGTTTATTGTTATGAATGTTCTGTACCTCAATGATATTGATTATTCCAAGGTTAAAAAGCAGTTCGATAAAACCGTTGGATTTCTCGAAAACAATGATTTTGATTCTGCTGAAATTAAAAAATTGACGAATAACGGTTATTACAGGGCAAAGCTGGACTATGAAAACCGTTTGCTTTTTAAATTTGCCAAATACAACGGTCAAACCTATATTTTGCTGCTCGAGGTAATTTACAACCACGCTTATGAAAAATCGCGGTTTTTGAGAGGAGCGAAAATTGACGATAGTAAACTAAAGGTCCTAAAAAGTGAAAAGCAGGTTTCCGAAGAAGAGATAGTAGGGCTGAACTATATAAACCAGAATACCAACAAATTTCATTTACTGAACAAGGTACTGTCGTTTGATAGTTTACAGCAAGATATTTTTAACATCAAACCACCCGTAATTATCGTTGGCTCGGCTGGTAGCGGAAAAACCGTTCTTACGCTCGAAAAAATAAAACAACTCACCGGAAATGTGTTGTATATTACCCTATCGCCTTTTCTTGTCGATAATTCTTCAAGGCTTTATTATTCCGACTATTATATTAACGAAAAACAGGAAGTTGATTTTCTGAGTTTTAAAGAATTTGTAGAGACGTTAAAAGTAATTCCCGGGAAAGAGATTGATTTTAAAAGCTTTAACGCCTGGCTTCAACCCCGAAAACACTCCTTTGGTATTTCTGAAGGCTACAAGCTGTTTGAGGAATTCAAGGGTGTGATTACAGGAATCGATATTACCAAACCATTTTTGAGTAAAGATGAGTATTTGGGGTTGGGAGTTAAGCAATCCATTTTTCTTAAAAACGAACGCGAAAAAGTTTATGAAATATTTACAAAATACCTTGAGTTTTTAAGCGAAAATAATTTTCACGACCTGAACATTGTGTCGTTTCAATGGCTCAAATACAGCCACGCAAAATATGATTTTATTGTTATTGATGAAGTACAGGACTTTACAAACATTCAGTTGTACCTTGTTCTGAAATCGCTGAAAACCCCGGGAAATTTTATGCTTTGCGGTGATTCAAACCAGATTGTACACCCCAACTTTTTTTCATGGGCCAATGTAAAAACCATGTTTTATAAACATGATATTACTGGGAGCAATATCAACGTTTTGCGGACGAACTACCGGAATTCCACTGACATAACAGCTATTGCCAACAAGCTGTTAATGATAAAAAATGCACGTTTTGGTTCGATTGATAAAGAAAGTAATTTCCTGGTAGAATCATTGAAAGAAAACAAAGGCAATGTGAATTTTTATATTGATACAGCAAGCCAGCGAAAAAAACTAAACGACAGTACAAAGCGATCGACCAAATATGCGGCGCTGGTTATGACACAGGAAGAAAAGTCGGCTGCCCGGAAAATATTTGAAACCCCGCTGTTATTCTCAATTCATGAAGCTAAAGGGCTTGAATATGAAAATATAATCCTTGTAAATTTTATTAGCAACTACAGCAAGGAGTTTAATGAAATAGCAAGTGGTATTTCAAAAAAAGACCTCGACAATGAAGATATTGATTTCTCGCGTGGAAAAGACAAATCAGATAAGTCGCTCGATGCTTTTAAGTTTTACATCAATTCTTTGTACGTGGGAATGACCAGATCGATTAAAAACCTGTACATACTCGAAACTTCAAAAAAACACGACATTTTATCACTCCTCGATCTTGTTGAAACAGAACAACAAATAAACATAAAAGCAGAAGTTTCATCTCTCGATGACTGGAAAGAAGAGGCGCGGAAACTTGAAATGCAAGGAAAAAAGGAACAAGCCGATGATATCAAAAAGAACATTCTGCAACTCAAAAAACCAGATTGGGAACCAATAACCCACGAAAATATTGCCGAACTGAAAAAGAATGCACTCGACCCAAATGCATTCAACAAGAAAGCAAAGGACCTGTTGTTTATGTATGCTTTACTTTACAATGACCACGAAAGTATTACCGGTTTGGCCAGGTTGAATTATAAAAAAGCCGAACATCCCGAATTTGAACGGAATTCGATAAATCGAAAATATTACAGCAACTATAACAGCGACAATGTAAAAGCAATTGAACAGGAAATAAAAAGGTATGGTGTTAATTATCGCGATCAGTTTAACCTGACGCCTTTGCTTGCCGCCGCCGAAAGCGGAAGCGTGAAAATAGTTAATTTTCTGCTGGGGCAAAATGCCGATACCGATGTAGTGGATAACAATGGCAGGAACCCTTTTAGGATTGCCATTAACAAATTATACTTTTCACCAAAGTCAATATCCAAACTCGAAGATATTTTTTCGCGGATGCTTACCGACAACATCAGGGTAAGTGTTAACGACAGGATGGTTAAAATTGCAAACAGGATGATGGAATATTACCTGTTAAATATTTTTATGACGCTGCAGGATGCCATTATTAAAAATACCCGGACCAAGAGGGAGGGAAAAGGCGTAAAAGCAAGCGATATTGAGAAAGTAATTGCCCAGTACCCTGAACTGATAATGCCCGGTTACCGGAAAATGAAGAATTACATTTCATCTATTCTGTCTAAAAATGAATTGGACAGTAAAAATCCTTACAATTATGCATTGTTTATAAGGGTTGAGCGGGGTTACTATTGCATCAATCCCGGGTTATCGGTTTTAGTTGAAGATAAATGGATAAATGTTTATAAGTTCACCAGATTAAACATGGCAAAGAAATTAACCGAAGAGGAAAAGAAAGACCAACTTATCGAAAGTTTGACGGTTCACAATGAGAAAATTAAAAAGTTTAATCCCGGATTTGCAGCTCAACAGGAAAAACTTCTCCTCGATTATAAACGAAGAATGGAACAAATACGAAGGGAAAGGCTTGAGATGGAAAATATTAGGAGCGAAGGAAATTTTTTAGATATAACAGAGAAAAGGAACAGAGAAAAAGAGCGTTTGCTTGAAAAAGAAAAAAAGGAACAATTAGCCAAAGAGCAAGCCGAGAAGAGAAAAATGCTGGCAGAAAAACACCGGAAAGATATTGATGATATGATGCTTAAGTTGCCGTTTTAGCTGGAGGCATATTCTTCTCCTTTCACCTCAGCCACTTCCAGTTCATTCCATATCCCGCCACAAAAACTACTGTAAAAATAGCTCCGGTAACCGAAAATGCATTCCGGTCAATCCATATAACTGGCAAAAACAAAAAAAGTAACTGCGAAATTGTATAAATGAAAAACCCGTCGCGGTGCAGTTTCCACATGCGGATTGCCCCGGTTAGCGAAATTGCCGACAGCGCCATTAAGAATGTAAAGTATAACGGTGAAATGGCCTCTGCCGAATGCCAGTTTGAATATTTAATTATCAGTTCTGAAGCCTGTTCAAAAAACAAGGCAGCTAAAAAATAACCGATAAATGATGTTGTATTTTCAATAAATGTTAAAATACAAAGAGCGCTTAATAAATTTGTCCGGTTCGTTTTTATTTCATTCATATTTTTCAATCTTATAGAATCACACGGATTTCAACTGTTACAAAAGTAGTTTTAAAACGCTATATTTATCCGTAAGAAAATTCCAAAAATCAATTTTCAAAACGGTTTGATTAATTGAGATTTAATATTCATAGCGATTTCTTTGAAGCATTAAAAGCACCCAGTTCGTAAAAAATGATTTGTGCGCGATCTTAAAATGGGTAGCCGGCAACTCGCAATTGATTAATCATTATATTTGTCTCCTATTCAAAAAAGTATGTCAGACAAACCACTGATTTTAGTTACAAACGACGATGGAATTCATGCCAGGGGATTGGTCGAATTGGTTGAAGTGATGCAGTTTTTTGGCGATATTGTTGTCATCTCTTCCGAAATTTCTATGTCGGGCAAATCGTGTGCAATTACAGTAGATCAACCTTTGCGGGCTGTTTCGGTCGAAAAAATTCATGGCGTGCCCACTTATAAATGCAACGGAACGCCGGTTGACAGTGTAAAACTCAGTTTTAACAGTTTGATGGACAGGAAACCCGATTATGTGGTTTCGGGCATCAATCATGGAGCCAATTCGTCGATTAGTGTAATTTACAGCGGAACTATGGGGGCCGCCATCGAAGGAAGTTTGCACGGGATTCCGTCAATTGGTTTTTCTCTCGACGATTACAGTCCCGACGCCGATTTTTCGAAGGCGAAAATTATTGTGGCCAAGGTTTTTCAAAGTGTACTCGAAAACGGGTTGCCCCCGTTTACCTGTTTAAACGTTAACATTCCGAAGGGAAAACCCAAAGGGATAAAAGTTTGCAGGCAAGCGCACGGGAAATGGGTTGAAGAATTTGAAAAACGAATCGACCCGCATGGCAGGGAATATCACTGGCTTTCGGGTTATTTTAAAAATTTCGAATTGGATTCGACAGAAACCGATATTTACGCACTGGAAAATAATTATGCTTCGGTGGTTCCTGTTACGGTTGACATGACTTGTTATAAAACGCTCGCAGAAATTCAAAACTGGAAATTTTAATGCAACGACGTAGAACAAATAAATTCGATAATGTAGGCATTGGTTTTTTAGTGGGTTTTGTATTGCCGGTTATCGTTTTTTTCACAGTCTATCTGATTGGTAAAAACGAAATTTTGATTTCGGATTATACCAAAAGCCTGATGCAATTAAATGTGCTGGTGAAGCTGGGCAGTTTGTGTGTTTTTGTAAATAGCGCTGTATTTATGGGTTTTATTAAACTGAAATTTGAGAAAACTGCCCGTGGAATTTTAGGGGCAACCATAACTTATGCTTTTGTAATTCTTATTTCGCGGGCATTTTAATACTACACAATGAGGTACTATCTGGTAGCAGGCGAAGCATCGGGCGATTTGCACGGTTCCAATTTAATGAAGGAGCTAAAACTGGCTGATAAAAATGCCGAATTCCGGTTTTTTGGCGGCGATTTGATGCAGGCGGTTGGGGGCAAACTGGTAAAGCACTACCGCGAGATGGCTTTTATGGGTTTTGTGCAAGTTGTACTGAATTTCAAATCCATAAACCGGAACATGAAGTTCTGCAAAGCCGATTTGCTTGATTTTCAACCCGATGTTTTGATATTGATCGACTACCCGGGATTTAACCTGCGAATTGCTGAATTTGCAAAACAAAACAACATCAGGGTTTTTTATTATATCTCCCCGAAGTTGTGGGCTTGGAAAGCTTACCGGGTAAAAAAAATAAAAGAGGTTGTTGACGAAATGTTCACCATATTCCCCTTTGAAACAGAATTTTTCGAAAAATTCAAATTCAGGGTAAATTATGTGGGGAACCCGGTTTTGGATTCAATTGCCGGATTCAGGTTAAAGGCGCTTTCAAAAAATGAATTCCTTAAAAATAACGATCTTGATGATCGTCCGGTTGTTGCGCTTTTGGCCGGAAGCCGGGTTCACGAAATAAAACGGACATTACCGTTGATGGTAAAAATTGCTGGATTGTTTCCCGGTTTTCAGTTCGTGGTTGCTGGTGTAAAAAGTGTCGATGCCAAACTTTATAAAACAAATCTGTCCGGAACAACCGTAAAATTGATTTTTGATCAAACTTATGATATTTTGAATAATGCATACACAGCGCTCGTTGCATCAGGAACCGCTGCACTCGAAACAGCGTTGTTTAAAGTGCCACAAGCGGTGATTTACAAAATGGAAGGCGGCTGGCTGGTAGATGCGATTATGCGTAATTTTGTACTTAAAACCATCGGCGTTGCATTGCCTAATATTATAATGAATAAGCTAATTATCAGTGAGTTTATTCAGATGAGGATGACCTTGAAAAATGTTAAGGCAGAAATGGAAAAACTGTTGTTTGACGAGAGATATCGGGAAAGAATATTTGACGACTACAATCGATTGAAAGAATTGATGGGTGAAGCAGGCAGCTCGAAACGTGCAGCACAAAAAATGATCGAACTGCTGGGAAGCGCAAATTAAATCCTGTTTAACAGTTTGTCAATTAGTTGAAAACCGTCCTGTTTATTTTGAAGATTTACTCTATATGTATATATTATATATATTATATTTGTTTAAAATTAGAAAGTAATGAACACGTTAACCAGAAAAAGAAAAATAATTGACATTCCTGAGGATACTTTCAGAAACCTCTCTATAATGGCTGCTGCTGAAGGTAAGAGCTTGAAATCTTTTATAGAGAAGCTGTTGATTTCAGAAGCGAGAATGGTTAGTGATGAGGATATTTACAGGGAACTGTTACAATCAGATGCTGAAGGTAAAATTATTGCTTCAGTGGAGGAACAAAAGTCATTTGAAAAATGGCTTGAAGTATGAATATTGCTTATTCAAAAGCCTTCATTAAGGCAGCTTCAAAATTAACCGGGAAATACAAAATCTCGCTAAAGAAAAAAATTGATGAAGTGAAAGTCGCAGCATCGGTTGATGATTTGACAGAATGCAAAAAACTTGAAGGATTCAGTCATGCATACCGCATCAGGATTGGAAGTTACAGAGTATTCTTTATTTTGACAATCGAAAATAATACAGTTTGTTTTGAATATCTTGTTAGCAGAGGAGAGGCTTACAATAAGGAATATTTAAAATCGCTTGTAAGAAAAGAAAAGGATTAAATTTACTTGATTTTTTCAACCTGATAAAGCAAAGTGAATTGAATTCAAAACTTAACGTAATCACGGCTGCGGCACTTTCAACTTTAAACCCGAAACTTTAAACTGATATGTATAGTTTATTCAGAAAAGAGATTAAAACATTTTTGGGATCGCTCATCGGTTACCTTGTAATTGTGGTTTTCCTGCTGGTAACCGGTCTGTTTCTGTGGGTTTTCCCGGGCGTGTACAATATTCCCGACAATGGTTATGCAACCCTGGAAGGCCTGTTTTTACTGGCGCCCTGGGTGTATCTTTTTTTGGGTCCGGCAATTACCATGCGCTCGTTTGCCGACGAAAAACGCTCCGGCACCATCGAAATATTATTCACTCATCCGGTTACCGATTTTCAACTGGTATTGGCTAAATTCTTTGCAGGATTGGCGTTGGTTACTTTTTCGTTATTGCCAACATTGCTCTGGTTTTTATCGGTTTATCTTTTGGGAAATCCGGTTGGAAGCATCGATGTTGGCGCTACCTGGGGCTCGTTTATTGGTCTCTTTTTTCTGGCTGCCATTTATGTTGCCATCGGTGTTTTTGCCTCGTCGTTAACCGATAACCAAATTGTATCTTTCATCATGGCAATGGGACTTTCGTTTGGTTTTTATCTTGGACTCGATTTTATAGCTTCCTCAGGTGTGCCCTATATTTTCGAGCAAATTCTGTCGTGGTTTAGCATCAATAATCATTATTTATCAATCTCCCGTGGGGTTGTCGATTTGAGCGACATGGTGTATTTTGCAGGAATGGCACTGTTTTTCCTTTATATAACAGGTATTTTATTGCGGGAAGGAAATTTGAAACTTCGCAAAACCAAAATCAATTTAACCATTTTCGTATTTTCGTTGCTAATAGTGTTTTTTGTGTCAACCAACTTTCTTTTTCGCGCCGACCTTACCTCCGATAAAAGATTTTCGTTGTCAGACGTAAGTAAGGAGATTGCTTCGGATATAAACGAAATAATTGAAATTGAGTTCTTTTTGGAGGGCGAACTGGAACCGGGGTTACAAAAATTACAGCGCGAAGTTTTTGAAAAAATTGCTGTTTTGAATGTTTATTCACCAAAACCAATCCGTTTGAAAATTGTAGATCCTTACCGGTTAAACAATGCACAAAAGCGTGAAGAATTACAAAATCAACTTATTGAAAAAGGGATTAAACCAATCAATTTTAACCGTAAAACCGATCAGGGGGTAAGTACAAGGTTTATCTTTCCAGGGGCAATCATTCGTTCGGGAGAGAAAGAAGTTGCGGTTAATTTTTTAAAGAACAATCCCGATTTTTCGTACGAAGTTAACTTCAACCATTCAATCGAAAGTGTTGAATTTGAGCTGATAAATGCATTTCAAAAGCTGATGCGCACAAAAAAAACTACAGTTGCTTTTCTCGAAGGACACGGAGAATTTAACCGGTACGAAGTTTTGGATTTTACAAATGCATTGGCAGCCGATTTCAATGTTAAAAGGGTAACAACCCAAACAATTCAAGCGGAATCATCGGGTATTGATATTTTAATTGTGGCAGGTCCGGATCAACCTTTTTCGGAGAAGGATAAATTTATCATCGATCAGTTTGTGATGCGCGGTGGAAAGGTTGTCTGGCTCATCGACCCTGTTCAGGTGAGCCTGGATAGTTTGTCAACCGGTTATCAAACCTTTTCTTTTCCGCGTAAAATTAATCTTGATGATTTGCTTTTTAAATACGGAGTCCGGTTAAATTACGAATTACTGCAGGATGTTGACTGTGCCCAGCTTTTGGTAAATACAGCGCCGGCCGGAAGTCAGCCGCAGTGGGTTTTGTATCCGTGGTATTATTCACCCCTCCTAATTCCTGTCGATAACCATCCGTTAAGCAGAAACCTGAACAGGATTTATACCGAATTTGTTTCCTCTGTCGATACAGTTTCGGGTAATAAAAACCTGGCAAAATCGGTGATACTTACAACCTCGCCTTATGCAAGAAATGTAAAATCGCCATCGTCAGTAAGTCTCGAAAACATTAAAAATCCACCTGCCCGCGAGCTTTTCACAAAATCGTTTATCCCGGTAGGCGTTTTGGTTGAAGGGGAATTTACGTCGGTTTTTGAAAACCGGATGATTGAAAATCTTGGAATTGGCTCAACCGGGTATCAAACCAAAAGTAAGCCAACAAAAATGGTTGTTATCGGCGATGCCGGGCTGATTGCAAACAAAGTAAATTATTCGCAGCAACCACCTAAAATTCAGGAATTGGGTTTCGACCGGGTTTCGAAACAAACTTTTGGGAACAAGGAATTTTTATTGAACACCATTTATTATATGAACGATGAGACAGGAATTATGCAGCTTCGCAGTCGTACCGTGCAATTACGGCTACTCGACAAGGTAAAGTTGCGCGAGGAAAAAGGCTTTTGGCAATGGTTAAACCTGGTAGTTCCGTTGGTTGTTGTTTTGCTTTTCGGATTGGTTTACAATGTAATTCGCACGCATCGTTATTCACGTTCATAAATGGCTGAAAAAATCCAACTTTTCAGAATAGGGATATATAATTAAAGTTGTATATTCGTGTGCTTGGATTTAAAAATCGGAGTTTGAGCCCGAAGCTTTGAAATTTAAGAATATAAAAATAAATAATATGAAGTTTGTTGTATCAAGTACCGAATTACTAAGCCATTTGGCGGCATTAAGCCGGGTAATCAGCAGTAAAAGCACCATGCCGATACTCGATAATTTTTTGTTTCAACTATCTGAAACAGCGTTAACAATCACCGCTTCCGATCTGGAATCGACGTTAATTACCAGTTTGGAACTCGATAATATTGAGGGTGAAGGTTCAATAGCAGTTCCGGCAAAATTATTTATCGACACATTGAAAGAATTTCCTGAGCAGCCACTTACATTTCAGATTGATGGGGCTTCGTACAGTGTTGAAATTTTTTCAGACAACGGAAAGTACAGTATTACAGGGCAAAATGCCGAAGATTTTCCTGTGCTTCCAAATTTGGACGAAGAAGCTGTTTCAACAATTAATGTTAGCCATGTTGCCTTAAAAAAAGGTATCGATAAAAAACTTTTTGCAACCGCCGACGATGAACTCAGGCCGGTTATGAATGGTATTTTTATTGAACTTACGCCAAACTTTATGAGTTTCGTGGCATCGGATGCGCACAAGTTGGTTCGTTACCGCCGGACGGATGCAAAAGCCGATTTTGAATCGTCATTCATTCTTCCAAAAAAGCCGGCAGGGCTGCTGAAAAACTTGCTTCCGAAAGAAGAATTTGATGTAAAAATTCAATTCGACGAAAAAAATGCATTTTTTACACTCAGCAATTATAAATTAATTTGCCGGCTGGTTGAAGGAAATTACCCGAGTTACAATTCGGTAATTCCTACCAAAAACCCAAATGTAATGGTAATCGACAGGCTGAACTTTTATAATACAGTAAAAAGGGTTTCAGTATTTTCGAACCAGGCCAGCAATTTAATTAAGCTGAACATCAACGATAACCAACTTGTTGTTTCGGCCCAGGATATCGATTTTTCAATCTCGGCTGTCGAACGGTTAAATTGCGAATACGAAGGAGATGAAATGGAAATCGGTTTCAAATCAACTTTCCTCCAGGAAATCCTTACCAATATTTCAACAGGCGATGTTCAGGTTGAACTGAGCGACCCTACCCGTGCGGGCTTATTGTTGCCGGTTGAAAGCGGCGATGAATTTGAGGATATGTTAATGCTGCTCATGCCGATGATGATTAACGCGTAATTTTTTTAATAAAAACTTTTAAAGGTATCATTGAAACCAAAATACTAAATCGGTTTCAGGATACCTTTTCTTTTAAATTTTACCTATGCTGCTTCAATTAAGAAATCCGGTGGTTATTCTCGACATCGAAACAACAGGAATGAATATTGCTACCGATCGCATTGTCGAAATTGCGTTGCTAAAAATAAATACTGATAACAGCGAAGAAGAAAAACTTTTGCGGATAAATCCCGAAATGCCTATCCCGCCTGAAGTTTCGCAAATACATGGTATTTATGATGAGGATGTTAAAAATGAACCAACTTTCAGGCAGGTAGCAAAAACACTGTCAAAATTTATTGAAGGTTGCGATTTATGCGGGTTCAATTCAAACCGCTTCGATATACCGTTGCTGGCCGAAGAATTTTTACGTGCCGATGTAGATGTCGATCTGAAAAAACATAAATTCATTGATGTACAGGCCATTTTTCATAAAATGGAAAAACGCACGCTTGCAGCCGCATACAAATTTTACTGTAACAAGGACCTGGTTGATGCGCACTCTGCAATGGCCGACACAAAAGCTACTTACGAAGTTTTAAAAGCGCAACTCGATATGTATAAGGGAGTGGAATTCGAGGATGTCAAAGGCGGCAAAACAGCGCCTATTGTTAACGATGTTGAGAAATTGAGCGAATTCTCGTCGTATGACCGGAATGTTGATTTTGTGGGCCGTATTGTTTATGACGAGAATGGGGTGGAAGTGTTTAACTTTGGAAAAAACAAAGGTGTTCCGGTTGAAAAAGTGTTCAGGGAGCAACCCGGTTATTATGGATGGATGATGGAAAGCGAATTCCCGTTATACACCAAAAAAGTACTTGCCCGGTTGAAACTGAAGATGATGAACAAATAGAGTATTCGGTTTAAAGTTCAAGGTTGAGCTTACTCCGAAAAGTCGGAAATTCAATAATTTTCATCTGTTTGACCCCTAACCCCAAAGGGGAACATCTGAAAATCATTGAATTAGGAAGTCCCCCCTTTGGGGGTTAGGGGGTCAAAGGACTTTTCGGAGC
>CAMTWS010000042.1:0-22565 GCA_947085485.1 uncultured Prolixibacteraceae bacterium
AGTTATGCCCAAAACTCAAATTTTGAGGCCCAAAATCAACTGAAATTATAAAATCGAATCGGATTAAGACAGAATCAATAAAAAATCCCTTCCGATAAAAAAATCAAAAGGGGTAAATTATTTTTTTAGCGAAATTGCCTAATTAAATAAAAATCAAAAAATAGTTTTCGGCAATTATTTTGTAATCAATATGCCCTTGAAAATCAGTACAATCACCTTTTTAATAATAGGATTGGCAATGCTTGCCAGCAGTCAATCCAGCCTTTTTGATATTCAAATTAAAAACCAACCTCAAAACCAAATTATACTTGGTAAAATTTTGGGAGATAAATTTATTCCAGCCAATGCTGCTACAAATCGCATCACCCGGGGGTTCAGCCGGTGACTTCCAGTTCACCTGCTGAATCATTTCAGTTTCTTCGACCAGTTCTCAATCTTTAATCCGGGAATTCGTTGAAAATGTTTTTCGTTATTGGTCACCAAAACCATATCGTTATCAATTGCCACTCCTGCAATTAATAAGTCAATGTCATCAACAATTTTACCTGATTGCCTTAATTCAGCATATAACTTTGCGGAAATTTTTGCAGAACTGTCCGTTAATGGAATAACTGGGTTATCAATAACAAAATCTTCAAAAATACCCAGTTGTTTTAGCGCATTTTTTGCAAGCAATCCACCTGAAATCTCATAATAAGTAATTATGCTTATCTCAATAAAATCATAATGTTGGAGATACATTTCGAAGTTTTTAACAACAGTTTTGTCTCCTTTAAAATAGTACGATAGAATATCGGTATCAATGAGCGTCCTGTTCATCTATTCTGCTCCTGTTTTTTTGCCGGTTACTTATCAACTTCTTTGTTAAATCTTCAAATACAGATTCATCAATATCATGCCATGCCCCGGCAAACGATAAAGTTTTGTTTTTCCGGCTAATTTCATGCTCAAGTTTTGAAACATATTCATCCAATTCTTTCAGTTTATCCTTTGGAATCCGGCTTATACGTCTTATAATTTGGTTTCGACTTTGAATTTCTGTCATCATTCTTTATTTTTTTTGCAAATATACAAATTGGCAAACAGTAATTGTACAGGCTCTTCTTTTACAGGCACGGCTTTGGAAAACCTTTTTACACCGTACCCTTGAGATGTTCATTCACCAGGTGACTTCGAGTCTGGTAAATATCCCTGCTATTTATATAGAAAAAGATTATTGGGTAACATTTGCCCTGCACACCATTTTTCATAGCGAAATCAGCAAAGTGGTTTCTGCCGTTCTGCCTGAAGTGGAAATAAATGAAGTGACACAAAAGATGGGAATGAACCGTAAAACGGCACACACTTATGCAAAAGAGTTTCAGGGCAATTACGGGCAGGTCAGGGATATAATAATTGTCGAAGCTTCATGGCTTGGATACCACGAACCAAACATTACAAAACCGGTCAGTTCGTTTATTTACAGAATGATGGTGGAGAATGGTCAGGAGGATTTAGCGGTTCAGTTCGGTTTGTTACCTTTTGAAGTAATGGCTTTGCAACCTGTACGCACTCTTTGTGAAAAAATAATGAGTCTGGTGCGTTTCTCCTATACCGATAATCCCATTGAAGACTTAAAGAAAAAAATACGTCACACGTACGACCTTTCTAAAATATTGCAGGAAAAAGAACTTTCCGTTTTTTTCGATTCTTCTGCATTCGATGAATTGCTGTTAAAGGTGGCAAATGATGATGTTATTAGTTTTAAGAACAACAACGATTGGTTAATCCATCATCCAAATAAAGCAGTGATATTTGCTGACACCGATTCAGTTTGGAGACAATTAATCACCACATATAATGATGCTTTCAAAACGATGGTATTTGGCAGTTTACCTAATGAATCAGCAATTTTGGAGACGTTGGTTCGGATAAAAGAACGACTTTCTGCAATAGAATGGACCATTAAAATTGAAAAATGAATCCAATCCCTGATTTGTCATCCGTACCATTTCTGTTGTAGTTTGTAACTGTTTAGAAATTAATAATAATGCTCTTAAAAATCAGCATACTCACCTTTTTTATAGTAGGATTGGCAACGCTTGCCAGCAGTCAAATCAGCATTCGTGAAGTTCAAATTAAGAATCAACTTCAAAACCAAATTATTCCAGGTAAAATTTCTGGAGATAAATTTATTCCAACCACATCACCCGGAGGTGTAGCCGGTGGCTTTAAGTTCACCTGCTGAATCATGTCAGTTCCTTCGGCCAATTGTCAATTTTTAATCCGGGAATCCGTTGAAAATGGATATTTCATGCAGGTATTTGTAACTAAAAATAGTTACATTTGCAACGTAAATACGAATAAATGGGAACAAAGGAGAAACTGATTGAACGGTTTAAAAAACAACCCAAAGATTTTACTTTCGATGAGTTAACACGTCTGTTTCGTACCCTTGGGTTTGAGTTAAGTCAAAAAGGTAAAACATCCGGCTCACGAGTTGAGTTTATCAACAGCGAAAAAGAACTTTCTTATGGCGCTCACAAACCACACCCCGACAGCGCAATAAAAAGCTATGTAATGAAACAAATTTTGGAATTTCTAACATCGAATAAACTTATATAGATAACATTATGGGAACAATGAAATATAAAGGCTATTCAGGAACAGTAGAGTATAGCGAAGAAGATAACTGTCTGTTTGGTAAGGCAATAGGCATGAATAAGAATTTAATTTCGTATGAAGGTAACACGGTTGCGGAATTGAAAGCTGATTTTGAGGCTGGAATTGATTTATATCTCGAAAGTTGCCACGAGCGGGGCATAAAACCTCAAAAACCATATAGCGGATCTATTAACATCCGTATTCCTTCAGAATTACACAGTCAATTGGCATTAAAAGCACAGATGACAGGCAGATCAATCAATGCTATTATTAAAGATCTGCTAACGAGTCAAAAAAACCTGTTAAACGCATAAACTGTTTTGGTGTTACTTCAATTGTCAAATCCGTATTTCATCAAAGGCTTTGAAAAAACAAAACAACTCGTTTATGCAGATTGAAATCACCGAGCGAATTATTTATTTGGTTGCAGCAGGTCCCAACCTAACCCGTCTTCGCCGAGGGGTAGGTTGTTTGTCGTTTGTAACGACATTATAGAACCAACCCCAAAACCAAATTATTCCAGGTAAAATTTCAGGAGATAAATTTATTCCAACCGATGCGGTTATAAACCGCATCAACCGGAGGTTCAGCCGGTGACTTTCGGTTCACCTGCTAAATAAAAGCAGCAAATTTTGTCCGGTTTTTTAGAAAATAAACTGTACATTTAATTTCTGTTCCCCCCGGCTGGAGCGATTTTGGAAAAACGTTTTACACCGAGGCTTTAGCCCGGTGGTCAGTAAAAAAGTAAACAATTAGCTTTAGCGTTTAAGTGAAGCGAAAATTATCCAGACAAAGCAGACATCAGCCGTGAAAAAAAGTTTGTTTGCAGGAAAGTGAGTTTTATTGCCCGGCCAAATGTTTAAAATGGAGGAAAGTCGCTGTAAAAGTTTTGACGGGTACCAAATTTCAGGAATTCAACGGTTCCTTTGTCAATAAAAACGCCAAACCTGAATTGCCCGTATTTGAGTTTGAAAAACTTCCCGCGGCTCTGTAATGGCCAGCAATTCTTTATTTCGGCTATTGTTGCAGCTTTTTCGCAGTTTTCAATAACCGAATGAATTAAATCAATGGTTGTTTTAGATTTTAGTTTTTTAATGTCCTGTAAAAAGGAGTTTCGGAAAACCACTTTCATTTGAGTGCATCCAATATTTCAGCCTTGCTTACTTTTGGAGTCTTCCGTGCTGTCTTGCAAGCTTTAAGTATCGAAATATTTTCCAGATACTCATCAGTGGCAATTTCGGCCCGGGTTACACCATTTAACAATTTAACGGCGCTGAGTATATGTTTTGCCTTTGCCTTATCTTGTATGTTGATAACAATTGTTGTCATAAAAGAATTATTTTTTGTAAAAATAGAACTTTTCAGGAGAATATAAAAAAGTGATATCCGGACTAATAAACGATGTGCTATCTGCCAATTCTTATTTTTCTAAATTTACATGTTTTTGACGGAGAAATATTTTACAATCATTAAATTTTACAGCAGGTCCAATGAAGTTTGTTGCCCTTTTTGCTTCCATTATTTTTTGTAGTGTTACCAACATGGTGGCGCAACCAAATTCAGTGAGGTTACAAATTTCAAACCATCCCGGGAATACGGTTGTGTTAGGCCAGGTAAAAGGAGATAAATTTATTCCGGTTGATTCTTCAATGGTTCAGCCGGTGACTTCAAGTTCACCTGCTGAATCAGGGACGCAAAATATTCACCCGGTGACTCAAAGTCAACGGGCGAATAATGCAACAGTAACTTTTCATCTCAACGAATCCGCAACTCCCGGAATGTACCGCCTCATTCCCGGCAAAACCCGGGTAGCCGAAATCATGAATGAGCCACCCCAGCAGCTCGATTTTATTTTCAACCACGAGAATCTGGTTTTTGAAACCGATTTTAAAGCGCCGGAGGATAGTTTAAAAATCATCCAATCGGAAGAAAACAGGGTTTGGTTTGAATTTAAAAGGCTGGAAAAGAAGTACAAAGCGCAAATCAAGGAATTGGATCAGGAGATTAATTATTACCTGGCACAGGGAGTTGGAGTTTCCAACTCCAACAATGCGGTTGAAAACCGCATCACCCGGTACAACCTCCTCCAAAAAGAACGGGATGAACTAATAAGCAAAACCATCGAAAAACACTCCAACCTGTTTGCCACCAAACTCATAAAAATGTACCGGGAACCTTTTCTGGATGGCAACCTGTCGGAGCAACAACGAAAGGAAGACTTTAAAAACGAATTTTTCAGCCAACTGGATTTTACGGATGAAGCATTAATCAATACTCCAATTTATACCGAAAAAGCGTTTCAATATCTAATGGCTTATGCTCAAATGGGTTTAACCCGCGAACAACAGGAACAGGAGTTCATAAAAGCTGTGGATATAATTCTTCAACATATTGGGGGCCCCACTCAACGTGGGGCCCCCAGTGAAAACCAGATTGTGTACGAGTTTATCCTCGATTACCTGGTTCGCGGATTTGAAAAAATGAACCTGGAGAATGTGCTGAAAACCATTGCCGGCAAATACGAAGGAACCACCTGCCAAACCGATGAAAAAACAACCCTTGAAAGGCGATTAACTTTTCTGAAATACATGACAATTGGGGCAACCGTGCCTGATTTTACGCTAAATGACATTAATGGCGACCCTGTTACCTTATCAGAAATTGTAAAAGAGAAAACCCTTGTTGTATTTTGGGCAAGCTGGTGCGTGCATTGTATTGAAATGTTACCCCAAATAAAAAGCTGGCAGAAGCAACAAGACATTGCAGATTTTGAGATAATTACAATTTCAATAGACACTTCAGAATCAGAATGGAAAAGTAAAGTAACCGAACTTGGCATCGAATCGTGGCACAACCTTTCCGACCTGAAAGGATGGGATGGGGAGGTTACCGCAAAGTACAATATTTACGCCACGCCAACTTTAATTTTCATAGGCAAAGACAGGAAAATTATTAGCCTGCCTGTTAAATTTGAAGAATTTAAAAGTGCGTTTTAAGGCAGAAAAAGCATAAAATCAAATTGAGTTTCTAAACTTTACGAATTCAATCTGTGTTAAATGCTATATTATTTAAGATTTGTATATTTGAGAAAAAAAGATGAACACGATAGAACTCAAAAATAATTTGCATCAACTCATTGATTCCATTGGTAACGACAATGTTTTAGCGAAATTTTATTCCATCATGGTGAAAATTAAGGAACATCCTGAAGGTAAACTTTGGTCGCGTTTAACCGATGCCGAACAGGAAGAACTGATCTTGGCCGATCTTGAATCAAATGATCCCAATAATCTTATTTCAAAAACAGAAATAGAAAATAAGCACAAAAAATGGCTTTAACCATTTATTGGTCAAAAAGAGCCGATTCAAAATTCGATAGTATTATCGAATTTATTCACGATGAATGGGGAGAAGCAGTTACAAAGGCATTCGTTAAAAAGGTCTATGATTTTCTTGATATCCTTGAAGAGTTTCCTGAAATTGGTACATTGGAAAACAGAGAAAGAAATATACGCGGTTTTGTAATCGTCAAACAAATGACACTGTTTTATTAAATACAGAACAATAAAATCATTCTATTGAATTTCTTCGATAACAGGATGAACCCCAAAAGAAAAAAGTATTAGCTAATGGTTTCTGATACTTTTTTGCATGGGCTTTGCTTCAAATAATTTCACGTCAGTATTCAAAATTTCGTATTTTCACCCATCATTTGACCAAACTTATGCCCAATGGGAAAAATTATCGCTAACCTGTCACATTTTATCACATCCGGGAACAATTCTTCAGAATATTCCAACGAAAGGATTATTGAAGGAATCTGTAATAATTCAAACGAAACACTGGAATATATCTACAAAAGTTATTATTCTAAAATTAAAAAAATGGTTTGGGCGTTTAGAAATACGGTGTTACAGCCGGAAGATATCTTTCAGGAAGGGCTTACGCGGGCGGTGGTAAATATCCAGAACGGAGAATTCCGTGGCGAAAGTTCATTCTATACCTATCTCAACAGTGTTTGCCGGAATGTTTGTCGTAAAGAACTTGAAAAGCACCGGTATTCAGAATTAAACAGCAATGTTGAAGTTGAGGATGAATCGGAAAACTTTGAGCTGTTGCAGGCCCTTTTAAAAGTATTGAAACGATTGGACGATAAATGCAGGGATATAATTGAACTGCGTTTCAATCTTGGAAACAATGCAGATGAACCCATTCAGGACGATCTGAATAAAACTTATGTTGAGCAAGAAGCCAATCTTACAGTAGAATCTGGAAAATCAAGATTTAATATTATTGGCACAACTAAAGTCAAAGGAGAATGGGTTGAAACCATCGATGAACCAAAATTTACTGAAGGGTTCAGAGAGATAAAAGGTGATAATGGGAAGCAAATGGAACTCTGGATTACCTGTAATATCAAAGGAAGGGCCAAAGAGGCAACCCCAAAAGCCAATATTGAAACTTATACTTTAAGTTACCCAAATGCAGCAAGCAAATCGTTTACCTTTCATACTGGCGATAACCTTTATCTGTATTTTAAAAGTCCGGTCAATGGTTATTTAAGTGTTTACCTCGATGATGGGAAAAATATTTATAAAATCCTGCCTTATAATGATATGACGTCAGAAAGTTGTGTGAAAGTTATTGCTGATAAGGAATATGTTTTCTTCTCAAAGTCGAAAGAACACAACTATTTTGGAAACAGTATAGATGAGCTTGAATTATTTACACCATTAAAAATTGAATCCAATAAAATTCATGTATTGTTCTCTGAATCTATATATCAAAAACCTATGCTAACTGAAGCCAAAGTGTTGGAAGGCGATTATTTGCGTCCAAAATCATTGTCACGTCAGCAATGTGCCGATTGGATAGCTGAAACTAAAGCTACCCTTGATGATTTCATAGACCAGCAGATAAATATTACAATTGTTGGGGAAAAATAGGATTTTACTTTTATCAAGGATATTTACTTTTCATATGTGTTACCTGTTGCCGATTCATTCAGATACTATTTTCTGAAAAATCAATTTATAACCAATTCTCCGGTTCTGTTTTTACAATTTATGAGCCGTAAAATTGGCTGTAATTTGGGGCAAAAACCTGTCGATAAATATTAAAACCGTTGAAGCAAGCAAAATTCCCCCGATACTTAGTGGCAGTGTGCCCAGTTTACTGAAAACAGATTGATAGCCTTGTGATAAAGCGCCGCCGGTTGCCCCACTCAGCAATTTCGACAACTGACTTTCTGTTTGTATGCCTGATGATGTAAAAACAAACATGGCAGCAATCAGTATCACAAAAAGAACCAGGATAATCCAAAAACCTTTGCCCAGTAACTTTTCATCTTTTACTTTTTCCAAAGCTGCTTTTTCTTCAAAAACACGGTTCATTACCTTCGATGTAAAATCTTTTCCCGGCGAATCAAGCTTTATTCCTTTTATCAGGCTTTTTAATTCATTATCCAAATCCTGTGTTTTCATAGCATTTATAATATAGTGTATAATTCCTCTTTTAACATGTCATTCAATATTGTGTAGAGCTTTTTTCGAGCCCTGAACAATTTTACTTTTACGTTGCTTTCCGACATTCTTGTAATTTCGCCAATTTCTTCAACCGATTTGTCCTCGAAATAATAAAGCAGAATCAGTGAATATTCATCTTCCGGAAGTTTTTCAAGGGCTGCCTTTACATATTTTGCACGATTTTCAGCCGGAATACCATCTAAATTCATCTCCTCAGGTTCAGCCGGAATTTGAACATCGTCGGTTGAAACAAATTTTAATTTTTTCTTCCGCACTTCCGATATACAATTATTATATGTAATCCTGTACAGCCACGTCGAAAACTTTGCATTGCCCTTAAAAGTGTGCAGCGATTTAAATGCTTTCACAAAACTTTCCTGCGCCATTTCTTCGGCATCTTCACGATTTCTAAGAACTTTAAAAGCAATGGAATAAACAATATCCTTGTATTTATCTACAAAGTACGAAAAGTATTGGGTTTCGCCTTTTAATACTTTATCAATGTACCAGGTATCGTCTTTTTGTTCCATTTCGCTGGTTTGACGTAAAATTACACATGAGGTTACAGGTTTCAAAATATATTTTATAAAAGTTGTAACCGAACAATAACCGGTGCGTCATAAGGCCAGAAAACAAACAAATAACAATTTAAAATTTGAAATTATGGAAGGAATTTTTGTACCACTGGCTTTTTTTCTGGCGTTGTTTGCAATACTTTATGTTTATTGGACAACACGCACAAAAGAGCGGCTGGCATTAATCGAAAAGGGAATGGATGCCAGTGTTTTTAAAACCAATTGCAACAAATATGCACTTGTAAAATGGGGGATATTCCTGATTTTTGCCGCCGTTGGCGTGTTTACCGCCCATTTACTTGCGCAGGTATTTAACGAAGTTGCAGCCTATTTCAGTATGATCCTGTTTTTCGGCGGAGTTGGTTTGATTGTAGCCTACTTTGTTACCAATTCGATGTCGAAAAAGGCTTAATTTTGAATATGACTGGACAAAAAAACGGGTGAGTTTCTCGCCCTTTTTTTGCATTATTCTGAACAGAATTGAATCACTTTTTTTATCGATTCCCTGCAAACAGGGCAGAAGCTTTTTGCATTGTTGCTTTTCATCCGGCAGTCAGTAAACGGGCTGTAAATCCCCTTGCTCATGTAACCTCCACCTTCGTAACCTCCAACTTTAGTTGAGTTTTTTAAATCCCGGGGAGTTGGAATTTCAACTGAATCGGCTACCATTCTTTTCCACTTCGAATCGAAATCAACCAACGTGGTAATATTAGGTTCCCATGGTTCGGTTTTAAGGTTGTAAAAATCTTCGTAAGCTACCTCTGAATCGTAGTATTCATCTCCCAATCCGGCAAACCCATGTCCAAATTCGTGTACAAAAACTTCTTTTGTCAGCGAATTATCGGCTGTGCAAACCGATACAAAATTATAAAATCCGCCACCTCCATACCTTTCGGTGTTTACCAAAACATAAATATGGTCGTATGGCACAATTGCCGCAGCGTCTAAAATGTTTTTCATGTTGCTGGCAGTCAGGTAACGCGATACATTGAATGTATAAAAAGTAGAATTGAAACAGGTGTTTTTATATATGTTTTCTCCCGGAATATCGGTTCCCGATTCCAGGGAAGGTGTAAGTACAGCGCTCACATTAAATTTTCTTTTTTCTGATTTAAATGGTTCTTCCTCAAATAAATATCCCGTAACCCGATTAGCATCTTCCTTGAATTTTCCCATTTCCTGTGCTGTATAACCCTCAGCCAGAATAACAATATCAACTTTGTTTTCAGGCTTTCCATTGTTCAGAATTTCAACTGTTTCGAATTTGGCAGGTGTTTCATTCAATATAAAATAGTTTTCGGGGTTAATTTCAGTTTTGAAAATAGTTTTAAAATTTCCTTCCCACTGCCGCGAATCAATTTCGAGCCTGATTTTTCTTTTGGGGAATGGGAAAATAGCCGACTGATAGAAAGTTTTATCCATTTCCTTTGCTTCGGCGGTGGTTTGCCATTCTTCAAAAAGGGTACTGAACCCTTTTGAAAACAGCAGGCTATCCGATTTTTCATCGAATATCCTGAAACGATAGTTTCCGTAATTAAACGGGTCGGCAAGATTTATTTTTGAACCGGCCCAATATGGTTCCTTTTTAATTTGTTCAGGATAAACTTTTTCTTCCATGCTGTTTCCCCCCAATAAAAAATCGAACCGCATCGACCCATCCACGAAATAACGGTTAAAATCAATTTGAGAAAAGGAGAGCACCGGAACCATAATTAATAAAAACAAGAATTTCAGTTTCATATCGTGCAAGAATTATTTTTTTGTGAAAATAACAAATATCAGCTTATACCAATTGTATATGAACCATGTTTAAAGTTTTCTTGATTTTCTGTATTAATTGCATATTGTTACTATTGTTGTTTTAGTTCATCCCTGTATTTATGATTTATGGTTTTTTTATACATTTGCTTTATAATTTGAAACTATAAACTGAAAATTTCATGATTACACATGATTATACAGAGCATCCGGCGGATATTGATGCACTCGACGAAAAAATTTTAAAACTGATTACCCAAAACGCGCGCATTCCTTTTCTTGAAGTTGCCCGGGAATGCGGGGTTTCAGGTGCAGCCATTCATCAAAGGGTTCAAAGACTGTTCAATATTGGTGTTGTTGAAGGCAGCGAGTTTGTTGTTAGTCCGCCAAAACTGGGTTATAATACTTGTGCATACATGGGTATTTATCTTGATAAGGCAAAGTATCACAGAAAAGTAGCTGAGGCTTTGCGCAATATTCCTGAAATTGTTGAATGTCATTATACTACCGGGCAGTATGCCATTTTTATCAAAATTCAAACCAAAAATAATGTGCATTTAAAACAGATTATTGATAACGAATTGCAGGAAATAGAGGGGATAGCCAGAACAGAAACTTTTATTTCGCTCGAAATGGATTTTAAACGGCAGGTTCCGATTAAATAAAAAATAAGGCCGGGAAACTTACCGGCCTTATTTTTTATACCAACCGGCATACATTTCGTAAGCGTTGGCAATTCTGATGATCTCGCCCTTCAATAATTCCTTGCTGATTTCCTTAATTTTTTTTGCCGGAATACCCGCATAAACACAGCCCGACTCAACAATGGTGCCTTTGGTCACTACTGATCCGGCAGCAATTATGGTATTGCTTTCAACAACGGCATCATCTAAAACAACGGCATTCATTCCAATCATCACATTATCGCGAATGGTGCAGCCATGAACAATTGCCCCATGCGCAACTGTAACATTATTCCCGATATTGGTTGGCGATGTTTTATAAGTGGCATGCACTACCGCATTATCCTGTATATTGGTGTTATTCCCTATTTTAATAAAATGCACATCCCCCCTCAGTACCGCGTTGTACCAGATACTGCAGTTATTGCCAATCTCCACGTCACCAATCAGGGTTGCTGTCTCGGCCAGAAAACAATTCTCCCCAATCTGTGGGCTTTTCCCGTTTAAAGTTTTTATTAATGCCACTATCTAAATTTGTTTTAAATTGGTTCAAATATATTAAAACCTGTAAATAATCGAATATGTCATTTCTATCGTGTTAAATAATGGTTATTTTTGATGGTTTGAAAACAGTAAATAAAATTAATTAAATGAAGGATGTAAGAGTAATTGAACTTGAAGAAGTAGTCATCCGGTTTTCGGGTGATTCGGGGGATGGAATGCAGCTTACGGGCACATTATTTTCGGATGCGAGCGCTCTGTTTGGAAACGACCTCTCAACTTTTCCCGACTACCCATCCGAAATTAGGGCGCCACAGGGTACCGTTGGCGGTGTTTCAGGGTTTCAGGTGCATTTTGGTAAAAAACAAATATATACACCGGGCGATTATGCCCATGTTTTAATTGCAATGAATCCGGCAGCATTGAAAGCAAATGCTAAATATATGAACCCGGGCGGGACTATTATTTACGATTTGGATACATTTACCGAGAAAAACCTTTTAAAAGCAAATTTTGCTACCAACAATCCTTTTACTGAATGTAATTTGAATGATTATAATATAATTCCGATTCCGATTACAAACCTTACAAAAGAAAGTTTGAAAGACTTTGGCCTTGACAATAAAAGCGTTATACGCAGTAAAAATATGTTTGCGCTCGGTTTGGTTTGTTGGATGTTTAGCAGGCCAATGGATTACATTGAAGAATATGTAAAAACAAAATTCGGGAAAAAACCGGTTGTTGTTGAATCGAATATTAAAGTTTTGCATGATGGGTTCAACTATGGAATGACCAAGCAACACATGACCCCAACTTATATGATCCTCCCTGCAAATATTGAAAACGGCGCCTATCGGAATATTAACGGCAACCAGGCTACTGCATGGGGGTTTTTAGCTGCTGCCGAAAAATCGGGGTTGGATATGTTTCTTGGTTCGTACCCAATTACTCCCGCTACCGAAATTTTACAGGCGCTTGCAGAACGAAAAGATTTGGGTGTTAAAACATTTCAGGCCGAGGACGAAATTGCCGGGATTACTTCGGCAATTGGGGCAGCTTTTGCAGGCGATCTGGCTATTACCACTACATCAGGGCCTGGTTTGGCATTAAAATCGGAAGCCATTGGTTTGGCGGTAATGGCTGAACTACCGTTGGTTGTGGTAAATGTACAGCGCGGAGGCCCGTCAACCGGACTACCAACAAAAACTGAACAGTCCGATTTGCTCCAGGCGCTTTACGGAAGAAATGGCGAAAGCCCCGTAGTTGTTCTGGCTGCAAGCACCCCTTCCGATTGTTTCTGGTATGCATTCATGGCGTCTAAAATTGCTTTGGAGCGAATGGTTCCTGTTATTTTATTGACCGATGGATTTTTAGGGAACGGAAGTGAACCCTGGAAGATTCCAAAAATGGCAGATCTTCCCACCATAACCCCCCGTATTGCCAAAATGCCGCTTCATATAAACCATACGGGCGCGATGCTGCAACGTTGGCAAGAGATTGGGCTATTCCGGGAATGGCGGGTTTTGAGCACTCGATTGGCGGTCTCGAGAAAAACATAATGGGCTCTGTAAGTCACGACCCCGATAATCATCAGGTTAATTGCGAAATACGCGAACAGAAAGTAAAACGGGTGGTTGATTTGGTGCCCGATTTAGAAGTTTGCGGCGATGATGACGGCGATGTTTTGGTCGTGGGATGGGGCGGAACGTATGGACATTTAATCAGCGCTGTCCGCGAACTCAGGGAAGAAGGTAAAAATGTAAGCCTTGCCCATTTCAATTATATAAATCCACTTCCTAAAAACACGGCCGAAATTTTTGGGAAATTCAAAAAAATAATTGTTTGCGAACTTAACCTTGGGCAATTTGCCAGTTATTTGAGAAACGGGTTTCCGCAGTTTCCATATCATCAGTTAAACAAATTGAAAGGATTGCCTTTTACCGTAAATGAAATTAAAGATGGCGTTATTAAATTACTGGAGGAATAGAAAATGGCTGAATTAAACTATACTGTTAAAGACTTTAAAAGCGAAAATGAAGTTCGCTGGTGCCCGGGTTGCGGCGATTATGCTATCTTAAATGCCATTCAGCGCACAATGGCCGGATTGGGGATTCCGCATGAAAAATATGCAGTAGTTTCCGGAATTGGTTGTTCTTCAAGGTTCCCGTATTACATGAGTACTTTTGGTTTTCATACCATTCATGGCAGGGCGACCGCAGTGGCTTCAGGCGTAAAACTGGCAAATCCCGAACTCAATGTTTGGGTAATTACCGGCGATGGCGATGCTATGGCAATTGGCGGAAACCACTTTATCCATTTGATTCGCAGAAATATCGATATTAACCTGATTTTGTTTAACAACCGGATTTATGGTTTAACAAAAGGCCAGTATTCGCCAACATCCGACCGCGGCTTTAAAACAAAAACATCGCCTTTTGGTACCATTGAAGACCCATTTGTTCCCGGACAACTTGTAATTGGCGCCCGGGGTTCGTTTTTTGCCCGCACCATCGACAGCAATATTAAACTGAGTCAATCTGTTTTTGAGGCGGCGGCAAACCATAAAGGAACTTCGACAGTTGAAGTATTGCAAAATTGTGTTATTTATAACGATGGGATTCACGATTCAATTACAGATCCGGCTTTCAGGGCCGATCGGCAATTAATTCTTGTACAAGGTAAGCCAATGCTTTTTGGCGCCGAAAACGAAAAAGGGATTGTATTTGATAAAGGAAAATTGAAAGTGGCGATAATTGGCGAAAATGGAATTTCCACCGAAGATATCCTGGTTCACGATGCAACCGAAGTTGACCCAACCCTGCACATGGCGCTTATAAACATGCAATTGCCCGAAATGCCTGTGGCGTTTGGGGTTATCAGGGCAGTACCGGCCCTGGTTTACGACATTGAAATGGTGGCACAAATTAAACAGGTGCAGCAAACCAGAAAAATTACCAATGTTGATGAATTGCTGAATTCGGGAAATACATGGGAAGTTACAGGGAATACCCCGACAAATGGTTCAGGTTGTCCAAAGACTTATATGAAATAAACATTTTTTGAAAAAGAATAGGAGAAGGTGCTGCAATTTTATAGCGCCTTTTTTAATTTCACTACAACCTTAATTTAATTCAAACCATTTGGTTTTAGTAATATAAATACCCGATTCCAATCCCGGATAAATTGAATAGGTTCTCAGCGCTTCGGAATATCCTATAGGTTTATTTTTTAAATATTCATATAGTTTTTTGTAGTTTGCCAGGGCAAAATCAATAGTATATCCGGCAATAATAATATTCAAAAAAGCTTCTAACCGGGTATTGGTTTCACCTGCAAGCCTTGTTTCAATAATCCTGAATTTTTCGGAAGGTATTAGCGCTTTTATTCTTCTGTAACAATTTATAGTTGTAAGATTTTCCATTTCTTCAGTAGTTTTATTTTGAAATAAAATTACGATTAACAGATTGGCAAATTGCAAACTTATTTGCTAAAAAAATTAAGCTAATATTCCTAAAATCAAATCAGAAATCTTGCCCCGGATATGGTTATAAAACTTAGAGCTGAATTTTTCGAATATCATTCACCGGCATTTTTTCAAAATCATGCATAGCATTGATTAGTCCAAATTTTATATATTTTTCGATATCTGCCGGGGTAATCATGCTCTCAGAAATTTTTCCTTCCGCTAAAAGTTTTGCGCGTTGTGTGCCTGCTAAAAGCGGTGTGCAGGGGGTCCACCAAATTTTACCGTCAAAAAAAACAAGGTTGGCTGCAAAACCATCGGTAATGTATCCGTTTTTTACAATAATTATATCATCGCAATTGCCTCGTTTTTCAAAAATCAGGTTTAGCCTTTCTCTGTCGGCGTATTTGAACCGGTAATCAATTTCATTGTCTTCCACCAGTTTCAAACTTTTTATTTCGCGGTATTGATGTGGTAAAAATTCAATTTTTTCAATTTGTTTAGTGTAAGTTATACGGCAACGAAATAGTCCATTCGTTGCAAATTCAGGAATTTCAATTAATTCAGTTAAATAAATTGTATTGGAAATTCCAAAATATTCCCGGCAGGCTTTTTCAAAACGCGCCTGATGAAACTCCATATTAAAGAGTTTTCCATCGCTGCATTTTATGGTTTCAAACAATAGGCACATACACTTTTTTTAACAACTCATCATACTCTTTTTCGGCTTCGCTCATAAATGTAATTCCACCTCCGCTTTTATAAACCAGTTGTCCGTTTTGGTTTTCGATGTAGCGGATTAACACACAACTATCGAAATTTTCTCCGTCGAAAATGCCAAAAACCCCGGTATAGTAACCCCTTTCGTACTTTTCGGTTTTTGCTATAATTTCAAGTGTTTTCTTTTTCGGGGCGCCAGAAATTGAACCTGCGGGCAACAAGGCATAAAGAATATCTCCAATATTTTCGGCATAATTTTTTGGCAAATCGCCCGAAATCTGAGAACTCACCTGCCATAGATTTTTATTGTTGGTTTGAATGTGGCTCAAAAACCTGAATTTTTCGACTGTAACGTTTTCTGCAACCAGGCTTAGGTCGTTTCTGATTAAATCGACAATTGTATTGTGCTCTGCAATCTCTTTCGAATCGGTCAAAATAATTTGCTCTGCATTTTCAATATCGGCATCAATGGTGCCTTTCATCGGGAAAGAATAAATTTTCCCATTCTCAATTTTTACAAACGGTTCAGGCGAAAAACAAACAAATTTATCTTTCAAATATATTTTATAAGGCGCCGAACTGACTTGAAAAATCTCTTCGGGCGAGAGGTTGGTTTCAACTTTTGTTGGTTGGGTAAAATTCAAAAGATAAGTATCGCCATTATGAATATGCCACATTACCTGGTCAAAACCAATTTTGAATTTTTCAAATGAAACAGGTGTTGCTTTCCACTTTTTCAGTTTTGCCTTTTGAGGAAGTTTCCGTTCATTCGAAAAACCGGGGATGTTCCAGAAAATCTCCTTCATAGGATCGTTCAATGGAAAAATGATCGGATTTTTCGCGGCGAAATCAATGAGGAAAACAAAAGGAATTCCCTGTTTTCCCCATTCATTCAACTGATTGATTATTTCTGCCTGTTTTTGCATTTTCGGTGGCAAAGTTATAAATTTTTAATTCCGGGACTTCGGGTTGGGGCTTTGAGTTTCCAAACTCAAAGATGTTGGAGGAAGGAAAGTCCATGTCCCGGATAATTTTTATTTTTGACTGAAATTTACTCAAGAATGAATATTGCAGGAAATATAAACTCAATAAAGAAAGGTTTACCCGAAGGGGTGAAACTGGTTGCGGTGTCGAAAACTAAGCCAATCGAAGATATTTTGGAGGCATATCATGCAGGGCATAAAATATTTGGCGAGAACAAGGTGCAGGATTTAGTTCTGAAGTACGGGCAATTGCCCAAAGATATCGAGTGGCATTTTATTGGGCACCCGCAAACCAACAAAGTAAAATCAATAGCTCCGTTTATTCATTTGATTCATGGTGTTGATTCGTTTAAACTTTTAAAGGTAATCGATAATGAGGCTAAAAAAAATAAACGCGAAATAGCCTGCCTGCTTCAGTTTCATATTGCAGATGAGGCCACTAAGTTTGGATTAACATTAAACGAAGCAAAAGAAATTGTGCAAAGTGCAGAGTTTAAATCGTATAAAAATGTAATTATAGCCGGAGTGATGGGAATGGCAACATACACCGAAGATGAGGAACAAATAAGAAATGAATTTAGAATGTTAAATACTATTTTTAATACGCTGAAAAATGAATACTTTTCGGGGGTCAAAAGTTTTACCGAAATTTCCATGGGCATGTCCGACGATTTCCATGTCGCTATTGAAGAAGGAAGTACTTTGATACGTGTTGGAAGCAAAATTTTTGGAGAAAGAAATTATTAGACAGACTTTGAACTTTGAACTTTATATTATGAGCAATTTAGAAACAACATATTTGGGATTAAAACTTAAAAACCCATTGGTGGCAGCAAGTTCAGGACTAACCGGGTCGGTTGAAAAAATCGGGGAACTTGCAAATGCCGGAATAGGTGCAATTGTTTTAAAATCGATCTTTGAAGAGCAAATTAACGGGGAAGTTACAAGTATGTTGAGCAAAGACAGCCAAAACTCCGGTTATCCCGAGGCGGAAGATTATATTAAAGGTTACCTTCGCGACAATACCATAAAAAAACATATAGAATTAATAGAATCGGCCAAAAGGAGCGTCGATATTCCGGTAATTGCCAGTGTGAATTGTGTTTCGTCAGAAGAATGGACAACTATCTCAAAAGATTTTCAGGATGCCGGGGCTGATGCTCTTGAACTGAATATTTTTTATCTGCCGACAAGCCGGCACGAAAAACCAGGCGTAGTTGAGCAATTGTACATCGATGTTTTGAAAAAAGTGAAAAGCGAAATTTCAATTCCGGTGGTGGTAAAATTTGGGATATACCACAGTAATATAATAGGTATGGCCGATAAGTTAAAAGCAAACGGAGCCAGCGGGATTGTGATGTTTAACAGGTTTTACGAACCCGATATTAATATCGATACGCTGGAACTTACTTCATCAGAAGTTTTTAGTTCGCCTGCTGATATTCGCCGCTCTTTGCGCTGGGTTGGCATGGTTTCTTCGGCTGTACCTAATTTGGATATTGCAGCTTCCACCGGAATTCACGACAGTAATGCGGTTATTAAACAGTTGCTTGCAGGCGCCCAGGTGGCTCAATTGTGCTCAACACTTTACCTGAATGGGGTTAAAGTTGTACCTGAAATACTAAGCGGGATTTCTGATTTTATGAAAAAGTGGAATTTCAAAAAAATCGAAGATTTTCGTGGACGTCTTTCCTACAAAAATATTCCAGACCCGATGCTTTATGAGCGTTCGCAGTTTATGAAGTATTTTTCCAACAGGTAATATCATACCCCTTGAAAATGGGAAATTTATCATTTTGGAACCAATAGGTAAGACTGTTAAAAAATGATAATAATTGTTTAAATACAGGTTGGCAGATACAACAAATTTGCGCTTTTGATCGTAATGTTAGTTGTTATGAAGACAACAGAAAAAATAGATTACGGGTTTAGAAGCGATCAACAATTCCGCAATGATTATTCCTCTTTTGAAAACGGATTTAGAATTAAACAGATTGATAATCAGAGATTTATTGTACCATGGCAATTGGTTGAAACCGAAAAAAGAAAGTTCGCAGTAGAGTAAGTTTGTGGGATTGGTAATTTAAACTTTAATTCAACTTAACAAGTATTTCATTCAGAAAATATTTGTTCTGATTGGTTGCTGTGGGCAATGCTTCGTTAATTTTTGCTATGGATATTATTATGATTTCGGCGCCGGGCAAATATTCAAGATTGTCGATTACAGTAAAAGCTTCGAATGCAATTTCCCAGTCTTCACGAATAATAAAATCGATAAATACCGGTAAAAAAGCGCTGAAATCCAGTCCGTTTTGCCAGCAAGCGGTTAATATCTCCTTTCTGATTGATTTGTATTTGTCATTTTCAATGGCGCGCATAAAACTGTTAACCGATTCCTTATCTTTTACTGACCCAAGCAGATTTTTAATTTCTGTTTCAATTTCCGGTTCCGGCGACGAATTCAGTAAATCGAAAAGAAAAGGAAGGTATAGTTTATTCCCTTTTCTTTGAATCGCTTCAATAGCCGAAATTACAACATCGGTGTTTGCCGAAAACAGATTTTTTTTAATCTGCTCATCAATTTTTCCCTGGTACATAATCAAATTTTGATTTTGCAAAACTACATTTTTATGGCTAAAAAATACAGTCAAAATAAATGTAACCATTAAATATCTACCTTTGCTGAACATGAATAACATAGAGGAATTGGGCAAGGCTAATATTGGCCGGTTGATGCTGAAATATTTTATACCGGCATTTATCGGGGTATTTCTTAATGCCCTTTACAACATTGTCGATCGGATTTTTATCGGGCAAGGCGTTGGCGCCGAGGCGCTTTCAGGTGTTTCGTTAATTTTCCCGATAATGCTGATTATGATGGGTTTTGGAATGTTAATCGGCATTGGGACCGGGGTTTTGGTCTCTATAAATCTGGGTAAAAAAGATATCGAAATGGCAGAAGAGACAATCGGAACCGGTTTTGCACTGATGTTTCTGGTTTCCATTTTGGTGATGATTGTTACTTACATTTTAAAAGAGCCAATTTTACATTCGTTTGGTTCCACTCCTGAAACTTTTCAATATGCCAACGATTATCTTAATATCATTTTGGCCGGAACATCTTTTATGATTATTGGTTTTTCGTTGAACAATGTCATTCGTTCCGAAGGAAACGCACGAATAGCCATGATTTCGATGATTTTAAGTTCGGTTACCAACGTAGTTTTAGACTATGTTTTTGTTTTCTGGTTCGATATGGGCGTAAAAGGAGCGGCTTATGCAACCATTATTTCGATGTTTGTTTTAATGGTTTGGGTGCTGGCACATTTCAGGGGGAAACATTCGGTTATTAAGTTGAAAAATAAGAATATACGGGTTGACTGGAAGATTTTAACCGGAATTATCGCTATCGGGATGGCGCCTTTTTCGATGCAAATTGCCAGCAGTTTTGTACAAGGGTTGCTGAACAAGAAACTGATTGCTTTTGGCGGTGATTTGGCAGCCGGGGCAATGGGGATTATCAATTCGGTTTTAACCTTGTTTATTATGGCAATTGTTGGTTTTCAGGTAGTGGCGTCCAACTTTTTTCAATCTGTCGGAAAAGCCAGATTTGCGATTTTCGCAACCCTTTTCCGCCAGGTAATCATGCTGATTCCGTTACTTTTTATTTTCCCCGGATTTTGGGGGATCAACGGAATCTGGATTGCTTTTCCGGTAGCCGATACCATGTCGGCGCTGGCAGTGTCGGTTTTATTAATTCGCGAGTGGAATAAATTAACAGCCATTGAAAATTTATCAATTGAAACAGTCCGGTAAATCTATTTTTCAGTTTGCAGAATGTCATCAATTATTTTAGAATCCATTTTCATTTTCCCCGTTAAAATTTCCAGTTCTTCTTTTCTTTTTTATTTTTTTTGATATAAGAATCGATCGCCAGTGTCTTTAATTACATTTTCTTTCCATTGTTCAGAATATCCCGGGAATGAAGGTGGTTGCGGATATCCCCACGGATTTCTCAGAAATTCGCCGTCTTTCTCCTGTTTCAGGTTTCCGTCAAGGTATTTAACCAGCAGAAAATCACACAGTTCTTTCCATTTTTTAACGGTGCTGTTGGCCATATTGCACGAATAATCTGTGAGAAATTCCCGCACAAGTTTCGGGTTATCTTTCCAAATCGAAAGCGCCGCGGCATCGATTGCAGGAGTATATTGAGCAAATTTGGTTTCGAGTTCGCATTGCACTTTTTGTATATCGGGCATTACACGGCTATAGCTGTTTATACCACAGTAAAAAGGAACATAAACGGTTGAACCGGCATCATCAACCCCAAACCAGTTAATGCCGCCAATAGGATCGGGTAGCCAGTTGCGCATTTGCGCGATAAACGAAAAACCTGTTTGCTGTGTAACGGTTGCTCGTTCATTAAAATACTCTTTGTCTTCGTTTTTCCAGGTGAGGCCGCGCCAGCGGTAAGGCAACCCAAAAGGGCCTGCGCCTGCATCTTTCGACATGTCGAGTTCGGTTCCCTGTAAATGGTTGCGTTTAAAACCCATTAAATCCTGCGGAGTTAATTTGCGATTTGGTTTTATAACAGTGGCATCCTGTCATTTGAAATGTTGCCGGTGGCGTATTCCCGGAATTGATCCATTTCATCCGAAACCTGGTCAAACATGCTCCAAACGCGCAGTTCACAAAACCGGGCGGCATCAAAAGTCAATGGTGTATAAACATCGCTGAAACTGAAATCGGCATCATTCCCCTTAAAATATCCTTTTTCACGGGCAAACGAAATCACATCGTGAGCATAAACAACTTCCACTTCAGGTTTATAAATGTTATTCAGATTTTTACTGCTGATACTTCGCTTTCCATCCTCTAACAGAAATCTGGTAATCCGGGCATGGTTGGCATGTGCCGAAATTGCTCCGTCGGGTATTCGAACGGCGATCCAGACACCACCTTTTTGGGTATTGAAATAGGTTTCTGTTTTTTTGTCAAGCTGACGATTGTTGCCTTTTCCAATCAATTCCATTATCCAAACTTCGTTTGGGTCGCCAATTGAGAATGATTCGCCCGAACTTGCATAGGCATATTTTTCAACCAGTTCGGCAATTACTTTTATGGCTTCGCGGGCATTTTTGGCGCGTTGGGTTGCCAAAAACATCAGGGCGGCATAATCCATAAGCCCGGTAAAGTCAACCAGTTCAAAAGTCGATTCACCAATGGCAACCTGGTGTTCGTTCATAAAACCAATGGTTTGGTAGGTATATTCAACCTGCGGAATTTGCCCTAATGGTTTTGCCGTTCCCCGATCGTAAATGGTTACCATACTGCCGGCCGGCCACTGTTTGGCCGCACTGAAATACAATTCCCCGTAACGGATATGCGAATCGGCAGCATACGAAATCATAGTTGATCCGTCAACCGATGCACCTTTGGTTACCAGATAGTTTGTACAGGCAGATGATGGGTAAATCGTAATAAAAGCTACGGTGTAAATCAAAAAACTAATGCGGATGAATGCCTTCATAATAAACTGTTTTATAATTTTCCTTTAAGTGCAATTCCTGTGTATGATTTCTCGACTTTAACCAATTCCTCGGGTGTGCCTTCAAAAATCAGTTCGCCACCCTTGTCGCCACCTTCGGGACCAAGATCGATTACCCAATCAGCACATTTGATAATTTCAAGGTTGTGTTCAATAATTATTATTG
>CAMTWS010000043.1:0-8447 GCA_947085485.1 uncultured Prolixibacteraceae bacterium
CGGGGTTGAAATGGGAGATTACAAAAAATGTGGAAGCCAGCCAAAAATACGTGGTTTGCAATGCCGATGAAGGCGACCCCGGGGCTTTTATGGATCGCTCGATTTTAGAAGGCGACCCGCACTCGGTTATTGAAGCCATGATAATTTGTGGCTATTGTATTGGTTCAAATTATGGGTTGGTTTACATTCGCGCTGAATACCCACTGGCTATCGAAAGGTTAAAAATTGCCATAAAACAAGCCGAAGAATACGGATTATTGGGGAATGACATACTTGGGACAGGTTTTGGTTTTAAAATTGAATTGCGCTACGGTGCAGGCGCTTTTGTTTGCGGCGAAGAAACAGCGCTGATTCATTCGATGGAAGGTTTGCGCGGCGAACCTACCGTTAAACCTCCGTTTCCCTCCGTTTCGGGCTATATGGGAAAACCTACCAACGTAAATAATGTTGAAACGTTTGCCAATATCCCGGTCATCATCAACAAAGGCGCCGGCTGGTTTAATAAAATAGGTACCGAAAAATCGAAAGGGACTAAGGTTTTTGCCTTGGCCGGTAAAATAAACAATGTCGGATTAATAGAAGTTCCAATGCGAACTACATTGCGCGAAGTGATTTACGATATCGGCGGTGGCATAAAAGATGGCAAGGAATTCAAATCGGTGCAAACGGGCGGCCCTTCCGGAGGATGCCTGACCAAAAAATTTCTCGACACCCCTATTGATTTCGAAAATCTTGTCGCCGCCGGTTCAATGATGGGTTCGGGCGGAATGATTGTGATGGACGAGGATGATTGCATGGTTGCCATTGCCAGGTTCTATCTCGAATTTACTTTGGAAGAATCGTGTGGAAAATGCAATCCATGCAGGATTGGGAACAAGCGGCTTCATGAAATACTCTGTAAAATCACCGAAGGAAAAGGCGACCTGGAAGATATCGATAAATTAAAGGTATTGAGCGATGTGATTAAAGACACTTCGCTTTGCGGACTTGGACAAACATCGCCAAACCCGGTGCTTTCAACCATTGCAAACTTCGAACAGGAATACCTGGCACATGTTCAGGATGGCAAATGCCCGGCAGGCCAATGTAAATCGCTGGTGCGATACGACATCGTGGAAGATTTGTGCAACGGCTGTACGTTGTGTTTCCGCAATTGCCCGGTGGGGGCAATAACCGGCGAACGCCGCGTTCCGCATTACATCGACCAGTCGTTGTGCATCAAATGTGGCGTGTGTTTCGATAAATGTAAATTCAATGCAATTACCCTAACTTAAATTAACAGAAACAAAATGGATATAGTTAATCTTATCATCGATAATAAACCGGTAGTGGTAAAAAATGGCACTACTATTTTACAGGCTGCGACAGGAATTGGGGTGCATATCCCAACGCTTTGCTATATGAAATTAGACGACCTGAATATTGAAAATAAACCCGGCGGATGCCGCATTTGTGTTGTTGAAGTTAACGGCCGCAGAAACCTTGCACCTGCCTGCTGCACCGATGTTTTCGAAGGAATGGTTGTAAATACGCACTCGATCAGGGCTGTAAATGCGAGGCGGACAGTGTTGGAACTGATCCTTTCCGATCACCCATCCGATTGCCTGATCTGCGCCAAATCGGGTAATTGCGATTTACAGGATATGGCCCAAAATCTGGGAATCCGCAAAATTCGTTATCAGGGCGAACAATCTCATTATCGCCAGGATACTTCGCCCGCAATTATCCGCGAGGTGGATAAATGTATTATGTGCCGCCGCTGCGAAATGATGTGCAACGATGTACAAACCGTTGGCGTACTTTCAGCAATTAACCGTGGGTTCAATTCGGTTGTGGCGACTGCTTTCGAAATGAACCTCGACCATTCGGTTTGTACCTATTGCGGCCAGTGTGTTGCAGTTTGCCCAACCGGCGCATTGACCGAAGTTGACGATACAGGAAAAGTGCTGCGGTTGCTTTCCGATCCATCAAAAACAGTAATTGTGCAAACAGCCCCTGCTGTGCGTGCAGCTTTGGGCGAAGAGTTCGATATGGAGGCAGGGACGCTGGTTACCGGGAAAATGGTGGCCTCGTTGCGCCGTTTAGGTTTCGATTATGTTTTTGATACCGATTTTGGCGCCGATCTTACCATCATGGAGGAGGCGACAGAATTGCTGAACCGGTTGGGAAAACATTTGGCCGGCGACAAAGACGTGAAACTCCCCATTTTAACTTCGTGCTGCCCTGCATGGGTCAAATTTTTTGAGCACCATTTCCCCGACATGAAAGATATCCCTTCCACAGCACGCTCTCCGCAACAAATGTTTGGTTCTATTGCCAAAACTTATTTTGCCGGTAAACTGGGAATTAAACGTGAAGATTTGGTGGTGGTTTCGATTATGCCCTGCGTGGCAAAAAAATATGAATGTGGCCGCGATGAGTTTAAGGTCAATAAAAACCCTGATGTCGATTATGCTATAACCACACGCGAATTGGCAGCTTTGATTAAAATTTCCAATATCAATTTTAATACTTTGCCAAACGAAGAATTTGATAACCCAATGGGAGAATCGTCGGGGGCAGGCGTAATTTTCGGAACAACCGGCGGGGTTATTGAAGCAGCCGTTAGAACTGCTTATGAGTTGCACACCAAAAAAGAACTTCCGCGTTTGGATTTTCATGAACTGCGCGGCATGGAAGGGATTCGAAAAGCGACTATCGATTTCGGCGGAATACCTATAAATATTGGTATTGCACATGGTTTAGGCAATGCGCGCAAACTATTGGAAGAAATTCAGGCTGGAACAAGCGAATTTCATGCAATAGAAATTATGAGTTGCCCGGGTGGGTGTATTGGCGGCGGCGGCCAGCCTTATCACCATGGAAATGCTGAAATACTCAAAAAACGACAGAAAGCCATTTACCGGGAAGATGGGAAAAAGGCAATACGTAAATCGCACGAAAATCCATATATTATTAAGCTATATGAAGAGTATCTTGGAAAACCGATGAGCGAAAAAGCGCATCACTTGCTCCATACGAAGTATTTTGACAGAACGGAGTAAAAAATGTGTGAATGCGTGAATGATTGAACAATTAAATAAAACCATTTTAAAATGCCAAAAATAAAACTTTCAGAAAATACAGTAAACACCATAAAGGACATTTGTGCTGAATTTGAAAACAAAGAGAGTGAGTTGATAAATGTTTTGCATAAAACCCAGGGAAAACTGGGGTATCTGCCCGCAGAAGTGCAAGAGGTTGTAGCGAAAGAACTAAAATCGTCAGTGGCCCGTGTTTACGGCGTTGTAACTTTTTACAGCTATTTCACGATGATCCCAAGGGGCGAATTTCCCATTTCAATTTGCATGGGCACGGCCTGTTATGTTCGCGGAGCCGAGCAGGTGCTCGGCGAATTTAAACGGCAATTAAAAGTTGAGGTTGGCGAATCGACCCCCGATGGAAAATTCTCGCTGAATTGTTTGCGATGTGTTGGAGCCTGCGGTTTGGCGCCGGTTGTTACCATTGGCGAAAAAGTTTTTGGCAGGGTTGCGCCCACCCAGGTAAAAGAGATTATTGCCGAATACCGGCAGGGTTGTACTGCCGAGAATGCAAAATCAGCGTAGGATATATTGGTTTTTATAGTTTAAATTGGGTAACCTGTTTGATACAGGCCAATTTGCCCTTATTTGAGATAATGGGTAGAATTGAATTCTCCAGCGGTAGTTTACATTTGGTTTCCCCACCGTTTCAATAAATCTTTTCTGCAGCTTTCTGCAATTAACGGGTTGTTAACTGCTTGATCAATTGCTTCTTTCTGAAATTCGGAGGTATAGATCAATTCATACACTTTCTGAACGGAAAGTGTATTTTTTCTTTCTGTCAATTCCATCGAATCGCCCGTTTTTACTTTTCCTTCTTCCAAAACACGGACATAAACCCCGGAATAGCCGGAGTCGATAAATTGCTGAACGATTTTATCGTTATTGAAACGGAATTCAAGTTTAAAACAGGGCTGCCGGGGCTGTGCTGCCTGAACAACAGCTTCCCCGATTTTGAAAATATCGCCAATATTTATTTGTACTTCATTTAACCCTTCAACTGTCAGGTTTTCGCCAAAAATTCCCCAGGGCATTTCCAACTCAGGATACAATTTTTGCCAGTATTCGTAATGATCGGCCGAATACAAATAACAGGCTTTATCTGTCCCACCATGATAACGGCGGTCGATTACATGGTCGTTTTCAACATCTTCAGTTCCCAAAAAAACGGGTTGGTTAACCGGGTATTTGAATATTCCGGTTTTAACCTCTTTCCCGTGCCAGTTAACCATCTTTGGTTCGCCAATATTTGTTGAAATAATTTTCATCTTAATTAAGTAGTATCTTTTTTTTTCTTTTCTCCCCTTTGGGGGAGTTAGAGGGGGCTTTTTTCTATACAATTTTCCGTTCTTTCTTGATGTTTTCGTATGCTGTGTTTACACTTTGAAATTTCTCGTGTGCGGCTTTCTGGAAATCTTCGCCTAAATGACTTACTTTATCGGGATGATATTTCATGGCCATTCTGCGGTATGCTTTTTTCAGTTCTTCATCGGTTGCGGTTGGTTCAATCTCCAGAATTTTGTAATCACCTTCAGTATTAGGCACAAACATGGCTTGAATTGACTCGTAATCTTTTTCTGTTAATCCCATGCCACGGCTGATGAAACCTATAATTTCCTTCTCGTTTACATCTACTTCACCATCGGCCCGGGCAATTCCAAATAAAAAATGCAAAAGCTGCAGCCGTGCCGAATAGTTCATGTTTTGTTTAATCTGTTTGCAAACTTCGTTCACCGGAATGGTCTGGTTCAAAATGTCACGAAGCATTCTTACACCTTCAGTTGCCGATGCTTCACCAAAATTGTGTACCATAAATTTTTTTACATAATCGAGTTCCGATTTTAACACTTTTTCATCCGCTTTCATCACTGCAGCAGTTAAAACCAGTAGGCTCATTACATAACCGCCCGCTGTGGTTTGCCCCGAATATCCGGTTCGTGAGGTGGTTCTGATTGCTTCTGAACTGCCGTCGAAGACTGATCCCAGTACGAATCCAAAAATTGCTCCAATCGGCCCGCCAACAGCCCATCCCAGGCCGCCCCCCAACCATTTACCAAATTTTGCCATGCGTTTTTATTTTTTTGTCAATTTCTAAAATCTGCGGAATTAATAAATTTTTATTGTCGTTTACAAGTTCAATGCTTGCTAATTTTCGTTTTTCATCATCAGTCCACTGTTTTTCAATTCGCAACCGGACTATTTCAGGCAAAACATTATCTCTTTTAATAACCCGGTCGATTCTCATATTTTCGGGAGCCGAAACCAAAATGGTGTAATCCATCATTTTATAAAATCCACTCTCAAATAGAATAGCTGCCTCGTGCATTGCATAAGCTGAATTCTGTAATTTCATCCAATTCAAAAATTCGTTTCGAACCGCAGGATGAACTAAATAATTTACTTTCCCCATTAGCAAATCATCGCTAAAAATCAGATTTGCAAGCATTTCGCGGTTAATCTTATTATCGGCGTTATAAATTTCTTTGCCAAAAAGCTGAACAAGCCCGTTTCTTATGTCTGAATTGGAGTTAATTAACATTTTGGCAACAGGGTCGGCCTCAAAAACAGGAACCCCAAGTAGTTTAAATATTTTGCCGACAGTCGATTTTCCGCTTCCAATACCCCCGGTTATTCCAATTGCTAAAGTCATTTACAAATTATGGTTAAAATGGAAAATTGAATTTAATATCGTTCAATTAAAAACTCTACTACCTCGGGATTGAACCTGGTGCCCTGAATAAATTCGGGTTTTTTATAGAGAGTAATGTTTAAGTTATTCACACCGGTGACAATTGAGTTGTAATCTACCGATGCTCCAAAGTCGGACGGCTTAATATTCTCGAATCGGCTAAGACCTACTGTAAACACGACTTTTACCTCCGATGGGAAAAGTTTGATACGTGCTTTGTCGGGTTTATTTATTATCTCAACCGGAATTTTCAACTCTTTTTCGGTATATTTCTCAACTTCAATTATCAGGGTAACTTTTTCGGGCGATATTGTGGTTTTCTCAGGATGTATCAAATCAATTTCCTGACGAATACTTGCATTGAGCTTGTTTAAAATGTTAACTTTTGTTTTTACTGCAGATATTTTCTCCAATACGAAAGTTGGGCCTGTTATTTTTACTTTTTCAGGAATTGTTTTAACAGGTGTTTTTAAGTATATCTGGGGCACAAAATCAACATCAATATCCAATTCAACCGGAACTGTTTTAGTTATTAAGCTATCAAGTACAATTTCGAGGAATTCGGGACTAACCCCGGTTATTTTAATATCATTACCAAATTGTTCGGTTATGCTACCGATAAGATTTTTGCTTAAAACATTGTATGTGCCTGAATTTGATTCAATATCTTTGGTAATGGCCGCGATGTCCAAAGTAACAGGCGAGAATGATAACAACTTATAGCGAAGCAGGGTAAATCCTTGTGCATCAACTTTCAAATCGATCTTTACAGGAGTATTGTCAACCAGAAATTGATTTATTGGCGCATTGATATACTTAACCGGATATGAAACAGTTGCTGAGTAATTTTTGCCCAAAGCATTTAAAAACCAAAGAGATGTGGCAATTATCAAACAAATCAGAAAAACCATGATCCGTCTGTCGTTTCTAAGTTTTACTACCTTAAGGTAATCTGATATGTCGGTAAAATTTTTGTTCATTTTGTTTTAATCAGCGCAAATTTAAGGATTTATGCCAAAATGCCGCAAAATATTAAAAGAGATACTTGCGCACCTCTTTTAATTTGGTGATCCTACCGGGACTCGAACCCAGATCATAAGAACCGGAATCTTACATTCTATCCATTGAACTATAGGACCCTTTTTATTTGGCGCAAAAATAACAAAATTCCGGTTACTTGAACGAACTTATTTAACATGGGGTTGTATTTGAATGTTAATAAAAAATGTTTCAGCGTGTTAAGTCGTGTTAAGATATGGCTAAATTTGCGGTAACTAAAAGTAAAGAATAAATGAAAGAATGGATTGGTATTTCAACTGACTGGTTTAATAATTATTGCAATTCGTTTAAAGAATTAACAGATACCCAGTATCTGAATTTTAGCATCAAAAAAGAACATTCGCTAAGGGTTGCCGATATTGCCCTATCCATATCAGATAAACTGGAATGGACCGATGAAGAAAAGCAGATTGCCTTTCTGGTTGGTTTATTGCACGACATTGGCAGGTTCAGCCAGTTGGTTGAATTCGATACTTTTATTGACGAAAAATCAGTCAATCACGCCGAGAATGCAGTGAAAGTACTGAAAGAAGAAAACTTGTTTGAAGTTTTGAACATTGGAAATAAGGAACTTGTTTTTGCAGCAATTCTAAATCACAATAAATTTAAAATACAGGATGGATTAACCGGGCAGGAGTTATTGCATGCAAGGCTTGTCCGCGATGCCGACAAAATGGATATTTTTAAGGTATTTACTGAATATTACTTGAAAAGGGGCGGAACTGTAAACCATGCCTTAACCTGGGAATTGCCTAAAGGGACTGCTGTTGCCCCGGCTGTTGCCAGGGAAGTATTGGCAGGCAAAATGGTTTCGAAGAAAAATATAGCATCGGAAATGGATGTTAAAATTATGCAGTTGTCGTGGGTTTACGATTTGAATTTTCGCCCTACATTTGAGTATTTAGTCAAAAACAGATATTTGGAAAGTGTTTATAATTCGTTGCCCAAAAACGATTTGGTAATCGAAATCTACCGTAAAATAAAAGTTTTTACTGAAAACAAAATAATGTCATAAAGCAGGGATATATCAGAAGTATCTTGGAGATGCAAACATCTCTTTTAAGAATCGCATTTCGTATGAAATCATAACTTCGTGAGATCCGCTATGGAAATTCTGAAGATTTGTTGTAGTGTAATCGTATGAATAGCCAATACGCAGTTTTTTGTCTATAATCCACTGGGCAATAAATCCGAATGAATCGCCTGTACGGTACATTGCGCCAAGCCAAAATTTTTCTTTAATCAGGAAGCTTGCTGTTAAATCCAACTCAACCGGAGCTCCGGTTTCGGAAGAAAACGTTGCTTTGGTCAACATTGTTGGCTTAAATTTCAAATTTTCACCCAAATCGAAGACCAATCCGGCAATAAGGAAGTAATGGCGCATTTCTGCTGTTACCGAAAGATTGTTGTAGTTATTCTCGAAGTTGCTGTTAATAATTTTACTTAAAAAAGTAAATTAAAAATTAGGAAAAGTGATATTAATTGCTTATCTTCAAGTCGTTACAAAATAAAGTTTCGGCAAAAAACATCACTTTCAGGATGAAAAATACAAAGAAAAAATTAAACTACCAATCAAAAGTTGTTAAGGCCTCATTTACAGGGAATAACATCACCAGGTA
>CAMTWS010000044.1:0-11518 GCA_947085485.1 uncultured Prolixibacteraceae bacterium
CTGGAGAAGCCTCATTTATTGTACACCATTTTGTAAAACGATTGAAATCTGCAACAAAAGTAAGAAGGACAGGGGCATTTTTAGCAACGCCCTGATTAAAATGCAAGGCAATTAACTTTTCTTTTTGATCATTCGTTTCTGAAACAATAACACTGTACAACTGCATATTCCCGGTAGTTGAAGCCATTGTTCCCGAATATATTACAGACTCCAGGACAGAACTTTCAATATTCCTGCTTTTAAACTTTCTAATAGAAACGTGTTGATTTAATAGTTCCATGATTTTTAAAATTTAAGTTAAAAAAAAAAGGGAAGCATAAAGCTTCCCTTCTTAATCAATCAATTCGGTATTACCTCTTAATCATCCTTTCTGTTTTAGCAATTCCGTTCTCAGTGTAAAGACTGATTACGTAAATGCCACTTACCAGATTAGCAGTACGGATTTCACGTGTTGGATTATTAATGTCAACAACTTTCTGACCGGCAACGTTGCTAATAACAACCCTGGTCAATTTATCGCTATTGTCAATAGTAATTTGATCATTAAATGGATTAGGATATACTTTGAAAGTATTCGTTAATTCCGGATCAACCTTGGTAATTGTTAAGTTTTTAACATCAGGTTCAATCCTTGGTTCAAGTTTGTAGCCATCAAGTCTCCCGTTAACAATTCCTGTAACATCATAGTAACTATCTTTCACAACAACTGCTTTAGTATATAACCAGTCGTTTACAGTTGCATTATTGGTTTGCAGATAGTAAATTGTCCATTCACCACTTGCAGCACTTGCAGCTGTAGCACGCGCGCCTTCTATTGCAACAAGCACACTTTCATATTTTTCATCTTTTACTTCTGAAGGATTAGCTAAAAGAACAGGCGTAATTTCAACAACCGGCGGAACAAATTGTACAACAGCCGAAATAATTGATGTAACATTTGCCACTTCGGCAACTTCACCAACAACCGACACACCATTACCAATCTGTATTCCTTCGTAAGTAGCTGCGCTAAACTCAACCCAGATACCGCTCCAGGCTGCTTTTGCATCCTGCATAAAAAATCCTTCTCCAGGAGCAACTGCTGTTACAGTACCAACAATTTTTACTGTTTTTCCATTCAAAGGAGAAATCTCTTTCAGACCTTGAATTTCAGCAATAGTCGGTGTCCTCATTTCTCCAACAACAGTTACAGTCAATGTTCTAACACATTTATCAAAAAGATACGTGAAAGTATGAACACCTGCATATAACATTTTATCAATTTTCGCCTCTTCGTTAATATAACGTACAGGCTCGCCAATATAAGTTTTAACGTTGTCGGTTTTAGTTACCGGCTTACTAGCCACAGTAATATTTTTAGTATCACTGCAATCTCCGTCAAGATTTTTGGCAACTACAACATAATTACCTGAAACCAACGTAGTATCACCGGCTTTAATAACCTTGCCATTCAAAGTAAGAACATAACCTGCTGTTGATTCAACTGCTATATTAACAACAGCCGAACATTCCAGTTGAGTTTTAACAGTTGTCACAACTTTAATCGGATCACATATCAGTTTTTCAACTTTAAAGTTCCATCCCTGTGTGGTAGTTATACCTGCATACGGCAAGTTACTTGAAGAAGTACCGGTAAACGCACCTGTTTCAACAATTACATAGTATCCGGCTTCATAATCCAGCCATTTTGCAAGTGTAATAGTTGCAACTTTTTTATCGAGGTCGTCAATTTTTACAGAAGCTGAAGTAGGATCGATAGTCTCAATCAACTGGCCAAGCTGTCCCGGCAGAGATTCCTTGTAAAGTTTTATTTTTCCTGCTGCATTGGCAACAACGCTACGGTCAAATGTCATTACAAGCGTAGTTTTGTTATCAACATCTATAGCATTGTCGGCAGGACTTAATGAAACCAATGCAGGCGGATTGTTGTCTTCAGTGGTGAACCACCATGAATCATCCATAATTCCTGCAAACAAATTACCTGCAAGGTCAACAACCGAACCCGGCATTACCCTTACAAAGTATTTCTTGCTTTGTTGCAAACCTGCATGTTTAATCGACATTATACGATTTGCCTGGTAAACAGGAGTAGTAACAGGTTTCAGTTCAATATTCGCTGCATTAACCGGAATTACCTGATGTGGAGTCCAGTCTTCGTTATATATAACTACCCAACGGGTAACCAAATCAGTATTCAATTTGATTTCTTTATCAAATGAAATCTGAATCGCAGTATTCAAGGCAACATTAGTTGCTGCAGGTTTTGGAAATAATCCAATTTGCGGTAAAACTACCGGTGGCACTGCATCCAAAGTGCTGAATTTCCAAACGTCGATAGCATTTGTTGCAATACCCGCCCAAGAATTCGCATTGGTCGAAATATCCCTAAATGTGCCTGCATCAGCAGTTGCAAAGAAATTCATTGCAGCCGGGAAATTGGCATGTTTAATTGTAACGGTAGTTCCGGCTGCGTCAACTGTAGCATTGGCGCTATTAATCGTAATTGTCTCAACAACTTCGCCATTTACATAGTTACGAACATAAACCTTCCCTGTCCCCACCTGAACTTTTTCATCAAAAGTAATCTTCATAGGAGCATCATTTGCTGTTGCACCCTGTGGAGCATAAAGCGTTGCAGTTGGAGCAACATAGTCTTCGATTCTGAAGATAGTTTCGTCAGCAGCATTTGCATTATCAGCGATATCTTCAACAACTCCAGGTAACAATGCTACGCGATACCATACTTCTGAAGCTAATGGAACAGCGGCAGTCGCTGGGGTTAAAGTAATCACTTTCCTGTCAGCCGAGATTGTACCTGAAAAAGCTACAGCAGCGCCTGCAGTCCATGAATTGATTTTATTATCACCACCCCTGGTTATTGTGCCTCTATTATATGTGAAGAAAGAAGGGATGTTTGCAGCTACTATCTCAACTACAGTGGCATTACCCTCCGATGTTACAGTTACTTCATCATAAATAGCTTCTGTGAAAGTTATAGTTACAACACCGGTTTTTGGATTGACCTGAGTATCATAAGCAGGCTTCCAGACACTTACAGCAGGTTTAGTCATATCCTTGGTAGTGAACGCACTTGTAATAGTACCGCTTACATTTTTCAGGACATCAACAACCGGGCTGATAGTAACCGTGTATTTAGTCTCGCTTTTTAAATCAGATGTTGGATCGACCGTAACAGAAGTAATACCACCATTAACATCACTTATTAAAGTAATAGCAGTGTAAGCTACAGAAGCGCCCGCAGGATCTTTCAGGGCAATCACATCTTTAATAGTGGCTGCGGTAAATACAGTAGCGTCTGGAGCTTTAAATACACCTTCAGTAAATGTAATTACAACGTTAGTCCCAATAACAACACCTGTTGCATTATTAGCTGGTGTGATTGAAGCTAAAGCAGGTGGAGTTTCGTCTTTGATGATGAAATTCCAGGTAGAACCTAAAGTATTTGTCCAGGCATTAGCAGCTAAATCAGTAAGTGTAATCGATGAAAGATCAACCCAGAATTCAGTTTGTTCAACCGGAACGTTCATCATAGTGAAACTGAAAGTCTTCATGTCGGCACTTAATGTTAAACCGCTGGCATTGATAACTTCGAAAACAGCATTGTTTGATGCATATCTTACATAAACAGTACCTGTTGTCGGAGCTTTCATTGCTTCGTTGAACTCCATGGTAAGCGTAGAGCCTTTTATAATTAACGGTGTAGTTGCAGCAGCATAATCCGGTACTGTTTTTACAAGTAACGGCTTAACTGTATCTTTTGTAGTGAAAGACCATGATGCCACTCCTGTAATAGCAGCCATCGGATTATTCGAACCATCTTTAAATGCCCCGCCCGATACTTCAACGTAATAAGCTTTTTTACTTTCGAGGACCACAGGCCTTGTAATAGTAGCCACAGATTTTCCATCAGTAGTAGCAATTGAAGTATTTGCGCCACTTATTACGAGTGTTTCAACAATAATATCAGTTGCAACTTCGCGGATTACAACAGAACCGGTACCTATAACAACAGTTTCATTAAACCACAGTTTAAGCGTTGTATTTGCCGCAACACCAACAGCGCCGTTTGCCGGAGCCATTGCTGTAACCACAGGGGCAACAACATCGACAGTTGTAAACTGCGCCGGAGCAAAAATAGTACTCTGGTTGGCATTGACCGATGCGTCAACTGCTACAAAATAAGCCCTGTATGCAACGCCAGATGTAAGCCCTGAAACCGTTTGGGCAGCGCTTGTACCAGCGGCAGCAAATTCAATGATTTTACCGGTGGCAATTAAATCGGCTGCATTGGGAGAAGCATCGGCAGCAGGTTGAACTTTATAATAAACTTTTCCCTTTTCGTTAAAGTTTACTGTAAACTTAACTTCAGTTCCTTTTGTATTTTCAGTAACATTGAATACTGTTGGCGGATTACAGGTAGCATCCCTGGTGGTAAACGACCAGGTATAATCAGCAACCTGTGTTTTATTACCGGCATCTTTAACCGCCGTTTGTTTTACTACAACCGGAATCAGCATATTTTCGGCAAAAGGCGCATCCATGGTTAAAGTCCATTGTAAACCGTTAACCGATGCAGTGTATGCATTCGTGCCATTAACAGTAACCAGCGCTGTTCCAGCGGAAGTACCTTTAATTTTTGCTGCCGTAATTGCAGAACCATCAGCCAGCATTAACGGAGTTTCATCCCAGTTAACTACTACTGTAGTTCCTGCCAATACATTTGTGGCATCTATTACCGGTGTATGGCTGGCCACTTTTGGCCCGTTGTTATCGAAGGTGTAGAAGGTGATAACTTTGGAAGCGTTAGCTGTGTTCCAATTATCCGTAACGATTCCGGCATCAATAGTTAAAGTATATGTTTTGTTTGCAAGTACATCCTGCAAAGCATTAATAGATAACATATTACCGCTGTAACTGAAACGGCCTGTGTTAGCCGCATCGTTAATTACGATATTCACTCCGTCGGTTAAAGTAATTTTTGCAGTAGCTGAAGCAGAACCGGATTTAATATCCCTGTTAAAATATACAACAATTGGGTTTTTGCCGGCAACTACTTTGTCAGCGCCGTCTTTAGGATCACTGTCAGAAACTGTAAACGCTCCTGGATTTGCAGCAGCGGTGAAATTCCATGAATTTCCTGTAAGCGCGGCAGCTTTATTTTCGTTAACATCTTCAACAAGGCCTTCGGTAAAAATTACGTAATATTTTTTACCATACTCAAATGGTGCAACCGGAGTAATTTCGAGTTGGTTATTATTTGGCGATGCCAAAACAGCACAGTTAACTTCAGATAACGATTGAACAGTTACATCTGTAGCAAAATCCTTAATAGCAATATTGCCTATTTTTTTAACTATATTCTCGCTGAAAGTCAATTTGAGTTTAGCATCCAGCGCCACGCCTGTAGCGCCAGCAACCGGAGAGTACGCCGTAATAGTTGGTTTAACAGTTTCGCGGGTTTTAAAACTCCAGGTAGTTGCAACAGCAGATGGCAAATTGTTAATACCTTTAACGAATCCGGCAGGTACAGTAACTGTAACAGTTTCGTCATTAACAAACGGGGTATGGCCAATTGTCACAACATCGCCAACATAAGTAACTGTTCCAACAGTTGCAGAAGTTCCGGTAAATGTTATTGTACCTGTGCCGGCAACAACAGGCTGGTCAAATTTTACTGAAACAACAACATTGTTTACCTGTTGAGCTGCATTGTTTGCAGGGCTTACAGAAACCATAGATGGTGCAACGTTTGACCATGTAGTGAATGTTGTTGATACACCCATAAACAAATTGTCGGCAACATCCTGTAATGACTTACCAACAGAAATAGCATAAGATTTACTTGGATTGAATGTTGCTGTAATTACGATTTTTGGAGTTGCAGGAACTGTAACATCCCACGCTGCAGTAAACGCCATATTTTCGCCGTTTTCCTTAATATTAACCAAACTTGAAGCATCACCGCCAACAGCAACTCCGGCCAATGTTTCCATCGCTTCGCTGAAAGTAATCACAGGAGCAACGGTTGCCGGATTAACAGGTGAAGTTCCGATGCCTGAGAATGCTGCAGTTGGAGCAATAAAATCTTTCACTTCAATAACTTGTTCTTTCAAAGCATTTGCATTGCCTGCGGCATCTTTTACAGCGCCGGCGCCTAATCTTATATAGTATTTGTCACCTGGAGCCGTAAAATCATTTGTTGGATTAATAATGAACGATTTTGCATCGGCTGCAACCGAATATGCAGCAGAAACAATAGCTCCCGAAGCATCGGTACCTTTGCGGAAAATAACCATGTTGGCCACATCGGCATCAGTAATTACCGAATTATTTGCATTGAAAACCGGTTCGTTGAATTTAACCAGGATGTTGTCTGTTGCACCCGGGAGTAAAGGCTCAACTGTAACAACAGGCCCTTCAAAATCTTTGATGGTGAAGGCAATTTTATCTGCTTCATTTGTACCGGCATTACCGGAAGCATCAAATATCTTTTTGGCATTGATAGTAAGTTCATAAGCATCTTTACTTGCAACTGTAGTAATAGTCAGAGAAACTACATTACCGGCAATTGCTGCAGTATAAGGAGCAACAGGCGTACCCTTTTTCAAAACCAGGGCAGATGCAGTAAATGCAGCTACATTGCCACTTGTAACAGCGACAGCCGGAGTTGCAGTATTATTGTCATCATCCCAGAAAATTGGTTCGTTGAAAGTAATAACAACCTGAGGAGCAACCTGGCTTGCAGCCGTAGCGCCATTTGCAGGCACCACAGTATAAGTAGGGGCAAGGAAATCTTTAACAGTAAACTTCCATCCCTCGGTAGTAGTAATACCTGCCAGTTTATTTCCTGCCAGGTCAGTTGCAATTCCTTCGGGATATTTTACAAAGTACGCAGTTGAACTTTGCCAAAGAGTTTTAGTAACAGGGATAAACAATGTATCTCCGGTTGCAGTATTCTTTACACTGCATGAAGCGGCAGGAACAGAAACCAGTAAAGTATGGTTTAAAGTACTGCTCCAGGTAAATATTTCAACCGAACCGGTTCCAACTTTACCATCTTCGTTGAGAACAATATATATTCTATCTTTTGTATTTACATCGGCAGCTCCGGCCAAATGCGCGGGATAAAAACCAGTAGCCAATGGTTTTGTAACATCAATTGTTTTAACATCCAGTTTTTTCATTGGCGCACTCTGAGTGGGAGACACAGTTTCGGCATTTTCAGTAATTACCCAAACATCATAGTCACCACCTTCAACCATTGAAGCAACACCAGTTCCAACATTAAGGAATTTATCCAAAGAAACTTTATAAGCTGTACCGACTGCGGCAACCACAACCGATTGCATTCCGTTACCAGCCGTAAAATCTAAGGGATCCGGTGTCTGTCCATTCAGAACAGCCATAACGTAAACCTTACCCTTTTCATCCAATTTGGTGAATACATCAAAAGAAGTGGCAGCAATATTATCGGCCATGATGTCGGTAATTGCAGGAGCAGAAGCATCGCGGGTGGTAAATGCCCACGTATTGGTTGTTAACCATCCGGCGAATTTGTTTTTATTATCTGTAAGTGGAGCAGCATTATGATCAACAATAGCGCCATCAGGAATAATAATATAATACTTTTGATTTTCTGCAAAATCCTCATTGGGATTGATTACCAGGGTTGAAGTCATACCACCGCTAATAGCTGAAGCATCAACAACGTCATAAAGATCGCCGTGTGGTGTACCATTGTCTTTATAAATAAACAACTTGGCGCCTGAAGCAACCTGAACATGCTCATTAAATTTAATGGTCAAATCAGTATTTAACTGAATTGCTGTTGATGCGCCATTGGCAGGTAATAACGGAGCAGTTGCAGCAAGCATGGGAGGTGTAAAATCACCAACCAAAACACTCCACGTTTTGGCGCCACTTGCCACCCCATTGTCATCAGCCTTAACAAAATTAGCGTCAGCATCTAAAGAGTAGTTAAGCTCTTCCTGTAAAAAACTGGAGAAGTTAACTGCAATCTCAAACGTACCACCAGTTTTGGCGGTTATTGTAACATTCGGATTGGTTGCCTGATACGCAGCCAATGTGGCGCCTTCACTATTTAGAAGACGAATAACACCAGTGCCGGGAACCACCTTTTTCGAAGCAGTCAGCACAAAAACATCGGATTTTTTATGATTGGTAAAATCGCTACCTGGCCCTAAAACAGGAAACTGTGCAAAGCCTTGTAAAACGAATACCATAATTAGTATTGACATACTAATAAGCCGAGTAAATAATTTTCTCATAGCATTTGTTTTTAAATTGTACTTAATTGATTGATTGTTTTTTAATTTATTTAATTCTTTAATCATATTTTTAGTCTAATTTATCTCGTCATCATTGGTAAATATTACAAACGTATAAAATTTTGCAACAATGTACAAAATATATGCTGTATAAAATATTTTCTTTTTTAGTAATGTTTTCAACAGGCTTGTATTGAAAACCAATCTTAGTTCTTAATAACTATCAATAATTCCATGGTTAACGTCACAAGTTCTGTACATCTTCAAAATTGATGCAATTTTAAACTTAATTTTTCAAATATCGCAATAATTGTTTGTTTTTTTCGCTTATAAGTAGTGTTTAACATGCATTTAATACAATGTTTAAATTTAAGACAATGATTAAGATAAAAAAAACAATAATTATTGTTTCCCTGGCTATTTTTCTTTCCATATCTTTTAGCTCATGCAAAACCTGTAAATGTCCTGCTTATTCGCAAATTGAATCTCAGAAACCAGCAAATACAGGGGATACAACCGTTTAAAATGGCTGTTTTCCCTATTATGACTAAAAACAGAAACAAAAAAAAAGGTTTAATCCAATAAATACAAGAAAGTTACACGAATTTTAACCCCGTGAGAATTCGATAATTTCTTTTATACCACCTGCACTGAGTGAATATTTAAAATATTTCATGAAAAAACACCTTTAAATTAATATTAAGGTTAATCATTATTTAACCGAAATTAAAAATCGGGCTTGATTCAATACGATAATAGTATTTACTTTACCAAAAAAATTCAAATAATTAAAACTTTCACAACTATGTCGAAAATTAAAATAGGTATTAACGGATTTGGCCGCATTGGCCGTTTTGTATTCCGCATTGCAGCCGCCAGCGAAAATGTTGAGGTTGTAGGTATTAACGATCTTATCGATGTTGATTACATGGCTTATATGCTAAAGTATGATTCAACACATGGCCGGTTTAACGGAACTGTTGAAGTTAAAGATGGTTCATTGATTGTAAATGGCAAAACCATACGTGTTACAGCAGAGAAAAGTCCTGCCAGTTTAAAATGGGATGCCATAGGCGCTGAGTATGTTGTTGAGTCAACAGGTTTGTTCTTAAGCAAAGAATCGGCCCGGGGCCATATTGATGCCGGCGCTAAAAAAGTAGTTATGTCGGCTCCATCGAAAGACGACACTCCAATGTTTGTTATGGGTGTTAACCACACTTCGTATAAAAACGACATGGCTTTTGTTTCGAATGCTTCATGTACTACAAACTGTTTGGCTCCGATTGCAAAAGTATTGCACGACAATTTTGGAATTGTTGCTGGTTTAATGACAACCGTTCACGCTACCACCGCAACTCAAAAAACAGTTGACGGCCCATCGGCAAAAGACTGGAGGGGCGGAAGAGGCGCAAGCCAGAATATTATTCCATCGTCAACCGGAGCAGCCAAAGCAGTAGGCAAGGTAATCCCTTCACTGAATGGTAAGTTAACAGGTATGGCTTTCCGTGTTCCAACACCCAATGTATCGGTTGTTGACTTAACAGTGAATTTGGCTAAACCTGCAACTTACAAGGAAATTTGCGCAGCTATGAAACTAGCTTCTGAAACAACCATGAAAGGTGTTTTGGGTTACACTGAAGAGGCTGTTGTTTCGAATGACTTCATTGGCGAAATGCAAACTTCGGTTTTTGACGCCAACGCAGGTATTGCGTTAACCGACACTTTTGTAAAAGTAGTTTCGTGGTACGATAACGAAATGGGTTACTCGAAAAAAGTTGTTGAATTGATCGAGTATATGGATTCAGTAAAATAAGCTATATATATAATGGTATAAAAAGGATGTCGTAAGGCATCCTTTTTTTATTATTCGTACCGAAGAGATTCAATCGGATCGAGCTGCGAAGCTTTTTGGGCAGGATAATATCCCGAAACAATTCCTACACCAAAACATAAAGCAACTCCCATAAGTATCCATCCCCATGGAATAATAAAGGAAGAACCAATCATAACCGATACGAGATTCCCTGCCAATATACCCAGTAATATTCCAAGTAACCCCCCAATTTGCCCAATTACAATGGCTTCAATTAAAAATTGCTGTTTTACGGTGGTGTTTTTGGCCCCAATAGCTTTTCGTACCCCAATTTCCCTGGTTCGCTCGGTAACCGAAACCAACATGATATTCATAAGTCCAACAGCAGCGCCTAATAGAGTAATAAAACCAATAATAGTAGCTACAAGCGTAATATTTTTAATGTTTCCCAACAGTAAATTAACAATGTTATCGCTTTTTTCAATATTGAAATCCGATTCATCCAGCGGCGTTAAATCACGAACCCTTCGAAAAACCGATTCGGCCTGGCCAATCGCTGCTTCCATTAATTCGGGTTGATTCACTTTTATCTGCACATCAAAATTCATATTGGGCCTTGAAAAATAGCTGCGCGCATTTGAATAGGGTATAAAACAAACCATGTCGCTGCTACCGCCAAATCCGCTTCCTTTTTCTTTCAATATACCTATTACATTATATTTTCCATTTCCAATGCTTATCTCTTTTTGAAGTGGATTTTCACCTCCTTTAAACAATTTTTTGGCAAGTTCGCTTCCAATTAAAACCATATTCCTTCCCGAATTAATATTATCTTCGCTAAAAGCTCTCCCCTGGCTTATTTCGTATCCCGAAGTAAAAAGATAATCCAGGTCGATTCCGCGAACGCTAATATTTGGATTTGTTTTTTCAGAGCCGTATTTTAAAGTTGCGGTGACGGTGGAGTTAACCGAAATCGAGGCAGTTGCAGGAAAATCAAATTGCTCCTTAAATTCTTTGGCTTCGTAATAAGAAATGTACGAGTAGTTCTTTGTACGAATTCTTTGACTTCCGATTTGCACCCGCATTCCTCTGCTGGTTATCGAAAACGTGTTGGCTCCGAGAACTGTAAACTCCTTTGTAATAGACGTTTTTATAGATTCGATGGCAGTAAGAATACCTACCAATGCGGTAATTCCAATAGCAATTATCAGTACTGTTAAAATGGATCGCAGAATATTGTTCCGGATAGATTGCAATGCAATCCTCAGATTTTCGATAAATAATGTAGTGCCGCGCATAATAATATTTTAACTGCCTGATAAAATTATAACTTTAATATTGAGCTTACTCCGAAAAGTCGGAAATTCAATAATTTTCAGATGTTTGACCCCCTAAC
>CAMTWS010000045.1:0-43732 GCA_947085485.1 uncultured Prolixibacteraceae bacterium
GATCCAAAAAAAATTGAAAAAGTAATGCCCGGGCAAACGGAAAAGGTTTATGCCACAATAAAGGCTGATAAAAAGGCAATTCCAGGCGATTATGTAACAGTAATTGACGCAAAAACTCTGGAAGCTAATTCAACTATATCTTTTCGCATTTCTGTAAAAACCCCGATTTTAATGGGCTGGCTAGGCATTTTTATCATTATTGCTGCATTTTCCAGTGTATTTTATTTGTTCAGGAAATTTGGAAGGAGGTAACCATGGCAGAACCTATCATTCAATTGGTCAGTCTAACTAAAAAATATGGCGATTTTACGGCCGTAAACGACCTCACACTAACCATTGAAAAAGGTAAAATTTTTGGTTTGCTGGGACCGAACGGAGCGGGAAAATCAACAACAATTCTGATGATGATTGGATTAACTGAACCTTCATCGGGCACAGTTGAGGTTTGTGGAATTAATTCAACAAATCATCCAATCGAAGTAAAAAAGAAAGTTGGCTATTTACCTGAAGATGTTGGATTTTACGATGATATGACCGGGCTTGAAAACCTGATTTATACAGCACGGCTAAACAGCATTCCATTAAGAGAAGCACGAAAAAAAGCCGAAGATTTACTTGAAAGAGTTGGTTTAGCTAAAGAAATAAATAAAAAAACGGGGAAATACTCGAAAGGAATGCGCCAGCGGTTAGGGTTGGCCGATGTTCTGATCAAAACTCCCGAAGTAATTATTTTGGATGAACCTACCTCGGGAATCGATCCAAAAGGGATTCAGGAATTTTTAAACCTGATTGTCGAACTGCGCGACGAGCATGGAATAAGTGTTCTCTTTTCGTCTCATAACCTGCACCAGGTGCAACAGGTTTGCGACAGAGTTGGATTTTTTGTTGAGGGCAAACTTCTGGCAGAAGGAAATATCAATTCGCTTTCTAAACAACTCTTCACTCATGGCATGTACCTTATTGAACTCGGAATTGATGAAAATTCGTTGCACAAAAACAGTGCTATGTCGGCAAATTGGCTACAAAACCTGTTAACACCTCTTGACGGAATTGAGTCGATATCAAAAGAAAAAGAGTTGTTCCGGATTCAATGTTCGGCTGATATTTCTGCTGCCATTGCAAAAAAAATTATTGAAGAAGGTTTGGGGTTATGTTTTCTGAACCGAAAAGAATACGGGCTTGATGCTATTTATAACCGCTATTTTGAAGGAGGAATTTAAAATGAAAAATAAATATTCTGCTATCAATCCTTTTTGGGTAATTGTTTCAAAAGAAATTTCGGATACAGTTAAAAGCTGGCGGTTTATAATTATGATTTGCCTTTTAGCGCTCACCTGCATGGGATCGTTATACACCGCTCTTAATAATTTTGCATCAGCAATAGATCCAAACGAACCGGAAGGATCATTTTTCTTTTTAAAACTGTTTACAATTTCAGATGGAACACTACCGCCTTTTATCGTTTTTATTAATTTTCTTGGACCTCTGTTAGGGATAAGCCTTGGATTCGACAGTATCAATGCGGAACAGAATAAAGGAACTTTAAGCCGAATAATGTCTCAACCCATATACCGCGATTTCATTTTGAATGCAAAATTTATTGCTGCATTAATTGTTTTGAGTGTTCTGTTTTTCGCACTCGGATTTTTGCTGCTTGGATTTGGGCTAATATTTATTGGAATCCCGCCAACAGCCGAAGAATTTTTGCGCATCATTGTTTTTTCAGTTGTAAGTATTGTTTATGCCGCTTTTTGGCTGAATTTGTCCATTTTATTTTCCGTTAAATTCCGACAGGCATCCACTTCTGCTCTCGCCGGAATTTCCATCTGGCTGTTTTTCAGCGTATTTTACAATATGATTGTAAACCTGATTACGAAGGGAATTACACCAGTTCGTTTTGTTAGCGAGAATCAGGTAGTTTATTTTCAAAAAATCATTCAAAATATCATGCGTTTTAATCCAGGCCAGTTATTCGATGATGCAACAACAACGTTGTTAATTCCATCGGTGCGAAGTCTTGGACCTTTAACAATGGAACAAATGAGCGGGGCAATTCCCAGTCCGCTGCCATTAGGCCAAAGCCTAATGCTGGTTTGGCCGCAGGTAACGGCACTGGTTGCCGGAACAATCGTGTTTTTTGCAATTGCTTATACCTTGTTTATGAGGCGCGAAATTCGGTCGAGGTAATCGTCCAGTTCTTCGAGTGTTTTAAATAGCCGGTTTGTGAAATCCCGTTTTAGTTTCGCCCATACCTTTTCAGCCGGGTTCAATTCGGGTGCGAGTAGGGAGGAAGGAAAATAAGGATAATGTTGTTGGGGATATCCAGTTTAGCGGCTTTATGAAAAGCACCGTTATCAAGCACCATGTTAAGGCTTTTCCATGATGTGGCTTTTTCGGGCAACTTTAACCGATGAGCCAAACTCACGCACACAATACTTGTACAGGGTATTGTAATGAATATTTTTCTTAAACTCCATTTCAATCCACGCCATCAACTCGGTATATCCCCGAAGGCCATTTTGCGGATCCCTTAGCTTACGATCAATTGCTTCATGTTCTTCTGTTGTAATCAAACTTGGTTTAAAACCGGTTTTCTTATGAGACAACAAAAGAGTTATCCCGCCCAAAAGGTACATTGAGCGCCAGGCTTGGATGCTGTTGTGGTTTGCACCAACAAGTTCAGCCAAATCGCGCTTGGAAATACCCTTGCCTTCAGATTTCTTAATCTCAATGAGCATCCTTATCCGGGGAACTAAAAAATTTGAACTTGACTTTAGCAACTTCTTCAGTTCCTCAGTGCTCTGGCTAACAAAGAAAATTCTGATTTCAGATAAAAACATGGTTCTGTCGAATACAGAAAAGATTTTGGCACACAACGAACACATTTTACTCCCTATTGCCAATTTAATGAACATTGAGAAATTGCTTGAATCTACCCTTTTAATCAAAGATAAAAAATCGGCAAATCCTGTTACAGTTTTGTCGGTTGTGCCCAACATTGCCGAAGCAGAACTGAATATAATTTCGGCCAGGAAGAGACTTGAAGAGTATAAAAAACAGGGCGCTGCATCAGAAATAAAAATCAATACCATTGCGACTATCGATCTCAATGCAACGACAGGCATTGCCCGAATTTCAAAAGAAATAATGGCTGGTACCATTGTGATGGGATGGCCTCAAAAAGCAGGAATTCTGGAAAAGCTGATAGGTGAGAAAATTTATTCGATCATCAATAATGTTGACAAAAACCTTTTTATCTGCCAACAGGAAAAACTTCTGGTAACGCAAAAAAGAATTATTGTAATTGCTCCACCTTTATCTGAAAAAGAGAATGGATTTGAAACCTGGTTACTGAAAATTTTGAATTTATCGCAGGAACTGAATATTCCTATCGTTATTTTCGGGATTGAAAGCACTTTTGATGCCATAAAATCGAAAATTAAACATAAACGGATGAATGCATCAATCAGTTTTAATACTTTCAAAGAGTGGGAAGATTTTCTCGTTTTATCAAAACATGTTGATGATGACGATTTGCTTGTTTTAATTTCAGCGCGAAAAAATACTGTTTCATATCAGAAATATCTCGATCGTATTCCTTCAAAACTGGAAAAATATTTCAACCACAATAATAAAATTGTAATCTTTCCGCAACAACAAAATCAATCGCCCAACAACGGAGAAGCCCAGTCAGCTATTTAAATATTAATCCATTATAACTTCACAATTATATCTTTTTAGATTGACAAAATAGAGGTTGAATAAATTAAATTGGAAGCCTGGTGATCGGAGAAATGTGCTAAGCGGTTCGACACCGCTAAGCGCCCGGTGAGTGAAGAAATTAAAAAGTAAACAGTTAACAGCGATTAAAAATAAAAAACAATGGAACATAAAGCTATATCAATCAGGCCATTTATCGGAGCCGAAAACTACGAGGAGTCGCGTAGTTTTTACCGCGACCTGGGTTTTCAGGAAAGTATTCTATCCAATAATATGTCTTACTTCAAAATAGAGGGATTGGGATTTTATTTACAGGATGCTTACGTTCAGGATTGGGTAGATAATTCAATGATATTTTTGGAAGTAGATGATGTTGGTCGCTACCGGAACGAACTGTAGGCCTTAAACCTGACAACTAAATACAAAACAGTGAAACTTTCTCCAATTCGTGAATACGATTGGGGCAAGGAATGTTTTCTGCACGACCCATCCGGAATCCTCTGGCATATTGGAGAATTTATCACTTAAACAATTCCAAAATATCCTCTTTCGTAATTTCCTTAAACGGATTGTTGGAGTTGATAAATTTGTCGGCAAGCGAAGTTTTGCGCTCCTTAAGAAGCTGAATTTTTTCTTCAATTGAATTTTCGGTGATAAAACGGTACACAAAAACCTGCTTGTCCTGCCCGATGCGGTGCGCGCGGCTAACCGCCTGGTTTTCGGCTGCCGGGTTCCACCAAGGGTCGATGATAAAAACATAATCAGCTTTTGTGAGGTTTAGCCCCACCCCACCCGCTTTCAGCGAAATGAGGAAAATGTGGTTTTCGGGGTCTTCCTGAAATTCATTAATCACCTTTTCACGCTTTGTGGTTTGCCCTGTCAACATGCTGAACCTCCAGTTTTTCGATTCGATATATTCCCTTACCAGTTCCAAATGTTTCACAAACGACGAAAAAATCAGCACTTTGTGTTTCTCAGCCACCAGGTTCTCCAGCATTACCTGTAACTGATCAAACTTTCCTGATTGTTCTTCCGAATCTTTATCCAGCAACGACGGGTGATTGGCTAATTGCCTCAGTTTTGTGAGTCCCTGTAAAACCACGATTGACGATTTTTCCAGGCCCTCTTTATCAATGTTCTCCAAAATGGCGTTTCTGATAATCGATTTTTCCTCTTCATACATTTTCTCCTGCTCGTCGGCCATTTTACAAAAAATAATTTGCTCGGTCAGTGGCGGGAGATCTTTTGCCACTTCATCCTTTTTCCGGCGAAGGATAAAAGGCCTGATAATCAGTTGCAACTGTTGCTGCTTATCAACACCGGCCATTTTTTCGATAGGTGTGATAAACATTTTCTGAAAAAAAGTATGGTTGCCCAGCAATCCGGGATTCAGGAAATTCATTTGCGACCATAAGTCCGATAACGAATTTTCGATCGGGGTGCCGGTTAAAACCAATCTGTGCCTGGCACGCAACTGTGCAATGGCTTTGTAAGTTTTCGATTCGGGGTTTTTAATAAACTGGCTTTCATCCAAAACCGCATAAAAAAATTCGGTATTGGTCAACATGTCTATATCATTGCGCACCGTACCGTAAGTGGTTAAAATAATATCGTAAAACGATGAGATTTTGTTCAGATCAACAGTTTTATTCCGCTGACTTCCAACATATTTATAAACTTTCAGTGCGGGTGTAAATTTCCTGATTTCGTTGTCCCAGTTGTGCACCAGCGATGTAGGCATCACAATCAAACTGGTGGGCTGAAATTCATTATCGACTGATTCGGTTGCCTGTGAAAATAAATCAAGCTGACCGCCTGCAGCCACCGGATTTCTGATAATTACCCCGGTTTTTGTCCTTTTCAGCTTTAATAAAAGAGCTAAAGTTTGCAGGGTTTTTCCCAATCCCATATCGTCGGCCAGACAACCGCCAAAACCGTTTGTGTGCAACTGGTGCATCCAGTGGTATCCTTCCAGTTGATAGCTCCGCAATTGTGCTTTTAAATCGGCAGGCAACAAAATTTTAGCTTTTTCGGAGCCTTCGAACTGGTTTAAACACTCTGCAACCGATTTAATTGAGTCATGCAATGCATTTTTCAATAACGAAAAATAATACTTTTCAAAATGAAGTTTATCTCCGTGAATTTTGGCAAAAGGAATAAGTCCCTTGTAACGGGCAAACCACTCTTCAGGCAAAATGGCAATTTCACCATTTGGAAGTACAAATTCGCGAATGTCTTCGAGAATGTACTTTTTCAGTTTGATAAACGGAAAACTGAATTCTCCAAAACTCACAACAGCATGTAAATCAAACCAATCGTCTTTTTTATGGGTTTTTAATTCTATTTCCTGTAAACCGGTAAAGTACTGGTTGCCGAATTTCTCCTGTGTGATCCGTATGTTTTCTTTGTCGAGTGCGGGTTTGTTGCGGTTTAACCAGTTCACCAGAAAATAAACGGCATTTTCATTTTCCAGCAAATCGAGCCCGGTAAAGGACAGGTAACCATTACTTTCTTTTAAACCAAACTCCTTTAAAAAAAATTGAACTTCGTTTTCCCAATCAAAATCCCGTTTTACTTTTCTGAAAATATAGTTGTTATTTTCTTTTTGAAACTGAACGGCAACTTTCCGGGTTGAATTGTGCTGAAATTTTTCGTTATCGTAGTAAAAATACAAAACCAGGCATGGCTGGTATTCCAGGTTTCTTTCCAAACCCAGAACAGCAGTTTTTTCAGCATTGCCCTCATGCAGAGTAAAACCGCTGGCATGAACTTCAAAATCGCGCACCGCATTCAGAATAAACCCGCTGTAATACTTCTGTTCAAGAGAATTCGGAATAATCACCACCTCTTTTTCGAGAAACGGGATCAACCTTTTGGCATTTAAATCATCGAAAACGAACAGATTATTTTGCTGAACAAAAATACAGGGGTTGTTGCTAACCACCCTGATGTTGCTTTTAAACAACTTTATTTCCTTTTCATTGTGAAATATTTTCAGCCGGTAACGTGTTTCAGTTTCATTGCGTTCGAAATAAAACACGGGACGGGCAAAAAATGGCTGGACTTTAATTTCATCCTCATCATACAAATTGGCATATTTCATTTCCTTGTTCAGCAATCGCACCGGGCTGAGCATCAAAATAGTAGCTACCTTAAAAATAGATTGCTCAATAAACGGGATAATATTTTTTTGAAAATAGGAAGATTTTAATGTTGAATAGAATTCGCTGACACTTCCGGCTTTCGAGAACTTTTTCATCAACCGCTCATCGCTGTATTTCTCAATTATTTCAACCAACTCTTTTTCGTAAGGTTTGAACTGATATTCGGTTTCGGTTTTAAAATCGCGCGGTTTTACATGACTGATTACCGAGTAAAACTGTTCCTCTTTCTGGATGAGATACGGAACAAAAATATTCCCTAAAAACCGGTGTTCGGTAAGCGCTATGATAAATTCGGTTACAGCCATTAATTTTGATTGTTTTGCAATTCAACACTTTTCACAATTCGTACAGATATAAAATTTTGAAATCAAAATAACCTCAAATATACAAAGCTTTGCGGGAAGAAAGCAGGTTTGTGTTTAAAGTTTGAAGTGGGAAGAGGATAGATTGCTGGTCACTGGTTGGTCATTGTCTTGATTCTTGTGTCTTTTGTCTTGATTCTTGTGTCTTTGAACTTTGAACTCTGAGCCCACTCCCAAAAGTCAAGAACCCCTAAATCCCCTGAAGGGGACTTTGAAGAGTTTTCGGAGTAAGCTCAACCCTGAACCCCTAACTTCCAAACTACTCAGTATCGGTTTTGTCCTCTATTGTTTTTGCTTTTTTGAACCAGTTTTTGGGGTTCATTTTTTGTTTGTATTTGGCAAATAATTCTTTGCCAACCAGTAAGCCGCCGCTCCAAAATACAACTTCCATCAACACCAGGCTGGTGGTCGAAGCAATTACCTTTATTTTTACAGGCAGGTCGAAAAGCGGAATAATAAAAGTGGCAGCAAAAAACACCCCTGAGAAAATCATTAAAAATATACCCAATTTTATTTGCCAGTTTTTCGAATTCTTCATGTTCTCCCTAATTGATCCTCCTCACCGCCCAGTTAATGGCATTTGTAATGTGTCCGATAATTAATTTATCCTGAAAAGCTTCGTGGGTGTGTCCAAATCCGGTGTAAAACGATCTGATCCCATCTTTTTCGCTCCACCAGATTATTGTGTGGTCGCCCATTTTCCAATCTTCGTTGTCAAATATTTTAATACTGCTTTCGTCTATGGTAGCAAGTACATTTACATTTGGCCGCGGATTTTCCTTAAAAGTGTACCATTCGTCGTAGGTGGTGTATGATTTCATTCCTTTAAATGGTTTCATGGCCGGGTGATCCGATTTTTCGAATACCACTGTGGCCTCCTGCGATGCCGGATGTGTTTTGAAATAACCGCCTATCAGGTTTCCGTAAAAAGGCCACTCGTATTCGCAATCGGCTGCGGCATGAATTCCAACAAATCCTTTTCCGCTTTTCATATATTTCTCGAAAGCAGCTTGGCCACTGGCATCAACAACGTCGCCGGAAGGATTCATAAATACAACCACATCGAAATTCGACAGGAAACTATCGCTCAATAAACCGGCATTTTCGGTGGCGGTAATTACCCAGTTTTGTTTTTTGCTTTGGTCGTAAAGCATCTTGATTCCCGACGAAATTGATTCGTGCCTGAACCCTGCTGTTTTGCTGAAAACCAAAACATTAACCGGTTTATCAAAATCAGGTTTATCGTCCTGCGCGGTGCATGCAAAAGCAAAAACCATCAGCGAAATAAATGTAAACACTAAATTTTTCATGATTAATTTTTAATTTTTAATTGATTTAGGTAATTTCTAATTTCTAATTGTTAATTGTTAATTGTTACAAGGTTAATAAAAAGAAAAGAGGTATTAAAAGATTTTTGGCAATTTATCGAATTCAAAATTAGGAATATCCGTGAATCAGGGATTCCTTCTCAATAAAGATAGAATTCTTAATTTTCCAGGCAGTTATGTATTTTGAATTATTTTTACGTTTTGAAAATGGTTGGAATAACTTAACTTTGGAAATGACATTCAAAGCATAAATACCATGAAAGACAAGTTCAAAATTTTAATCGCAATTGCCATCGTTATTGGACTGGCATTAAACGGACTGTTTATCGGGCGGGCATTGCAGCGTTTTAAAAAAGAGGATCGCACAATTTCGGTAAAGGGTTTTTCTGAACGCGAAGTTAAGGCCAACCTGGCGGTGTGGACCATTAAAACCCGCATTACCACCAACGACATCGCACTAGGGAGCAAGGAAATTGAAATCAACAAACGGAAAATCGTTGATTTCCTGGTTGAAAAAGGGATAAAAGAAAATGAAATCATCCAGCAGGATTTGCGGGTAAATGATAAACTTGCAAGGGAGTATGGAAATTCAGACATCGGAAACTTCAGGTATATTATTGAAAACGCCATCCAGATCCGTTCTGAGAATGTGGATACCATCCAGTATGTAAAACGAATGACCGATGAACTTTTAAAAATGGGTGTTGTAATTTCGAACACCGATGAATATCGCCCTTCGGTGCAGTATTTATACACAAAACTAAACGAGATAAAACCCGAAATGCTGTCGGAAGCCACGCAAAATGCCCGGAAAGCAGCACTTGAATTTACCCGCGAAAGCAATGTTTCGCTGGGCAATTTGAAAAAAGCCAGCCAGGGTTTGTTTACCATAGTTGACCGCGATGATTTTATTTCGGCACAAACTGGCGATGGCGGATATGGCGCCAATGTAAACGACATATACAAAAAAGTAAGGGTGGTGGTAAATATTGAATTCTCGGTAGAATAGACATTACGATATAATTATGTACTCTTTATCATGTAGGCAAACACCAAATTATTTCCTAATTTTACTAAAAATTATAATTATGACTGATGTAGTATTATATTCAAAAATAAGTTCGTTACCACCCGATTTAAAAAAGGAAGTTTCAGATTTTATTGATTTTCTGCAATCAACAAGAATAAAAAAAGCTGTGGAAAAGAAGAGGATATTTGGATATGCAAAAGGCGCCATATTAATAAAACCGGGGTTCGATGATCCATTGGAGGATTTTAAGGAATATATGATATGAATTTATTATTGGACACACACGCCTTTTTGTGGTTTATCTCCGGGGATGATCAATTGACTTTAAAAGCAGTTAATAAGATTGCTGAATCAGATAATAAGTGTTTTGTTAGCATCGCAAGTATCTGGGAGATTGTAATTAAACTGTCGATAAATAAACTTGAAATCAAGGGTGGTTTTGAGACTATTGAAGATTTTTTAGATAATAACGATATCGAAATTTTACAATTGAATTTTTCGCATACAAAGAGCTTATTGAACTTACCATATTACCATAACGATCCGTTTGACAGAATAATAATTTCACAATCAGTTACAGAGCAAATGCCAATCATAACAAAGGATAAAGTATTTAAAAAATATAATATTTCTATCATCTGGTAAAATTTCAAAGCTATTTCCAAAAACTGTTCAAAATCTTCAAACCATACTCCCCTCCAAAACCGAATAGCTTTTTGGCCCCTCGTTAAACAGTAAATCCAGAATGCTCAGGTTGGGAATAAACCCCAGTTTGTCGGAAAAAACCTGGGTGTATTTTACGGGTTGAAAATGGTTGTCGGTTTTTGTTTTGTTTTTAGGTGAAATACTTTCCCTGAAATTCGCCGTTCCCTCGGGTACTTTTTCAAAATCACCGGTTAAAACGGCAATATTTTCAATTTCAAGCAGTTCGCAGATGGTTTCGTGAATTTTCATATTGAAATCGAACAGAAACCTTTGTTTTGTTTCGAAGAACGGATGAATATCGTCTTTGTAATATTCAAAAAACGGGGACGAACTATAAGCTGAAAAAATGGTGCGCCAGTGGTTTCGCTGCCAGTTGGTGTCGTACGAAATTTTCAGGTCTTTGATGAGGATTTTCGGGCCACGCCCTTTTACCACAGGCACAATCAGTTGAATGGGGCCGTTTCCACCCAGAATTACACAGCGGTTGCGGTAAGTCTGCTTTACGAAATTCTCGAACTGTTCGATGTAAACTATTTCGGCTTTCAAAAATTCTGAATAATACTGAATTGGGGCAAAATACGCTGTACTAAGTAAAATAGTCGTGCTCATTTCACCATTATTTTTTCCGAAACTGTATTTCCTTTTACATCAATTAATTTTACTATATACATTCCCGGGCTAAACGAAGAAACATCGATGCGAATCATTTCGGCATTCACAGCGGGATTTACAAGAATAGTTTTTCCTGTCAGGTCAAAAATCAGTATTGACGAAATGGTTTTGCCTGATAGAATATTCACCTCGGAAGTTGCCGGATTTGGATAAATACTGACTCCGTTGTTTTCGGCCAGATATTGTGCATTGACCGTTGCACATTTTCCTAACATATTTTTGTCGAGCCAGTTGAGCCGCGCAGTAATCCAGTTTTTCAGTTTTTCCACTTCGCCCGTGTAAGTAGCCGGCTGCGCGTCAACTTCGGGGGCGCCCACATTTTTGCCCAGAATCTGCCATTTCTGAAAATGCTTCACCTGCGCATTTTTTACCTCATTGTAAAGCGAGTCGATTATTGCAAAAACCGCTTTGTTGCTGATTTGGTTGGTGCGCGCTTCGAAATAGCTGCAATTCACTTTGTTCTTAAAATTCTCGTCGGCAAATAACCGTACCATCCAGTCTGGCGATTTTACATCGGGATTGCAGTCATTCACTTTATATGACCATCCCGAACCGTTGGTGGCTTTAAAAATGAAACATTCGTTGATATTTTTCCAGGCCCAGTCGAAATCCCAAACCGGGCCGGCAACAATTTTTCCGTTTTTATCTTTGCTGAAATACTGGCTTTTTTTAAATCCGTCGTTATTGCGCGAAACTTCGCTTACCAGAAAATAATCGATAAAACTTTCAACATCAATGTAGTTGGGGTATCCCTGAATTTCGTCTTTAAAATTGGCGCTGTACAATGCTTTTTCAAACGAGGTTACATAACTGCTGACGTAACTTTTTTGCTGAATGGTTAGCTCGTCCCACTTGGGGTCGTGATACACAAAATTTATTTTGTAATTGGGGTAATTTATGGGCGAATATGGCGATTGCCAACTATTACTGCTGTTCCAGTAATCGATTTTAAAAATATAACCACCTGTAAGTTCTTCGCCTGCAATATCCTCTTTTCGAAGTTTGGCAATATTAACCCGGTTTGAATCCTGCTTAATTTTTTCTGTCAGAATATAAATTCCCTGGTATTCGTTGTTCAGGATTACATCAACAAGTTTCGCACGAGGTGCGTAATTGCCCAATTTTTCGAACAACTGATAACCCAATATATTGCGCATCAGCGATTTGTCGTTGTAGTTCGAAAACAAAATCCAGTCTTTCTCTTTTGGGAGGCCCAAAACAGGAAAGCTCAAATTCTGGCCTGCGGCATCGCGGGTTTCAAATAAATACGGTTTTTGGGGATAACCGATCGAACTGCTGCCCCGAAGTTCTATGCCCACATTTCCGTTAAAATCGTTTGGCAGATCGGTAAATTTGTTGACCGCGCTTGCGTTGTTCACGATTTTCATTTTAGCCTGAATTTTTGGATCGTCAACTATGGATTTTCCTTCGGTGTCGATAATAATCAACGGCAAATCGGTCGAAAAACTACTGATTCCCTGTGTATTTCCGAAAAAATGAAACAACACAAGACAAAAGGTTGCAATTAAAACAGGAATGTATTTGACGATTCTCATTGAATGTCCTTTAAACGTGTATGTACAAAAAAAGGATGACGGTTTCAGGTAATCCTTTAGTTTAATATTTTTCAGCAAGCCCGTATTCATCATCCAAATTCTAATCCCTTTCCCTGAGAACTCTGAACTCTGAACTCTAAACTCTAAACTCTGAACTCTGAACTACTTTATCCCCCTGAACATTCTTCCAAACCTGACTTTTCCAGGAAAATTCCTGTCTTTATCCATGGAAAGCCAGATGAATTTTGCTTTTCCAACCACATGATCTTCGGGTACAAATCCCCAGTAACGCGAGTCGGCAGAGTTATGCCGGTTATCGCCCATCATCCAGTAGTAATCCATTTTAAAAGTGTAGCTGGTTGCAACATCTCCGTTTATCTTTATTTCAGTTCCGTTAACTTCTAATTTATTGTTTTCAAAAACACTGATAATACGCGTATAAAGAGGCAAATTATCGATATTCAGTTGCACGGTTTTGCCTTTTTCAGGTATGGTCAACGGCCCGAAATTATCGACATTCCAATGAAAATTCTGGTGCGACGGGAAAATATTGCTGTCCCATTTCCCGGGTTCTTCAGTTATTTCCTCAACAGCGGTAACATTGCTGAATTCTTTTATTTTTGCTGTATTGCTCTCGGTAAGCGGAAACATATACTGTTCGCTTGAAAAGGTTTCACGGTCATCAACGGCAATATTTAACTTTTCCAATGCCTTTGGATTTAAGGAAGAACCATTGGTTTTTATCATGTAATTATGTTGTATTCCGGCAATCGGTTGCTGTGGTTTTCCGTTTACAAACAGTTGCCCGCGCTCAAGTTTTATTTCGTCGCCCGGAATTGCAACACAGCGTTTAATGTAGTTTTCGCGTTTGTCAACCGGGCGCGAAATGATTTCCCCAAAATTCCTTTTATCGCTCCAAACCCTGTCGCGGCCATACATTCTGCTTAACTGGTAGTAACTTTGCGCCGGAATATTCATCGCTACAGTGTCGCCTTCAGGAAAATGAAAAACTACCACATCGTCGTTTTTGATTTTGCCAAAACCAGCCATACGGTGATATGGATTTTTAATCCATTCAACATACGACTTGGCGCCCTTTGTCAGCGGCATTGTGTTGTGCACAAACGGGAACGACAACGGTGTGTTTGGCGTTTTCGGTCCGTAAGCTGTTTTGCTTACAAAAAGGTAGTCGCCCACCAACAGCGATTTTTCCATTGATGAAGTTGGAATTGTGTATGCTTCGATAAAAAACATGCGGATAAAGGAAGCGGCAATAACTGCAAAAATAATGGCATCGATCCATTCTACAACCTTTGTTTGTTTTCCGTTTGGCGGATTTCTCTTTTTCCAGAATGCCCAGTGCACCTTTTCGGTTACGTAAATATCATAAATAACTCCCAGGCCAATCAGCCACCAGAAATTGCCCAGCCAGATTACCCAAAGCAGGTACAACCCGCCCATGGAACTAAATTTAAACCATTTGTTTGAAAGTATTTCTTTCATTGTATTATATCTATTTTAAATGTTCAGTAAATCTTTCATTGTAAGAATGCCTTTGCGGTTGAGGCAATATTCGGCAGCCAGAACAGCGCCAAATGCAAAACCTTTGCGGCTTTTTGCATTGTGCGCAATTTCGATGAAATCCACTTCCGATTCGTATTTTACTGTATGTATCCCGGGCACTTCTCCCCTGCGTTCCGATTTTATATTCAGTTCATTTTCTAAGGGGGTTTTGTCGTTCACCCAACTGTTTTTCCCGGGCAATTTCCCCAAAATATCTTCGGCCAGGCTAATAGCGGTCCCGCTGGGTGCATCGAGTTTTTGGGTATGGTGGACTTCGGTCATTTCCACATTGTATTCGTGGCGGGTTGCCATTAGTTCGGCCAGTTTTCTGTTCAATTCGAAAAACAAATTAACGCCTACCGAAAAATTGCTGCCGTAAAAAAAGGTTCCGTTTTTTTCCTGGCATTTCCGGTGCACTTCTTCCTTTTTCTCGAGCCAACCGGTTGTACCGCTAACTATCGGGATTTCGGCATCAAAACAAATATTGTAGTTTTTAACTGCCGATTGAGGAGTCGTAAATTCAATGACTGCATCGCATTTGCGAAGATTTTCGATGGTCAAATCATTCGGATTGTTGATATCTATTATCAGTTTTATCTGATGTCCGCGGGAAATGGCAACCTTTTCAATTTCCTTTCCCATTTTCCCGTAACCGATAAGCGCTAAATTCATATAACTTTTCCCTCCTGCAAAATTAAGGCACAAAGATAAAATATTACACAAAGAAAGCAGCAACAGACAAAAACTAAAAATATTTCGACAAATGGGGAGAGTTGAAAGACGAAAGGGACTTTGATTTTCCCAAGTCAAAGATTTTTTTCGATTTCGGACAGGTTAAATGATCATGGCCTTGGGAAAGTCCATGTCCCTCCCGGGAACAGAGTTTTGAAGGTTTCCATTTTGTTCAAATTATAATAACCATTTGATTTACTATCTTTATCAACAAAAATTTTTGTGAATGATTAGGATTGAAAGGGAGTTCCAGATTTTTGCCAAACCCGTTGGAAGTTTATGCAATTTGCAATGTAATTACTGCTATTACCAGGCTAACGGGGATTCTATCCTGAGAAATGAAAATTTCAGGATGAACGATGCTTTGCTCGAAAACTATATCGTTCAGCACATTGAAGCAACAACCGGCGATATTATCATGTTTTCGTGGCATGGGGGCGAGCCAACCCTTGCAGGGATTGATTTTTACAGAAAAGCTGTTGCATTTCAGAAAAAATATTTAGTTCCGGGAAAAATAGTTGTCAATGGTATTCAAACCAACGGTACTTTGTTAAATAATGATTGGTGTAAATTTCTGAAAGAAGAAAATTTTTTGATTTGTGTTTTTGATGAGTGGGTTGAAAATGATATTGGAAATATTACAATCCAGATATTTGAAGAGGCTTTACGGGCAGCTTTCGATCATGATCATACACTTTGTATTTTTAAAAAAAATTGTGGCGGGGTTCCGGTAATTGAAAGCAACGGTGATTTTTATTCGTGCGATCATTATGTGAACAAAAAACATCTTTTGGGCAACATCAGCGAAAATTCGGTTTCACATTTTCTTGACATCGCCGGGCAAGTGGCTTTTGGCCGGACCAAATCGCTGACTCTGCCGGACTATTGCAAAAACTGCGAAGTACTTTCAATGTGCAACGGGGAGTGCCCCAAGAACAGGTTTATTACAACCCCTGACGGAAAACCGGGATTAAATTATTTATGCGCCGGGTATAAATTGTTTTTTAAACATTGTCTTCCATTTGTTGAAACGATTAGGAAGGCAGCGGCTGATGTATATAAATTAAAAAAAGGATGAGTCAATACTCATCCTTTTCACTAACTAAACCAATAAAACTAATCAAACCTAAACTTATGAACTAAAACTTTGGTTCAAAAATAGTGGTTAAGTTCCAGACCGATGTTAACTCAATGTTAAAAAGTGTGTTTTACAGCATATCTTAATCTAATGTTAAATCTGTTGAAATTGATTATGTGGTTTTCTTTTCTTCACCTGCAATTGATTCGCGCATCGCAGTATCGGCAATTATATTCCTGTATTTCATATAATCCATAATTCCCAGGTTTCCACTTTTGAAAGCTTCCGCTATGGCCATCGGGATTTTGGCTTCCGCTTCAATAACTTTGGCTTTCATTTCCTGCGCTTTTGCTATCATTTCCTGTTCAAGGGCAACAGCCATCGAACGTCGTTCTTCAGCTTTTGCCTGTGCAATATTTTTATCTGCTTCGGCCTGATCCATTTGTAATGCGGCGCCAATGTTTTTACCGATGTCGATGTCGGCAATATCAATCGAAAGAATTTCGAATGCGGTACCTGCATCCAACCCTTTTTCCAACACGACCCGTGAAATAAAATCGGGATTTTCGAGTACCGTTTTGTGCGAGTGCGATGAACCAATCGATGAAACAATCCCTTCACCAACACGGGCCAAAACAGTTTCTTCACCCGCGCCCCCCACAAGTTGTTTTATGTTGGCGCGAACGGTTACCCTTGCTTTGGCAATCAACTGGATCCCGTCTTTCGAAACCGCAGTGACAGGAGGTGTATTAATTACTTTTGGGTTCACCGACATTTGAACTGCTTCAAAAACATCGCGCCCTGCAAGGTCAATGGCTGTAGCCATATTAAAAGACAGATCGATGTTGGCTTTTGAAGCCGATACCAATGCATGCACTACCCTGGCAACATGGCCGCCTGCAAGAAAATGTGCTTCAAGCGCATCGCGGTTTAACGGTACCCCCGCTTTTGTGCCTTCAATTAACGCGCGGACAATTACTCCCGGGGGAACTTTTCTGAAACGCATCAAAAACAGTTGCAAGAGCGAAATCTTTACCCCTGAAACCAATGCCGAAAACCAAAGCCCAATTGGAATGTAGTAAAGCATTATGAAAAGTAATACTACTACTGCAACAACTACTCCTAACAAACCTACTGATTCAATCATTTTATTCTTATTTTATTTGTTCAACAATTATTTTATTCAAATGTATTTTTGTAATTCTTATTTTTGTTTGATGGTCGATAAACGTGCCGTTTGACTGTGCTTCAACAACTTCGCCATTCACTTTTATTTTTCCCATTGGGGCCAAACGCCCGATTGTTTTTCCGGTATCGCCAACTTTTAATTTGTCATGGCTGAAATTTTCCACTTTTCCATCGATTTCTGAATCAAGGATCATTTTTTTCCCTGCTTTCGATTTGAACAGATAGTAAACCATTATTGGCGATGCAATTAAAACTACTGCCAAAGTAATAAACCCTGCAACGGTCCCCAAATCGGTAAAAGCAATGTAAACACTGGCAGCAAGAAGAAGAAATCCTCCTATTCCGGCAATTGTCACTCCCGGAATGATTGCAAACTCAATGAGCAGCAATAACAGTCCGAGCATAATAAGCAAAACAATGGCAAGTAAACTCATGTTAATCAATTGTAGCGTTTAATTTTCTTTCAATTAAAGCCTCTTTTAATGGTTTTAATGCTTTAAACCCACCCGTTTTTATATCACATTTTCCATTATAATGGGTAATTAATGTGCATTGCGAAGCCTGTTCAAAAGAATGTTCGCAAATTTCAATCAAAGCGCGGGTAACATATTCAAACGAATGCACATCATCGTTGTGCAAAACCAGAAATTTATTTTCAGTAGAATCTATGTTGTAACTTTCTGTTGGTTTTCTTTTTGTTTCTCTTGATGTCATTTCTTTTTCTCCATTTCTTTTGCCTGCTCCAAAGTTATTCTTTTTTCATTCATATATGCAGCAATCAGCGGATCTTTTATCCCTTCCTGCCGAATCTGATTTTGCATTACAACAGCATCTTCATAACTGGTAAGATTGCCTGTTGTATAAACTACTACACCGTTTGCATCGGTATAATTTTCAACTTTTCGAATTACCGAAATTTTATTGAACACTGATTTCATGTTATTTGGAATCCCCCTGCTGTATGCGCCCAATTGTATTTTATAAGTAACCCCTGAAGGTTTTGCTTTCGGGGCCGGTGGTTTTATTTCTTCATTATCTGTAATTTTTGGTGTAATTATTAGCTCAGGTGGCGCAGATACCGACTCTGTTTTGATCGAGCTTTTATTGCTTTGTTCCTGTGCAGCAGCATTTAATCCCCTGATAAAATTCTCTGTTTCTTCAGGAGTTGTATTTTGCCAATACCCGTTTTCGGCAGTTTTCGACTTCAAAAACAATTGGTATGCAACGCTGTTTAATTCATACGTTTGGCTTTCGAGGGCAAGAATTTGCTGCCCGATTGAATCTCTTTCCGACCGGGATTTGGACGCTTTGTATTTTTCGCGCAGTTTTTCTGTTTCTTTTAAAATCTCAACCAATTCAGTTTGTTTGAGATTTCCTTCTTTAAAATAGGTTTCCCCTTCTTCGGTTTTGAAATTGGAAACTGTGATATAAGTGATTTCGCTGTTAATGTTAAATTTAATTTGTTCTTCTACCGGTTTGCTTTTTATTATTTCAACTTTCGGGTTTTCTTCTGTCTTTTGCCCTGATTCAGTATTTTGTTCCGGCCCGGTTATTTGAAGTGTGCTGTCATTTTTCACATAAAGCGCTTGTTCTGCAATTGTTAAATTTTCAACCGAAACTGCCGCAACTCCAGTTTCAGTAATAACGTGAACTACAGTATCATCGGTTTTTTCAACTGTTTCGTAAGCGCCAAACGGGTTAATTTTGTTCACACATTGATCGATTTTCAAACTTAAATTTACTTTTTCCTGGTCGTTTACGCTTGCCCCTGTTTTATAACGTTTGTAAAATACCAACGCCTTTTCCCATTGGTTTTTAGCGTGATACTGAACGCCAAAGTAGTAATCAATATTTAACGGGGTAACTTCCTTGCTTGCTTTTTCCAAATAATATAAATCCTTATCTGAGTAATGTCCGTTTTCGGTGCGGCAGGCCCCGTAAAAATAATTGACCATAAAATCATCCGGGCGTTCATCAAGCAGTTTCTTGAAAAGAATTTCTGCTTCGGTATATTTTTCTTTATCAAATAATTGAATGGCTTTCGTCAGTGGATTTTCCTGAAATGTTTTTCCAAATGACAAAAACGGCACAAACAAAAGATGAAATAGTATTGTTGAAAATAATATTGTTGATTTAAGTTGCATATTCTGTACGCTCAAACATTGTTCAGGGTAAAAATACGAAAAAAACAGCGCCTGAATAATTTTTTCAAAGCATTTCTAACAATAATTATGAATTATAAATAAGCTGAGATTTATCATTAATAACATATATTTGTAAAACTTTAAAAACCGGTTTTCATTATGTCAAAATTTGTTGCAGGCGAAAAAGCTCCCATGTTTGAGGGGGTTAATCAGAACGGGAAAAAAATCAGTTTGAATGATTTTAAAGGGAAAAAACTTATCCTTTATTTTTATCCGAAAGACAACACGCCCGGTTGCACAGCCGAATCGTGTAACCTGAACGATAATTACGAAATGTGGCTGAACAAAGGCTTTGAAGTGGTTGGGGTAAGTCCAGACAATGAAAAATCGCATTTAAAATTCATCGATAATTTCGGGTTGAAATTCAACCTGGTTGCCGACACCAAAAATGAAATACTGGAAGCTTATGGCGCATGGGGCGAAAAAAGTATGTATGGAAAAAAGTACATGGGCGTCCTGAGGACTACTTATGTAATCGACGAAAATGGCATTATCGAAGCGGTATTCGAAAAAGTGGATACAGGTAATCATACAAAACAAATTATAGAAACGTTAAATATTTAACCTGAAAAAACATGACAAAAGAGGAAAAACTGGCGTTGAACAAAGAAAAGCTGAAAGCACTTCAGTTGACAATGGATAAAATTGAAAAGAGTTACGGAAAAGGATCGATTATGCGCCTTGGCGACCGTCCGGTTGACGATGTTGCTGCTATTTCGTCAGGCTCAATTGCATTGGATGTTGCTCTCGGTATTGGTGGTTATCCAAAAGGAAGGGTAATTGAAATTTACGGTCCCGAATCGTCCGGTAAAACCACGCTTGCCATTCATGCCATTGCCGAAGCCCAGAAGGCCGGAGGTATTGCCGCAATTGTTGACGCCGAACATGCATTCGACCCGTATTATGCCAAAAATCTGGGCGTAAATATCGATGAACTGCTGATTTCACAACCCGATAACGGTGAGCAGGCATTGGAAATTGTTGATAGCCTGATCCGCTCGGGAGCGATTGATATCGTGGTTATTGACTCGGTAGCTGCTTTAACGCCAAAAGCCGAACTCGAAGGCGAAATGGGCGATTCGAAAATGGGTTTACAGGCCCGTTTAATGTCGCAGGCCTTGCGAAAGCTAACTGCAAACATCAGCAAAACCAAAACCTGCTGCATTTTTATTAACCAGTTGCGCGAAAAAATCGGGGTGATGTTCGGAAATCCTGAAACAACCACCGGTGGAAATGCATTAAAGTTTTATGCTTCGGTTCGTTTGGATATCAGGCGTATTGGCCAGGTTAAAGATGGTGAAGAAGTACAGGGCAACAATGTTCGGGTGAAAGTGGTGAAAAACAAGGTAGCCCCGCCATTCCGCAAGGCAGAATTCGATATTATGTACGGTGAAGGAATTTCAAAATCGGGCGAAATTGTCGATTTGGGAGTTCAGTACAATATCATCAAAAAAAGCGGATCGTGGTTTAGTTACGGCGAAACAAAACTTGGACAGGGACGCGACACCGTTCGGAAATTGATTATTGATAACCCGGAACTGGCACAGGAACTGGAAACGAAAATAGTGGAAGCCATTACCGGAAAATCAACATTGGTATAATATTGTTTAACAGAAAGTGATACTGGGTGAACCGCTTCTGTCGATTCATCCAGTTTTTTTTAATCAAATACAAAAGATTGAATGAAAGTCTTAAAATTTGGCGGGACTTCGGTTGGCTCAGCCGAAAATATCAGGAAAGTAAAAAGTATTGTTGAAAGCCAAAACGGCGATGTTATCGTGGTGGTTTCGGCTCTTGGCGGAATTACCGACAAAATACTGGCTGCCGCACGCAATGCTTCTAAAGGCGCCGGTGACTTCCATGCCGATTTAAGCGAAATTAAAACCCGGCACAAAGAAGTTATTCAGTCTCTTTTTGATGGTTCCGGATCGATAAAACCTATTGTTTACAGGCTTTTAGACGAACTTGAACAAATATTGACCGGTATTACGCTGGTTGGTGAATTAACAGTGAAAACCCTTGATCGGATTGCAGGGATTGGTGAACGGATATCGTCGCATATTGTGGCGCAATTTATTGGCGCCGAGCGGTTTGATTCCTCTGAGTTCATCAGGACCGACAGTAATTTTGGAAAAGCGGCAGTTGATTTTACTGTAACAAATAAAAATATACAGGATATTTTTGCCGGGTTTAAAGGAATTGGTGTTGTTCCGGGTTTTATCTCGAAAAATGCCAAAGGCGAATTCACAACCATTGGCAGAGGTGGTTCGGATTACACTGCAGCCATTATTTCGGCAGCATTAAATGCTGAAATCCTTGAGATATGGACCGATGTAAATGGGTTTATGACAGCCGACCCGCGAATAATAAGCAAAGCATATACAATACCTGAATTAACCTATTCGGAGGCAATGGAATTATCGCATTTTGGGGCCAAAGTAATTTATCCCCCAACTATTTTGCCCGTTTACAAAAACCGTATCCCCATCCTGATTAAAAATACCTTCGAACCTGAAAATCCGGGAACAAGGATTTCGGATAACGTTGAAAATGGCACAGATCGGATTATAAAAGGGATTTCGTCTATTTCAGGGATAGCGCTGGTCACTGTACAGGGAATCGGGATGGTCGGGGTTACCGGAATTTCAATGCGTTTATTCACGGCGCTGGCCCGCGAAAATGTAAACGTGATTCTTATTTCACAAGCTTCATCAGAAAATTCAATCAGCATAGCAATCGAAGAAAATGCGGTTGAAATAGCTCAAAATGCCATTCAAACCGATTTTGAAAAGGAAATTTTAAATGGCCAAATCAACAAAATTTCGATTGAAACCGATTTGTCGATTGTGGCAATTGTTGGCGAAAACATGAAGCATACCACCGGAATTGCCGGAAAACTGTTTTCAACTATGGGCAAAAGCGGGGTGAATATAATTGCCATTGCACAGGGAGCCTCTGAGTTAAATATTTCGTGGGTGGTACGAAACGACGTTTTGCGCAAAACATTAAATGTTGTGCACGAATCATTTTTCCTTTCCGAGAATGTGGAGTTAAATGTTTTTCTGATGGGGATTGGAACCGTTGGCGGGAATTTGCTCCAACAGTTGCAAAAGCAACAGGAGAAATTGCTGAAAGAAAAGCGCCTGAAAATTAAATTAACAGGAGTTGCCAACTCCAGGAAAATGGTTTTTGACCGCGATGGAATTGATATTGCCACATATAGGGAAATCCTCGATAAATCGGGCAAAGCCTCATCGCTGCAAGGATTTGCCGATGAAATTAAGGCGATGAATATTTTCAACCCGGTATTCGTGGATTGTACTGCCTCCGATTTGGTGGCCACCCTTTATAAGGATATACTCCGTTCAAACATTTCAATAGTAACGGCCAATAAAGCCGCAGCTTCGTCAGGTTATAAAAACTATGCCGAAATAAAGAAAATAGCCAAACAAAAGGGAGTTAAGTTTTTGTTCGAAACCAATGTTGGCGCCGGTTTGCCAATTATAAACACGCTAAACGATTTGGTGAATTCGGGCGATAAAATCCTAAAGATCGAAGCTGTACTTTCGGGTACTTTAAATTTTATTTTTAATACCATTTCGGCTGATATCCCCTTGAGCAAAACCATTAAAATGGCAAAAGACGATGGTTATTCAGAACCCGATCCACGAATTGATTTAAGCGGAATGGATGTCGCCAGAAAAATATTGATTCTTGCCCGCGAATCTGGTTATCAAATCGAAATGGACGAGATTCAAATTAATCGCTTTATTCCTGATTCCTTCTTCAAAGGATCTCTTGATGATTTTTGGAAAAACATTTCGGAATTGGACAGTGAGTTTGAACAAAATCGAATAAAACTGGCAGCCGAAAACAAAAAATGGCGGTTTGTTGCCAGGTTCGAAAACGGAATTGCAGAAGTTGGTTTGCAGGAAGTTGACTCCAAACATCCGTTTTACGATTTGGAAGGCAGCAACAACCTGGTAATGTACACAACCGAAAGATACCACCAGTTCCCGATGCTGATAAAAGGGTACGGCGCCGGCGCTTCGGTTACAGCCGCCGGGGTTTTTGCCGATTTAATTAAAGTATCAAATATTTAAAAATCCATGAAATATATAATCATACTCGGCGACGGAATGTCAGATGAACCCCTTGAGAATTATGGTGGTAAAACACCTTTGCAAATGGCAAAAAAGCCGCATATCGACTGGCTGGCCAAACATGGAAAATCGGGGTTATTAATAACTGTACCAAAAACCATGCACCCCGGAAGCGAAATTGCAAACATGGCCGTATTGGGTTACGATGTTGAAAAAGTTTTTGAAGGCCGGGGAGTGCTCGAAGCGGCAAGTATGGGTGTTGCCCTGCAACCGGGCGATTTGGCGCTTCGCTGTAATTTACTGACTATCGAAAATGATAAAATAAAAAACCATTCAGGAGGGCACATTTCAAGCGCAGAAGCTTCAGAACTTATCCATTTTTTAAACGAAAAATTAGGGACAGAAACAATAAGGTTTTGTCCGGGAGTTTCTTATCGCCATCTGCTGGTGATAAAAAATGGCGTTAAAAATATGCTGTGCACCCCTCCCCACGATGTTATGGGAACTCCATTTTTAGATGTAATGATCCAATCTGAAACTCCGGAAGCACAGAAAACCACAGATTTATTAAACCAATTGATTCTTGAATCGCAGAAATTACTCCAAAATCACCCGGTAAATGTTAAACGCAGGGCAAATGATAAAGAACCGGCCAACAGCATCTGGCCCTGGTCGCCGGGCTACAAACCGGCAATGCCAACTTTAAAAGAGATGTTTGGGATTGAGAAATCGGCTGTTATTTCGGCTGTTGATTTGATTCATGGGATTGGCATTTATGCCGGCATGGAAGTAATCCATGTTGAAGGCGCTACCGGGTTGTGGGATACCAATTACGAGGGTAAGGCAAAGGCGGCTGTCGATGCGTTAAAAACCAACGATTTGGTTTACCTGCACATTGAGGCCAGCGACGAGGCCGGCCATGAAGGCGATGTTGAGCTCAAAACAAAAACCATTGAATTCCTTGACCGGCGGGTAGTAAAATATATTCTGGAGGAAACGGGTAAAATGAAAGAGGATGTTTCAATTGCCATCCTGCCCGATCATCCAACTCCTTGTGCATTGAAAACACATACCCGCGAACCTGTTCCTTTTACTATTTATTATCCCGGAATACAGCCTGATGAGGTGGAAGTATATGATGAATTCAGCGTAAAAAAGGGGGCATTTGGCACAATTCAGGGCAATCAGTTTATTAAAACTCTTTTATTCAAATTTTAAATGCTTTATGAGATATTACAGCACAAACAAAAAAACACCTGACGTTTCGTTAAAAGAAGCAGTAGTAAAGGGACTGGCAGCCGATAACGGGATTTTTATGCCCGAACACATAAATAAATTTGAACCTTCTTTTTTTGATAATATCCAGAATCTTACCTTTCAGGAAATTGCTTTTGAAGTGGCAAAAAAGTTTTTCGGCGAGGACATTGAAGCAACCAAGTTAAAAGAAATCGTTTTTGACACTTTGGAATTTGATTGTCCTGTTGTTAAGGTTACCGGTTCAATTTATTCGCTTGAGCTTTTTCACGGACCAACAATGGCATTTAAAGATGTTGGCGCACGGTTTATGGCGAGGTTGCTTAATTACTTTTTAAGCGATCGCGAAAAACAGGTGAATGTGCTCGTCGCAACTTCGGGAGATACCGGGAGTGCAGTTGCTAACGGCTTTTTGGGCGTTGAAGGCATTCATGTATTTGTTTTATATCCCAAAGGAAAAGTTAGCAAGATACAGGAAGCCCAGTTTACAACCCTTGGCGAAAATATTACTGCACTCGAAATCGACGGTACTTTCGATGATTGTCAGCACTTGGTTAAAACCGCTTTTCTCGATGTTGAATTAAACAAAAAACTGGTACTCACTTCGGCCAATTCAATTAATGTAGCCCGTTTTTTACCACAGGCATTTTACTATTTCAATGCTTATGCAAGGTTAAAAGAGCTGGGTGTTCTTGAAAACAAAGAATTGGTTTTTTCGGTGCCGAGCGGAAATCTGGGTAACATCACTGCCGGACTTTTTGCCCGCGAAATGGGATTGCCGGTGGCAAAATTTATTGCCGCAAACAATGCCAACAACGTGGTCTTCGATTATCTCGAAACCGGAAATTATCAACCCCGGACATCGGTTGAAACCATTGCAAACGCTATGGATGTTGGGGCGCCAAGTAATTTCGTGCGAATACTCGATTTGTACCATCATTCGCACAAAACCATTTCCGAAATCATTAAAGGCTACTGGTATTCTGATGCCAATATCAGAAAAACAGTAAAACAGGTTTTTCTGGAAACCAACTACTTGTGCGATCCGCACGGGGCTTGCGGATATGAATCGTTAAATGAATACTTATCTGAAAACCAAATTGGTGTTTTCCTTGAAACTGCCCATCCTGCAAAATTTACTGAAACGGCAGAATATATAGTTGGAAAAGGAAATGTTAAGTTGCCCTCAAAACTGGCAGCATTTATGACTGGTGAAAAGAAAAGTAAATCTTTGAATAAAAATTATGAACTATTCAGAGACTTTCTAACAGAGCAGGTATTTATACGTATATACAATTAAAATAATCTGATAAATTTGCATTGCCAAAACAAAATGATAGTTTCAAATGTTTGTTTATCAATTTATTGTTAACAAAATTGACTTATGAGACAGCTTAAAATATCAAAACAAGTTACGAACCGGGACACTTTGTCGCTCGATAAGTACTTGCACGAGATTGGTAAGGTTGAGCTGCTTACTGCTGAAAAAGAAGTTGAATTAGCCAAACGCATAAAAACCGGAGATCGTGTTGCCCTCGAAATGCTCATCAAAGGAAATCTTCGTTTTGTTGTTTCCGTTTCAAAACAATACCAAAACCAGGGACTAAGTTTTCCCGATTTAATAAACGAAGGAAACCTTGGATTAATAAAGGCAGCAGAACGTTTTGACGAAACCCGGGGATTTAAATTTATCTCTTATGCAGTTTGGTGGATTCGGCAATCTATTCTTCAGGCTTTGGCCGAACAAGCGCGAATCGTCCGTCTGCCGTTAAACAAAATAGGTTCTATAAATAAAATTAATAAGGCATTTAATAAACTCGAACAGGAGTTTCAAAGAGAACCAACCATGGAAGAAATTGCCAGTTTAATGGAAACCAAACCTGAAATAATTGAAGATGCACTCAATTTTTCGAACATACATGTTTCTATGGATGCGCCATTGCGCGATGAAGATGCAAGTAACCTGTACGATGTAATGTTAAACGATGAATCTCCCGATCCAGAAGAAGGGTTGATGAATGTTTCTTTGCGTCAGGAAATTGAAAGATCATTAGCTACACTTGGCGATCGGGAAGCTGAAATCCTAAGGCACTATTTCGGATTAAACGGCTATCAACCCTATACTTTGGAAGAAATTGGCGAAGAATTCGGGTTAACACGCGAGCGGGTTCGCCAGATTAAAGAAAAAGCCATCAAAAAATTAAAAAATCAATTTCGGAACAGGCTATTAAGAACTTATCTCGGATAATAATCAGGTTAATAATATGACACGAATCATAGCGCCTTCAATTTTGGCTGCCGATTTTAACAATCTTGGAAAAGAAATCGGGATGATTAACCAAAGTGAAGCCGGTTATATTCATTGCGATGTGATGGACGGCGTATTCGTTCCGAATATTTCGTTTGGAATTCCGGTTATCGGGCATGTGTATAAAATCGCGAAAAAACCTTTGGATGTGCATTTGATGATTGTAAATCCGGATTTTATGATTGTACCTTTTGTCAACGCCGGTGCATCGATAATAACGGTTCATTACGAGGCTTGCAAGCATTTGCACAGAACGATTCAATTAATTAAAAATCAGGGAGTAAAAGCAAGTGTTTGTATTAATCCTCATACTCCGGTTGCTGTTTTGGAAGACATCATTGCTGAACTGGATATGGTTTTATTGATGTCAGTGAATCCTGGTAATGGCGGGCAGGTTTTTATTGAAAATACATATAAAAAGGTGGTGCAACTTAAATCTCTTATCGAAAAAAATAATCCCGCTTGTTTGATTGAAGTTGACGGAGGCATTAATTTCGAAACCGGCAAAAAGCTCTTTGAATGTGGCGCTGATGTGTTGGTAGCCGGTAGCTTTGTTTTTAATTCTGAAAATCCAACAGAGACAATCCGGAAACTCAAAATGTTATGATTTTTGCCTCATTTCAATTTTTTTGCACAAATCTTTATTCTTCTCAATAACAGGTTTTGCAGCATCGCGAAGCATACATTCGGCAGAACAGTCAGGGCAATTATGTTGTGATGAAATAGAAGCATTTTGAAAATCTATCTTCTTTCCCGGGATTTTTTTTCTTCCCGGTTTATAGATCATTTTCGAAATTGCCAACGTCACCGCAGCGCCGATAATCATATATGTAATAATCTCCTGAACCATAAATAATTAGATAACTAAACAATTAAATTGCTAATATTATAAACAAAAAAAGCAGCAATCCAAGCCAATGAAGTTGTGTAAAATACAGCAAATATTGCCCATTTCCATGATTCTGATTCATTTTTTATTGCAACCACAACTCCAATGCAAGGAAAATAAATCAAAATAAAAATCAGAAAGGCAAGTGCGGTTGGAGATGTAAATACAAGTTGACCCTGTTTTTTACCGGTTTCAAATTTTTCGTTTTTAAGTTTTTGCTGAAGGTTAACACTGTTTTCATCATCGCTGGTTTGATATAAAACGCCCATTGTGCTGATTACTATTTCCTTGGCCGGAAGACCTGCCACCAAAGCAATGCTCATTTTCCAGTCGAAGCCCAGCGGTCGCATTACCGGTTCAATTAATTTGCCAAATCTCCCAAGATAGGAGTTGGTTAACCTGTCTGATTCCAAATTGATATTTAATTGAGAAATGACATTTTCCTTTTCAACAGAAGTTATAGTTGTATTTTTCTCTGCAAGTTGAATTTCCCGCTTCAAAGCTTCAGTGTTTTTCGTCACCCTCGGAAAATATTCCAACGCCCAAACGATAATAACACCTATTAAAATAATGGTCCCTATTTTTTTCAAATAGTGCTGGGTTTTGTCCCACATGTGGTATAATACATTCCTTAAAGTGGGCAGCCGGTAAGTTGGCAGCTCCATAACAAACGGGGTTTCCTTGTTCCTGAAAAAAGTTTTATTCAGAATTTGCGCGGTCATAAAAGCAAAAACAATTCCAACAGCATAAATACCAATTAAATACAGCGGTTGATATTTATCGAAAAAGGCCGAAATTATCAGGATATAAACCGGAAGCCGGGCGCTGCACGACATAAAGGGAATAATTAACATGGTAAGAATTCGGTCGCCGCGGTTTCGCATCGAACGTGTGGCAAGAATTGCCGGAACATTGCAGCCGAACCCCATTATCATCGGGATAAACGAACGGCCATGAAGTCCAAAGCGGTGCATAATTTTGTCCATAATAAATGCAGCCCTGGCCATGTAGCCTGTACCTTCGAGCAACGAAATAAACAGAAACAGAATGAGGATATTGGGTAAAAATACCAAAACACTTCCGGCGCCATTTATAATTCCGTTTACAAGTAAATCTTTTAACATCCCGGCGGGCATCAGCCCTGCAATAAAATCGCCAAATGCTAAAACCCCAAGGTCAATCCAATCCATTGGATATGCGCCCACTTTAAAAGTAACAAAGAAAACCAGAAACAGTATTGCTGTAAAAATTGGAAATCCAAAAAATGGATGGGTTAAAACATTATCAATTTTTTCAGAACGGGTTTTTTCACTGTGATGAGGATCCCTGAAAGTTTCTTTCAGCGCCCCGGTAATAAAGCTGTACTTGGCATTTGTAATTATGGTTTCGCTTTCTTCATTCTCCAGGGTTTCTATTTTATGTACCTCTTTTTGGGTACTTTTCTGAATATCTTCAAAATTCGGATAATGTGAAAGCAGCGAAGAAACCTGACCGTCTTTTTCAAGTAATTTAATGGCCAGAAACCGTGACGAAATTTTATCGGTAATGGGCTGGTTCTTTTTTATTTTTTGTCGGACAATTTGAATTGCATCCTCCAAATCCTTTCCATAATTGATATGGATATGCCTCGAAATTTTATCTTTCCCTTCAAAAACATCTATTACTTTGTCGATTAAATTTTCAAGCCCAACCCCCTTTGAACTGATTGTAGGAACAAACGGAATTCCAAGTAATTTTGCCAACTCATCCTTGTCGAAAAACAGTTTCTTTTTTTCAAGTTCATCATACATGTTTAATGCAGCAACAATGCGCACATCCATGTCGATAAGTTGGGTGGTGAGAAACAGGTTTCTTTCGAGATTTGTTGCATCGAGCACATTAATTACGATATCGGGGGTTTGTTCGTAGATGAATTCACGAACAAATATTTCTTCCTTCGAATAGGCGGTTAAACTGTAAGTACCGGGTAAATCGAAAAAATTGAATGTATATCCTTTGGTTGTAAATGTGGCTTTTTTAATGTCAACCGTTACTCCGCTATAGTTTCCAACCCTTTCTTTCGAACCTGAAATAAAATTGAAAAGTGTTGTTTTTCCGCTGTTTGGATTTCCAACCAGGGCAATATTGATGATTTTAGTCCTTTCCGACTGGTTTACAAGATCAATGTCGCGGTCGATAACACCCTGGTAGTTTTCATTTTCGGTCCTGATAAAATCATCAACGGGGATTACTTCTATCAAATCGGCTTCCGATTTGCGCAGAGAAATATTATAATTGATGATTTTAAATTCAAAGGGTCCATTAAAAGGAGCGCTTTTAATTACCTTCACCTCTTTTCCTTTCACAAAACCCATTTCCGAAATTCTTTTCCGGAACGAACCATGTCCAAGTACTTTGGTAATTACAACTGTTTCACTATATTTTACTTCACTTAATTTCACTTCGCCTCCATCCCCTGCTTTAGTGTATTTATAATCATTAAAAATAAGCTTCGCAAATATAATCCAATTCCATTCAAATGAAATAAAATGCAAATCTTCTTTACATATTACAACAAGTGACTATTTTTGTTCGAATTATATGCAAAATGGAAGAAAAACAATTTTATCATAACATTCAAAGGGTACTTGACGGTTTGCCTGAAAACTTTAGCATTCTGGAGGAACAGATTGATATTGAAATTCAGGTAAAATACTTTGAAATAGCCAACCGTGTGCGATCAAAACGTATTGCTGCCGAATGCTTTGAAAACAGGGAACAACTATTTTTACCTGAAATCAGCGAAAATCGTAAGCGCGAAATATTATTGTCAATAGCTGCCATCGACGATGTTAAGGCGTTTCGTACCATCGAAAAATTTGTTGGTTTAGCCGAAGGGGAAATAAAACAATGGGCAGTGCTTGCTTTACAGGAAAGCAGAATGCTTATTCAAAGCTCGCTTTTAGACGAGCAGCAGGTTTTTATTTCAACCGGATTAGGCGGCAAAGGGCAGAAATTGAGATATTATGTGGTTTTTGTCAATAAGAATCAAATTGAAATTTTGACTGCAACACAACAAAAATTGCTTAAAAATGAACTGGTATATGAGCTGAAACAGAACAATGGTGAGTTTGAAACAATGGATTTTTCGGCAGGTTTTTCGACAGTTTTAGTAATGCTCCCGCTGCAATCCGATTTAAAAAAGTTATTCAGAAATGTTATTGACGAATGTAACCAATACGGTGATTTTCTGGATGATGATATGATCGTTACCAATGTGAAGGTGATGTCGCGCAACGAAATACTTGAAATGCTTAAGCAAAACAGGGATCACGATTTTGAAGAACCGGATGAAGAAGATGATCGATTTTTAGAATAATTATCAAAAAGTATTATATTTGCACCGCTTTTAAAGCAAAAACTAAAGGCCCTGTAGCTTAATGGATAGAGCATCTGACTACGGATCAGAAGGTTGGGGGTTCGAGTCTCTCCAGGGTCACAAACAAAAACAGCAATGATTTGAAAACGAATATCTTAACGATGTTCGTTTTTCTTTTTAGTAAACATTTAGTCAACAATTTGGAAAAATGCACTTTTCTGATTTATTTTTATTCTTAAGTTTAAATAATATCCTTTTTTTTACGTATAAAGAAAAGTAGCATCAATAACATTTGCAAATTGATTTTTCACCAAAATATTACACAAATGATTACAGTAATTATACCCGCACTTAATGAGGAAGAACACATTTCAAGTGTAATAAATTTTGCAAGAGTGCAGCCTAACGTAAGCGAAGTAATTGTCGTGGATGACAAATCACTTGATCAAACCGTTTACATTGCCCAGCAAAATGGAGCTAAAGTCATTACCAGCACCAGGCTTGGAAAAGGGGCTTCCATGAAAGACGGAATCCTTTGCTCAAGTAATGAAATAATAGCTTTCCTTGATGGTGATATTGATCCTTATCCACACTACACAGTAAAGTTACTTACAGATCCCATTCTTCATGGGGAAGCCGAATATGTAAAATCATCGTTCAGCAGAAATGCAGGAAGGGTGACCGAGTTGGTAGCTAAACCACTTTTGAGCATTTTTTTTCCTGAATTGCTTCGGTTTAAACAACCCCTAAGCGGCATGATTGCAGGGAAGAAATCGGTTTTTCAAAAATTGGAATTCAGGGATGACTATGGCGTGGATATTGGCATCCTAATAGACATGCACCTGATGAATATAAAAATGAAGGAAGTAGAAATTGGTTATCTCGAAAATAAGAGCAAACCCTGGCAGGCGCTTGGAAAAATGAGTAAAGAGGTGGCGCAAGCCATAATTATGAAAGCAGCATCTTCAAAAAATCCCCGTTTTAATTTTGGTGAACTCGGTGCACTTAGTGAAATCCGTTCCCAAATGGAATTTGCACTTGAAAGCAATCTCGGAGAACTTAACAAACTGGTTGTTTTTGATATGGACAACACCATTCTGATGGGAAGATTTATCGACAGAAGCGCTGATGTTTTTGGGTTCAAATCAGATTTAATGGAAATCCGCTCGTCGGAAACTGATATTATTGCCATAACCAAACGGGTTGCCATTTTGCTAAAAGGGAAATCATTCAGCGAGATAATTGCCGTTGCTGATGCTATTCCAATTATTGACGGCACTAAAGAAATAGTTTCAGAATTAAAGAACCGGGGATATATCGTTGGGATTATTTCCGACAGCTATGATTGCGTTACCAACCACATCAGGATAAAACTGGGAATGAATTTTTCGCTGTCAAACGAATTGGAGTTTTCAAAAAGTATTTGTACCGGGGAAGTTAAAATCCCATCTTTTCTGTTCAGTAATCCAAACAGCTTGTGCAGGCATTCGCTTTGCAAAACAAATGCATTGCTGAGTGTGTTGGCCAAATACAACATAAAAAAAGAGAACAGTATTGCAATAGGCGACAGCACACCCGACCTTTGCATGATAAAAGAAGCAGGCCTTGGTATTGCATTTTGTTCAAAAGATGAATTGGTTAACCATCATGCCGATATGGTTATTTCAAACCCATCATTTTCCGAATTATTGAATCTTGCCAAGTAGTGTATATAATACCTTTCGAGCTGATGAAAACCATTGCGCAAATAAAAGTTGACCTGCCGGTTACACATTTCGTCCAGCGGTGGTTCGGTTTCAAGAATAACTTTTCTGTTAGAATTTCTCCTGATCAGGGAAAGTGTTTCCTCTCCAATTCCCAGTCTGCGCATAGCAGGTTCGATGGCAAAATGTTCGAGATAAACAAAACAATCAAAATTCCAGATAATACAAAAACCGGCAATTTTTTCATCTGCGATTATCAGATTTACAGCACACTCATCGATATAAAGCTGTTTTATCAGTCCGTTGTATTCCCGCCGTTCTTCGGGTGGAAAAGCCGAAGATAAAGACTTTTAATTGCTTCAAGTTCGTGTTCTTCCTCTATCTTTTTAAAACTGATTTCCATTGGTTTGAATATAATTTCCTAATGATTGTGATCATGCATTTCAACCTCACTTTTAACGGTTCCGGCATGTTTGTGTTCGTGGTGAAGACTGATATAAAACATCATCGCAAGTCCGGTTAATATGGCAGCAAGTTGTATCAGGCTTTTACGAACTGATGATTCGCGGTGTAACTCGGGAATCAGGTCGCTCCCGGCAAGGTAAATAAAACCCCCGGCCGCAAACGGGAGAATATAAACGATGAGTTTTTCGGTAACCGAACCCAGCATTACTGTAATAAGCGCCCCGAGAATTGCAGCGCAGGCAGCAATAAAATTGAGAAAAAGCGCTTTTCATCGCGAAAATCCGGCATGTAGCAAAACCCCAAAATCGCTTATTTCCTGTGGAATTTCGTGTACTACAACAGCCAGAGTGGTAGCAATGCCCACTTCGGGCGACGCCATCCAGGCGGCAGCAATTAAAACACCATCCGTAAAATTGTGGAGGCTGTCAGTAATTAAACTGATGTAACCCAGAGGAGCTGCATCATGATCGTGCGAAACACTGTGGCAATGGTGCCAGTGTATAAATTTTTCGAGAACAAACATTACAACAAGTCCCAAAATAATGAGCACTCCGATAAGCTGAGTGTTTTCAATCGTGGCAAACGACTCGGGAATAAGCATAAAAAAGGTATTGCCAAACAATGCCCCAACCGCAAAACTTACCAGTATAAAAACCATTCGCTGCAACTGCGTGGTGCGCATTGCCAGTAATAAAAGTCCCGAGAACGAAAGCAGGCTGACCATTAAAGTACTGCCAATTGCTCCAATCCAAACATTTTCCATCGTGTTTTTTCTCTCTGTTATTTAAATGAAATAATAGTTTTTTCCAATTTATAATTGCATTTATTACAAAAACCCTTTACAATCAGTTCGGTTTGAACCTGCCTGTACCCGGTAGGCAATTGCGGAGTATTGATTACCGTATCGGGCAAACACTCAACAATCCCGCATTGATTGCAATAAAAATGAATGTGCTGTTCGCTAATAGGGTTATTTTCGGTTATTGCATATTTAACCATTTGATTGTCAACCACTATTTTATGAATAATGCCATTTGCTATCAAAGTTTTAAACGAGCGGTAAAACGTAGTCCTGTCGTAGGTGGCTTCTACCCGGAGTTTTATTTCATCTTCTGAAATTGCATGGCCGGTATTTGCAATCGTATCAATAATACTTTGCCGACAACTGGTACGCGCTAAATTATGTTTAAGTAAAATATCCTGAGATTTCATAAAATGCAAGAACAAATCAAATGCAACATTGTTGCAAACATAAAACATTTAAACGATAAAATTATCGTTCGTTAAGAAATTAGGGATAATTTAAATTGAAAAACGCAAGATTGCCAGTTTCGGCATTTTTTAGCGTTTAGAACCTGAAATTATCAAGGGATTAATTATTTCTTAACATCAAATTCGCCAATCAGCGGAATATCCATTGAAAGTTCCTGACGAACCATATTTTCGAAGAACATTTCGGCCTGTATAAACTGTGCTGCGGTGACAGGAGAAATTGAATTGGCCATTTTCTTATATGTTTTTTCCCAAAGACCAAGAAAACTTTTTTGCACTTCCATCGCAGCTTTTACAAGTGCATCAGCATCTTCATTGGTAAGATTCTCATAGTTTTTGGCATATTGTTCAATGTTTTTCACACGTTTCAATGCAACTTCCCTGCGGGCAATTTCATACTCATCGTACATCTGCCAGAACAAGTTTGCCTGACCAGCTTCGAGTTTCATGTGTTTTGCAATAATATCCCGCTTTTGCATACCGTAAACACTTTGCATTAAAGCAATTTCGCCGGTGTTGGATTGTGCTTTTGCCTCCATTGCAAAAACTGCAAGAATGGCTGCAAGAATCAATTTTTTCATAATTTTTTTCGAACTTAATTTGATTTCCCGATTGCTGTTAATTCATTTCAAATACAGCACAAAGGTAAATAACATAAGTATATGGAAGAAGATGTTTAACCGCAATCTGTGGGATTGACACAGATATTTTTATCTCACAATTTTTATTGGTTTAAACCAGTTCACCGGTTTATCGAATCCGTTTGTTGCCGAAAATTCCTTTGCCTGGTGCATAAATGCCTGGAGCCGGGTTTCGTTGCTACTGTCTTCCTGCCCATCGTAGGCATAATTAAGCCATGGAATATTGTGGTGGTCTTTTTTGAAATCGTTGGAAACCGCACAAACTATAGTTCCCGGCATGCAGGTAAACGGCAGAATGTGAGCCACCCCCGAAATATTCATCTCAACCAGACCGGCTGCCGAACCAAGCGCAATAGGCGGGTCTCCGTCATAATCTTTATGAATGTACGGACTGCAAAGTTTGAGTATTTCATCAATTTCCAAATCTTTTCGCATGTTGAGATAATCTGCAACTTTGCTGTTGAGCTGTTTGGCCACAAAGTGCTGATAAACCTGCTGCACCTTCGATTTGAAAAGCCCTTTCAGGTCGCCTTTCCAAACACTGTCGCGCCAGTACCGGTATGATGAATAATGCAGCCATTCGCCAAACGGGGAAATAATGGTTTCCGCGCCGAGCGCTTCGAGCCTTTCGATTAGATGCCCGCTGCAAAAAGGATTGTCGCGCATAAAAATCTCACCAACAATCGAAATCACAGGTTTGCGTTTTTCGAAATTGGCCTCAACCGCATGAAATGCTTTTCCTGCTCTTTCGAGCACTGCGCCCACATCTTTTGCGCCACTTGCTATCGAATTTACCAGTTCTTCACGGTATTTCAAATACACTTTATCTGTCTCACCCTTCACCAATTCATAAGGCCGGCGCTCCTGCAACAGCCTTCGAAGAATATCGAGACCAACAATTCCGCTCCAGGCATTCTTCCTGAAATTTTTTGATTTATCGCCTGCCAGATCAGCGTACGCATCATTGTTGCTGGGTGTCATCAGGTGAACATCGTCGTAACCCAGTTTATCAAAAATAATGCGGTGGAGTTTATTGTAATCGCCAAACCGGCATGGCCCATTGTGGTCGGGCATAAAAAAGCTGACCTTTTTTGGGTCTAATCCCGGCTCCATCAGTTTTTTCAGGAAATTGCCGGTGGTACAAATTGCGGGGAAACACTCTTGTCCGTTGGTATGTTTTCTGGCGATTTCCAAATCGGTGTTATCCTGCATGGGCAGAACCTGCGCGTCAATTCCGCAACTTCTTGCTGCTGCTGCAATTATATGAACAGTATCTCCGGCGTAAGGCAGGTATAATGTCCGGCCATCAAGACTTTTGGTATGGACAACTTTTGGTTTCTCAATTTCAGTTTTTATACCTTTTACTTTCCGATATCCTTCGAGGCTGTCGAGAAATGCTTCGCAACGGGTAATCAAACCGGCGTCGGCGCTGTGCTCGTCAACTTCGAGATGCAGGTAAGGTTTTCCTTTCAACTCTTTGCGCACAAAATGAGTCAGAAACGAATCTGGTCCGCACCTGAAATTACCCAGGTAAACTGCATACAGATTATCATTTTTGTGCACAATACGACTGGCCGACATAATTTTTTGCCCGTTCGGCCAATACATCATTTTATAATCATCGAAAATATTCTCTTCAAATAACGGAAGAAAATCAACCGGGATTGGAAGTGTATTCAGATTTAGCAGTTTCTCTATCAAACGCAGATTTAGCAGCGGGTCGGTAGTATTGTACTGTCGGCCCAAAATTACCAGCGCTTTTTTATCCTTTGGAAGGTTGGCCATCACTTCTCTTCCCCTTTGCTGAACGGCTTCCTCAAACTTTACCTGCACTGCATCGGCATTGTCAATTACTTTTTTGGTTTTTGATTCGGGAATGCCGAACTTTTTTTTCATAAACCCTGAAAGTTCTTTTTTCAGCGCCCTTTCGAAATAGCGGAAATGAAGGGTTGGCGTTAAAAACAATTCGCGGATTTCTGTATCGGTAAAGGCGCTGCGCACCATAAACGGGTACGACTGTATCCATGGACAATTGCAGTTGCTTGTCGGATTTTCCTTTTTCCCTTTGGCATTTACAATAAAGGGCTGGAATATATAATCGACTTTTTTACTTAAAAGATTATCAACATGACCGTGCATCAACTCCACCGGAAGGCAGGTTTCCGAAACCATCAGTTCAATTGAACGGGTTACAATCTGACTGTTCGAGGGTTCAGAAAGAACCACCCTGAAACCAAGCTGTTCGAAAAACGAGCGCCAGAACGGAAACTGTTGGTAAAAAACTGTCAGGGCACGTGGAATCCCGATACTAATTTTACCGTTTTCAGGCTCTTCCCGGTAATCGCCCATCAACATTGCCGTCCGTTCCTCAAACAAATTCGGAATGTATTTGCCTTTGCCTTTGCGTTCGTCGAGTTCGTATTTCTCGCAGCGGCCGCCATAAAACAACTTTTTCGATTCTCCTTCAATTTTAATTTGCTGAATTTCGCAATTGTTGGTACAGGCATGACAGGTGAAACTCGATATAGTAAACGGAATTTCGCTGATATTAAAACCTTTAAACCGCGTTTTTTGTCCCTCGGCCATCGAATTACGGGCAAGAATTGCCGCTCCGATGGCACCGGTTACATCGAAATGAGGTGGAATAATAATCGATTTTCCGGTTATTTTTTCGAATGCAGCAACAACCGCTTTATTATTGGCAACACCTCCCTGGAAAAATATTTTTTCTCCAATAAGTTTGTCGCCAACTACTTTTTGAATGTAATTCTGAACGATTGAATACGCCAGTCCGCCCACCAAATCGGGGATATCTGCACCTTTTTGCTGGTGCGAATTCAGGTCCGATTCCATAAAAACAGTGCAGCGGTCGCCAAGTCTCACCGGCTTTTCCGATTTAAAAGCCAAATCAGCAAACTGGTCAACAATGGTAATATCGAGTTTGTCGGCTTGTTCCTCGAGGAATGACCCGGTTCCGGCAGCGCAAACCTTGTTCATTTCAAAATCGACCACTACCCCATTTTCGATACTGATGTATTTTGAATCCTGGCCCCCAATTTCGAAGATGGTATCCACTGTCGAATCGTAGGCGATTGCAGCAGTTGCCTGCGCGGTAATTTCGTTCTGAATGACATCGGAGCCAATAAAATCGCCAGTCAGGTATCGGCCTGAACCGGTTGTGCCAACGCCAATTACAGAAACGTGCTCACCTATTTCATAATAAATTTCTTTTAATCCGCGCTGAATGGCATTCAGCGGTTTTGATGCAGTGGGTAAATACCGGCGTGCAACAACATTATTCTCACTATCGATTAATACCACATTTGTACTGAGCGAACCCACATCGACACCGAGATAAACCTCTGTTTTTGTGCCATCTTTCAGAATTTCCTTAACCGTTTTATTGTATTCGGCTTTCGATAAATTTAAAATTCCCAGTCGTGCCGTGTTACTTCTGTCGCTTGCCAGGTAATTTTTTATTTCTTCGGTTCCCTTAAATGGTGAAACCTGTCCGTTTTGATTTTTTAAAGTGTGGGAAATTGCGCCCAAAGCGCCCATTGAAGCGTGATATTCGGGTATAACGAGTTCATCAGATTCAAGTTCAAAAATCTCTTTGAAAGCACGCACCATCCCGGCATTTGCAGCAACACCTCCCTGAAAAATAAACGGTTTTTCGAATTTCTTGCCTCTGCCAAGTGTGCTTTTAAAATTGCGGGCTACGGCAAAACAAAGCCCTGCAACAATATCGTGTAACGGAGTGGCAATTTGCTGGAGGTGAATCATGTCGCTTTTGGCAAAAACACTGCAACGCCCTGCAATCCGGGGAGGGTTCACTGATTTTAAAGCCATCTCTCCGAATTCCTTTTCAATCGGAACTTCAATCCGGTTGGCCTGCTGATCGAGGAAAGAACCTGTACCTGCAGCACACAGACTGTTCATTGAAAAATCGGAAAGCCGGGAGTAAGCTGTAGTTGTGCCATTCTCCATAAAAATGAGTTTTGAATCTTCTCCACCCATTTCGATAATGGTGCGAATATGCGGATAAAGTTCTGAAACCGAAGTTGACTGTGCAATAATTTCGTTTACAAAAATACCACCGGCCAATTCTGCTGCCTGTTTTCCACCCGAACCGGTAAATGCAATACTGCCGATGAATTCAAAACCATATTCCTGCACTATTTCGTCAAGAACCCTTAACAATACATCGAATGGTTTGCCGTAACAGTATTCGTAACGGTTGACAAGAACTTTTTTTTTATTGTCGATCAATACTGCATTAACCGAAATTGAACCGATGTCTAAACCGAGGTGGTATTTTGAATTTGCTGAATATTTAGCTTGATGACGTTCTGAATTTTGCATTGTCATTTTAAATAATTAAACCCATAAAAAACAGCTAATGGTTAAGTTTTGTTCCCATTTTATGTTTTTTAACAGGTTGAAATTAGTAATTTAATGACAAAAAACAATAAAACGGGAAATGCCCAGAGACCATTTTGCATTTGGGCAGTTATGGGAGTTTTTTTCGCACAACATTAAAAAATGCCGGTTCAACTATCCCTTGTTGCAAACGAGGGATAAAAGGGTTTCGATTGCCGGTCTTTTTTTTTGATAATAACGATTTTAAAATCGTACATCATTCAAACTTTTATCCTTATCGAAAACCTTTTTTGCAAACGAACAAAGCGGAAAAATTTTTAACCCTTTTTCTCGGGCAAATTTTACTGCTTTCATTACCAGCGTCTTACCATGCCCTTTACCTCCATAAACTTCATTTACCCCGGTGTGGTCAATGATAAAAGCTTTGTTTTCAATCCATGTATAAGTCAATTCACCGGCAAGTTTATCATCTTCAAATAGCGTGAAAATGCCTCTTTTACCATCGTCCTCACGTTCTGTTCTGGTCATTTTTCCTCTTTTTTTATGCTCAACGCTCGCGAAGGGCACTGTGCTACCTGATTAATCATTTCTTCCGAAGTTGCATTATCCATCTTTATCCATGGTCTTTCCTGCGGATTATAAACCTGGGGCAATGTTTTCACGCAAATGCCTGAATGAATGCAAAGGTCAGGTTTCCATACGATTGTAATTTCCCCGTTGGTGTATTCTTTTGTTTTCATTGAGATGTGATTTTATGATTACTGAAGTTAACAAAATTTAGGAGATGAAGTTTAGAGGAGATGAAGTAAGGTTGCTTATGCAAAAGGTTGTGAGCACAAGGATAGTGATATAGATATTGCAACAGTGATAGGCAAAATGGATGATTTTTTTGCCGTTCAAATGCAACTTAAAAGATTAAGAAGAACGATTGATTTAAGAATTGAACCACATCCTATTTGGGAAGGGGATTTTAATATTCAGAATCCCTTTTTAAAACCTATCAACTGTGATTGTAGTAACAAAAATCGGGCTTTGGTCTGCCAACTGAAGGACCAACCACCTCCTGATTGCATGCACAATTTCAGGTTCTGGTCACAAATATTTTTAATATCTTTACAAAAAAAAGAGTTATGACTACATCAATGTTATATACCAAGATAAGTTCTTTACCTCCTTCGATGATAAAGGAGGTTAATGACTTTGTGGAATTTCTTAAACCGAAACAAAAGAAAAACAAAGCTAAAGAAAGGAAATTTGGCTGTGCAAAAGGTCTCATCGTAATGCACGATGATTTTAATGCACCACTGGAAGATTTCAAAGATTGTTACAAAAGATGGAAATTTTCCGAAATACAATGTAAAAATTGTTTGGAAATAGCAATTTAACTTTGCATAATCAAGTAACCCACCCCGCCGATGATTAGCCAGCGGGGAGAACCCCCGCCTAAACGAGTTCATTCGGGAAGCTTATTCAATCAGAATATTGTAAACCCCTTTGATTAATATCTTCTTCGATTCGGGCATTTCGGTGATTTCAATGAATTCGTTGTTCTTGCGCCCCATGTTTACTTTTAATTTGCTGAGGTAAAAAAGTTCATCGGTTTCTTTTTCAAGAACCAAAACAAATGTTTCATTCCCCAACTTTAAAATGGCGCTTTCGGGCAAGGAAAAAACGGAGTCGCTACTTACATTAATATCGCCTTCAACAAATTGATTGCTGACCAAAGCATTTGTTCCGAAATTTTTAATTTCAGCAAAATCTTTTTGCATGTCGATAAATTCATTTCCTGAAACTTCGAATAAAACAGCGCCTTTGCCAACTAATTGTCCCGGTTTGCAATATATCCGGGTTATCAATCCCTGAGCAGGCAAACTTATTTGTGCACGACCGTTAACAGAAGGAATAACTGTTCCGGTAAAATGAACCAAGTCGTAAAAAGGTGAAAGCGATGGTTCGCCAAACTCCATTTTTTCGGATTGAAACTGGGCTTTTGTAATTTCAATCAGCCCCGGTTCGGGCCCGGCAATGTCGGTAGATTTAGTTTTGCACGAAAACAGTGTGATACTGAAAATGAGCAATATAATAGCAAAATCTGGTTTCATAACTTTTGTGTTTATTTTGAAAAATACATTATTTCTGAGGTGGAATCATTATAACCAAATACGTTCTCGTAATATTCGATTTGAATTTGAACGGCAGTTTCATAACTGCTTACAAACTGGTAAAAGTTGATTTCGCCGATTTGATACGATTTTAAGGCAGTCCGCATTATTTCGTCGTGTAAAAATTTTCCCGACGAATTGCAATTGTCGAGCAATGCTTTGTATTTCAACTGTTGGTTAATCAATTCGTTTAGCCGGTTTTTTATCAGGGCCATTTCATTTTCGGAGATTAAACTTTGAGAATTACCTGATATTTCAGCAGCTTTTGTTCTGCCCCTGTCGTTGCCAAAAAACAGCGGCACAGCCACTCCCACCTGAAAACCATGGTAATATTTTGAGTTTGCATACTTGTTGGAGCCTAAAAAATAGTTCAGCGAGAAATCGGGCAATGTTTTGTTTTTTGAGATTTGAATGAGTGAGTTGTACCAGTCGTTTTCCAATTCTAACAGTTGAAAAACAGGCAAAGAATCGGGCGCCGGTGAAACTGAAGGTAATAGCTCAAAAATTCCGGAAACAGTAAAGTCTGTTTCATAATTCATAATCGCTTTGAGTTTTTTGTGTGCATTTTCAATATCAACATTCAGTGCATTCAAAAGAATTGAAACCTGATTTTTTTTTCGCTTTTATATTTAGCACTTCCAAATGGCTCACGTCTCCCCTCGCTTCCCTTTTTTCGGAATTAACAAGCAGTTCGGTAAACAAACTGTCGAGCGTTTTAAAAATATCGCGCTTATTCTGAAGCATTTGGTAATTAAAGAATGCCCATGAAACATTTTTTGCAACTTCATTTTTTTGAATATTTAATCGGGTTTCAGCAATCGAAATATCAATTTGTTTCGATTTACTTTCGGCAGAATACAGCGTGGGGAAATTGAAATTTTGCTCAACACCCCAGACATTAAGCGGGTGGCCGTTTTCAGCAATATTATTCTGGTCGGTTCCGTAAGTAAAATTTGTTTTACCTGGTGCAAAAGCGGTCTTTTTCAACATTTTGCTTTCCTGCACTTTTAACCTGTAAACTGCTATTTCCCTGTTGTTTTGCAGTGCAAATTCAATGGCATCATTCAATTTCAATTCAGTATTTTGTCCAATTGCTGCAACTGCCGGAATTAAAAGAAAAAGCAGGATAACAGTGCCCTTGTATCTAATAATCCGGAACGGAAATAAACTGATAGTTTTAATGTTGTAAAATATTTCGAATAACAATGGTAACGCAATCATAGTAAGCATTGTAGAAGTAACAAGTCCACCAATAACCACTGTGGCGAGTGGTCGTTGAACTTCGGCGCCGGCGCCTGACGAAATTGCCATGGGCAAAAATCCCGTTGCCGCAGCGCCGGCGGTTAGCATTACAGGTCGCAAACGGTTTTTTGTCCCTTTTATAATTAACTCGTGCATGTTTGTCATTCCTTCGTGTTGCAGCTCTTTTAAATGCTCTATTAATACAATCCCGTTTAACACGGCGATACCGAAAAGCGCTATGAAGCCAACACCTGCCGAAACGCTAAACGGCATTCCGCGTGCCCATAAAAGAAAAACCCCGCCAACTGTAGCCAACGGAATTGCAGTAAAAATAAGAATTGCATCTTTTAGCGATCAGAATGCAAAATGCAGGAAAATAAAGATTAGCAGCAACGCCACGGGAACTGCCAATGTTAAGCGGCTGGTGGCATTTTTCAGGTTTTCGAACTGTCCGCCATATTCGATGTAGTTACCCGGCGTTAATTTAATATTTGCGTCTATTTTTTGTTGAATATCTTCGATTACCGACTGTAAATCGCGGTTACGGGCATTTACACTCACAACAACCCGTCGATGCGTATTGTCGCGCGAAATTTTAGCAGGGCCTTCGGTGTATTCAATTTCGGCCAGTTCAGAAAAAGGAATGTGCGTAC
>CAMTWS010000046.1:0-14877 GCA_947085485.1 uncultured Prolixibacteraceae bacterium
AAGCAAAAGGTGCGGTAAAACTTCACACCTTACTTGACCTGAAAACCGATATTCCGGTTTTCATCCATATAAGCGACGGGAAGATGCATGATGTCAATGCTCTGGATATGATCGAATTTGAAAATGGCATATGAGTATTTTACTGCGGAAGACAGGCATTCACCTGGCGCCTACACACCAGGGAAGTACGTTGATATATCAAATTTTCCTGATATAAGAAATGACTATTTTCATATGCAAAATACGGAACCCAAAGAATATACATCATCCGGTCAGCTCTCTTCTTATTGGTATAGTCCAGACGAACATAGTGCAAACATTAATACTGAAGATTGGGCAGTTTATCACTCAACAGAAGGCAGACATTATGTTATAACAGAAAACAAAAAATCAATCTACAAAGACTTATTTACCAATTTAGGTATTTCCGTAGGTTTAATATTGTCAATCTTAATTATTATTGCATTATCAAAACCAAAATATTTTAGAAATTTAAAACTCTTTGGGAAAAGGTGGAAAAATATTTCATACAATGAACAAATATTCTTCTTTGAACACTCATTCTTCGGAAATCTAACTTTCACCGAAATTATTAATGATAAAGTCTCCAAAGGCATATTAAAATTTACCGACAAGGGTAATACCTTAAATCTGTCGTATCCAAACAAAGAATTATTCTATAAAATTGAGAATATTGATACAGACAATCTTTTACTTATATCAATGAAAGATAAAAGTGAAATAACTTTAATTCGAATTGGGGCAAAAGAGAAAATTCAAAAATTATCAGAACCCATATTACAAAACGACAAACCAGAAATTGAAGAAACCAATTTATGATAAGCACAATCTAATAAATTGTGTTTATGGAAATACTACAGTTGGTTTCAACATTTATTAACAATTAAACGAATACGAATACGTTGTGCAAGTTTAAATTCCACAACCAATGAAACACCTGCACTTCATTTTAATCCTCTCCCTTTTCTTTCAACCTTCATCAGGCCAAATCATTGCCTTTGAAACTGAGAAACTGCCCGTAAACAGTGGTTTTAAAATGGAGGGGTATTGGGTTTGGTGTGGTTCGATGATTAAGGTGGATTCGGTGTATCATCTTTTTGCCTCGCGCTGGCCAAAAACCGGCGCTTTCCCCGAAGGATACAGGCAAAATTCGGAGATTGTGCGGGCAACTTCAACATCGCCGGTTGGGCCTTTCGTATTTCAGGAAGTGGTTATTGGCGGGCGGGACAGCTTGTTCTGGGATTCAAATATGGCGCACAATCCAACCATTCACCACATTGGCAACAAATATGTACTCTTTTACATAGGCAGCAACTTTACCGCCCGTCAGCAGAATTCTGATGCTTTACTTCGCCGGATTGGCTATGCAGAATCCGAATCCATTTCGGGCCCGTGGGTACGTTCGGATTTACCGGTAATCGATGCAGAATCAAACAACCCCGCTGTTCTGGTGGAAGACGGGAAAGTAAAACTGATTTTCCGCGACACACAATTACGGGTAATTCTGGCGGAGGCCGCCAGTTATAAAGGCCCCTACTCCATTGTAAACGAAAATGTTTGGCCGGCAGCCCGGCTCGAAGATTTTTACCTGTTTAAATCGGAGGGCAGTTATCACATCGTGTGCGAAGACAACGTCGGCGGTGTCAGCGGCCACGAACGATGGGGTGTTCTCCTGTACTCGGCTAACGGTATTCACAACTGGATGAAATATGATCCCGTAATTGTTTACAACCACGAACTTGCATTTGAACACGATTCGGTTTTGCATTGTGTCAGGCGCGAAAGACCCCAGCTGCTGATTGAAAACAACGAAATCACCCATCTAATAACCGCTGTTTACGACGGGAAAGATTCCTGGTGCCAGCCGGTAAAACTGAAACAACCAATCAGTGTGAAATAGTTTTTTTTCTTTCTCATTTGAATGGTACATCATTTTCCCTTATCCGCTTAGCGGTTTGGAACCGCTTAGTGGATAGGAATATCTCTTGATTCCCGTTTAAGGATGTTATGTCAAGTGAGCCCTTTAATCCGTTGCACGTACTGCTCCCCATCATACTCCGTCCGCGCATTTCGTTGATAAGTCCTGACCTCAATTCTGTCGTGGTGTGGGAGAATTATTTAACTTTGAGATTACAGAAAATAAAAACTGTTAAAAAAATTGGGCGATGGAAAAGCAAAACGAAATTAAAATATTTGAAGATAAAAAAGTAAGAACCCTTTGGGATGCTGAACAGGAAAAATGGTATTTTTCAATCGTGGATGTTGTGGCAGTACTTACAGAACAGCCTGGCTACCAGGGCGCAAGAAACTACTGGAAGGTACTTAAATACAGACTTACAAAGGAGGGAAACGAAACGGTTACAAATTGTAACCGGTTGAAATTAGCCGCGGAGGATGGTAAGTTGCGATTTACTGATGTTGCCGACACAGAACAGCTATTTCGCCTGATACAATCTATCCCATCGCCAAAGGCAGAACCTTTTAAACAATGGCTGGCAAAAGTGGCTGCCGAAAGACTGGATGAAATGCAGGACCCTGAACTGAGCATTGACAGGGCTTTACAACAATACCTTAATTTAGGTTATTCGGAAAACTGGATTAATCAGCGACTTAAAAGTATTGAGATTCGAAAAGAGCTAACCGATGAATGGAAGAAAAGAGGATTAAAAGAAGGTGTTCAGTTTGCAACACTTACCGACATCATCACAAAAGCCTGGAGCGATAATACCACGAAAGAGTATAAAATGCTGAAAAGGTTGAGAAAGGAAAACCTTCGTGACAACATGACCAACACTGAATTGATTTTAAACATGCTTGCCGAAGCATCAACAAAAGACATTTCGGCAGCTACAAACCCGAAAGATTTTGATGCAAGTAAAAAGGTGGCAAAGCAAGGTGGAAATGTAGCCAGGGTAGCCCGCAAAGAATTGGAAGCCCGAACAGGCAAAAAAGTGGTTACTGCACTCAATGCAAAAACCGTCTTGCATTTAAAAGAGGGTGATAAAACGAAGAAAGAATAATGTTAGCCTGCCAGTAGTCTGCAGTGAAGAGATAAAAAATCCATCTAAAAAAAGTTCAATCCATGGAAGAAGAACAAAACAAATACAAATGGAAGCCACCCAAAGAAAAAACAGAACCTTCCGAAGAAAAACAGGTTTGCCAGAAATGCAGCAACGATTCTTTTCGTGTGTACATTAAAATCATTATCGACGACGCCCGGCTTTATTGCGCCAGGTGCGGTGAACCATATTATTGAAGGAAGATTTAATGCCTTCCGAAACTTTAATCAACTTTTTGAGTATTTAATTCAAAACTAAAATCTACCGAAAGATGATGGAAATTAAAATGGCCTATTACAGGAAAAAAGACTGGAAACGATTCCTCAAAATGATTGACGACAGGGAAAGTATGCACGAAACCTGGGATGACTGGCACAAAGGCTACATGAACGCAAGAAAATTACTGGCTTCGGAAGGCTTTGAGATTTTTGACGTTGTAATTGATTTAAGCGAATTGGCCGATTACTGCAAAACAAGGGGAATAAAAAACGATGGAAATGCACGCTCCCGGTTTGTTCAGGCCAGATAAAATGGTAAAATCAAAAACTTTATTTATACCTGCACAAATAAGAACTCTGCCCAACTGATTTTACTTTGAACCTAACATTTGCTTCAACTTCAAAAGAAGTTCCTGCCTTAAACGATTTCCATTCCGTTTCGCCTGGCAACTGGGCAATTAATTCACCTTCAATCACAATCATGGTTTCATGGGTTGAAGTTCCGAATTCATATTCTCCTTCTTCCATTACTCCAACGGTAGATTTTCCGGTGGTGGTGGTATATCCCAGCGATTTTACTTTTGCGTCGAAATATTCGTTTACTGAAATCATAATATCGTTTTTAAAATGTCGGGCAAATATAGTTCACATTAAAAGTGATGCAAACCCCGAAATCAACTTCATTGCAATATTTGTTCATTTTCATGTTCAACTCCACTCAGGAAATTGAGTTTTATTTAGATCCAGTGTGGCAATAATCTGCAAATCGGATTTATCAAGCTCAAAATCGAAAATACCTAAATTTTCAATCATGTGTGCTTTTTGTGAACTTCTCGGGATAGCAACAATACCTCTCTGGTAATGCCACCGTAAGCAAACCTGAGCGATGCTCTTTTTGTACTTTTTGCCAATACCGGCCAGGGTTTCGTTGTTAAAAATTCCATTGCGGCCCGCTGCAAAAGGAGACCAGGCTTCCATTTGCACTTCATATTTCTTCATTGCTCCAAATGGCTTTTGCTGCTGAAAGAAAACATGAGTTTCGATTTGATTGACCGCGGGCTTGATTTTGCCCTCTGCCATCAAATCATCAAGTTGATCAGGTTCAAAATTACTCACTCCTATGGCCCTGATTTTACCTTTCCCGTAAAGCTCTTCCATCGCCTTCCACGAACCTTTTATATCTCCCCGGGGCCGGTGGATGAGATATAAATCCAAATACTCAAGGCTCAACTTGTTTAAGGTTGTTTCAAAGGCTTTCTTTGTTTTTTCATACCCCGAATCGTCAACCCAAAGTTTTGAGGTTATAAATAGTTCTTCCCTTTTAATGCCACTTTGCTTTATCCCTGCGCCTACAAATTCTTCGTTTCCATAAATGGTAGCGGTATCAATAAGGCGATAACCCACTGAAATTGCATCAGATACACATCTGACGCACACAGGGCCATTTAGTGTGTTCGTGCCAAATCCAAGCATTGGCATTGGTATGCCGTTGTTGAGCTTAACGGCAGGAATTGAATTCCCCGTTTGGGTAGGGTTAAGGGCGCCGAATACTTTATAACCGCTTAAAGTTAAAAGCATGGCAGAAGCTGCAAACACCGCACTGGTTTGTATAAACTCCCGGCGTTTTATGCCTTCGGATTGATTTTTTTTCTCCATTTTATTCTTGTTTGTTTGGTTCAAATATAACTAATCTTTTGAATACTCTAATAAATCTCCCGGTTGGCAGTCCAATGCTGTACAAATAGATTCCAGTGTGCTGAACCGGATTGCTTTTGCTTTTCCGGTTTTAAGTATTGACAGATTGGCCAGTGTTAAATTTACTTTCTCTGAAAGCTCGTTCAACGACATTTTTCGCCTGGCCATCATTACATCAAGGTTTACAATTATTGCCATGGCTTAAATTGTTAAATCGTTTTCTTCCTGCAATTCTATTCCGCGCTTAACTATTTGTGCTATCACAAAAAGTACCACACACATAAACAACCACACATCGGCTCCGCCTAATCGCAAATAGCGAACATCGGGCATAGTTACTCCTTGGTCAACCAACCATTGCGTGTATTTTACTCCCCAAAAAGAGAATAAACCAATGCCCAAAGCCAAATACGCCAAAGTAGAGATAAACCTGGCAATGTAACTATTAAACGGCAGCGAAAAGTTCAGTTTTTTGTTGTGCAACACCCGAACGATTTGATAAAACATAATCGCTTTCATTACTAATACAATACTGATTAACAGAGTAATTACCAAAAAATATCCTGAGTCATACTTATAAAGACCAGACAAGTCTATTTCTTTCCAAAAATGTTTCGCCGCTTCCGGATTGACCATTTGTGTGAAGATAGCGTTGAAAATTATTCCGCCCGCTTCGATACACAAGCCTATAAAAATAATCCACGAAAGAACATTCAAAATTTTTAAAATCTGTTGAGTACCAATTTTAATTTCCATAATTGCTTTATTTAAAATTATTTGGCAAATATAAATAAATATTTATTGTTATTCAATAAATATTGTATTCATTTCAATAAATGTTTTAAAATTGGTTGTAAAGCGTGAAGCACCCATTTGAGTGATAAAATAAAACCTTATTAATCCTGTTTTTACCTCTCGTCTGCACCAGGAGGTCAGTTGTTTGTCCCGTAAACGAAATAAATTGATAACTTGCATCAACTTAAAATCAAACTTTAAACTTTTAAAAATGAAAAAAATCATCCTCCCGTTTCTAATCGTATTCCTGATGAATACACTTGTCAGCCGTGGACAGGGCAACGACCTCGACAAAGGTCAGGTTGGCTATGTTCCAACTGAAGAAAATCTTGAAAACCGCGAATGGTTCCGCGATGCGCATTTTGGCATGTTTATCCACTGGGGTGTTTCCAGCGTGCTGGGCAAAGAAATTGGCTGGGCTTTGAGCGGACAGGACATTGACAAATACCGCGAAAATATCAACGTTTTCAATCCGCAGAAATTCGATGCCGCCGCTGTGGTAAAGCTGGCCAAAGATGCCGGGATGAAATACATCACTTTCACTACGCGCCACCACGACAGCTTCAGCATGTTCAACACAAAATATACTGATTGGAGTATAATGAACACACCTTACGGAAAAGATGTGCTGAAACAGTTGGCCGATGAATGTAAGAAACAGGGAATCAGACTGTTTTGCTACTATTCGCTCACCGATTTTTACCGCGCCGATTACTGCCAGGGAAACGTAAAAAAGGCAACCGGAATAAAAAGCGAATGTAACTGGGATGAATATATTCAGTTTATGAAAAACCAGTTGACTGAAATTCTCACCAATTACGGCCCCATTTACGGAATCTGGTTCGACGGGCACTGGGACCAGGTGGAAAATTTACCAAACAAACGCACCGGGAAACAAACCCGGGCATGGAAATACGATGAAATTTATTCGTTAATCCACAAGCTGCAACCCGGGTGTATGATTGTAAACAATCATCATCTGGCTGTGTTCCCCGGCGAGGATTACCAGACTTTTGAACGCGATTTACCCGGTGAAAATACAGGCGGCGGATATTCGACAGATGCCGTAATTTCAAAAGACCTGCCGCTCGAATCAAGCGACATCATCGGGAATAGCTGGGGTTACGTTACCAACGACACGGTTGACCGCTCAACAAAAGAACTCATTCATTTGCTCATCCAATCGGCCGGGCTGGGGGCCAATTTTCTCCTGAATATCGGGCCGACACCCGAAGGAGAAGTCAGGAAAGCCCACCAGGAAAGGTTGCTTGGTATGGGAAACTGGCTGAAAACCTATGGAGAAACCATTTACGGAACCCGTACAAGTTTTATGAAACCTGCTAATTGGGGCGTGGCGGTTGAAAAAGGTGACAAAGTTTTTTTGCACATCACAAATCCGAAAGCAGTCAAAAATCAAATTGAACTGAAAGATTTTCCTTATGGATTAAAGAAAGCTTCTCGTTTTGAAACAGGGAAAAATATCAAAATCAACACCGATAAAAAGACAAGGAAAGTAACACTGGAAATACCGGAATTAAATGCCGACGCAATTGACGAGGTAATTGTTTTGGAGGTAAAAAAATGATTTTGGAGTTCGGAGTTTTTATAACCTGGATATTACTTCTCTGAAAAAGAAAACGGTATCCATGAAAATTTAGGGTACTTGAATTTTATAATCTCTATTTCGCATGAAATCACACGAATTTGTGATTCTGAATAGTTCAATTTATTTATGTGGAGACAGGAAAGTGACTATTCAGATTTCGTAGATTTCGAATATCAATTTATTTTCACTTCCTTTCCCATTTTCGACCGGCCGGTTTCGCCAAGCGCTTCAATCGAGAACAAGTAGGTGGTACCTTTATCCATTCCCCTGAAATTGTATCTTGTTTCGCCGTTTACAGTAATGCAGTTGTACAGTTTGCCGGGTTCAACCCCAAACCAGGTGTTATAAGCGTATGCACCTGATGAGGCATTCCATGTAATAATTGAAATGCGCGGGTCGGCAGTTGAGCGTTCAACCCTAAAGTTGCGGATCTGTGCAGGAAGTTCACCTTTTGCAAGTCCAAATAACCTGAAAAAAGTCGATATTAATCGAGATTTAATTACAATGTAGATTTTTTACTGCAATGTGGGTTAAAAGAAATTAAAGGTAATCAGCAATATAATAATCAGAATTCCCACAAGCGCAGCAAGGAACAGATAATCGGCAATTGTTTCAAATTGTTTTTCTTTGGCCTCTATTTTTGTCCGAATGGAAATAAAGGAAAAAATGCATGAGAAAGTTAGCAATATAGCCACAACAGAGGTAAATTCATCAATAATAAATATTTCTGTTTTGTTGGCAATATGTAACGATGTGATTACAAAAAGGCAAAATCCAAGCAGGCTTGCCGATGTATTTAAAATATGTTGCGATGTATAATTTGCCATAATTCAAAAGTAATTATAATTTTAATTTTAATTTAAAATGTCCTAAATTTCAGATTATTAATTAGCTAACTTGCAGCAATGAAAGCAATGGAATTATCAAATTCGATATTTCAGTTCTTCAAAGAAAAAAGTATTCCTTTCATTAAGGAAAATGCAAAAATTATTACTCAGTTTGTTTTTACTGCATTTTTTATTGGCATTGGGTTCTGGTTTGTAAAACACGAACAAACCGAATTCTCGGAGGTTCGAAATGTACTTACGACAGCCAACTGGATTTGGGTGGTAGCTGGAATTGGAGTTACCCTCGCACTTTTTTTGCTGCACGGATTAATGTACAAAGCTTCTTTTGCTACAGTAAAAAGTTCCGTTTCATTGCCAGACAGTGTTGTGCTTTTTTTGAAAAGAAACTTTATAAGTGTGTTTTTGCCCGCAGGTGGAATTTCATCGCTTGCATTTTTTACCGACCCCATTGAAAAGAAGGGAATTAAAGAATCGCAGATTTACTTTGCCTCAACAGTTTATGGATTTGTGGGAATACTTTCGGTAGTGGTTGTAGCTATTCCTGCATTTTTATATGCATTGCTTGAAGGCCAGGTAGGCTCGGGTGAATGGTATGCTTTGGGCGCCGTTGTACTGCTAATAGCAGGTTTAATTTTGATGTATCGTTCCATAGCGGCAAAAGGAATTTTTTATAATTGGATGATGAAATTAATCCCTCAATCGGTAGTTTTTATGGATGATTTGCAGAATAATAAAATTGATAAGCGCAAATTTTTACTTACTGTTTTTTATTCAATTCTCATTGAAATTGCCGGCATCGTTCATTTATATGTTGCTATGACAGCTTTGCATTTTTCGCCATCGCTTTTTGCTGCTGTTATGGGATATATTGTTTCGGTTATTTTTCTGATAATATCGCCTTTTTTACGCGGGTTAGGCGCCATTGAGGTTTCAATGAGCTATTGTTTAATTCGTTTTGGTTTCGGAAATGTTGAAGCAATTGCCATCACTTTCCTGTATCGCTTTTTTGAATTCTGGATACCGCTGTTTACCGGGGCTGTTTCATTTCTTTTAAAAATAAGCAAACTCCTGATGCGCATAGTTCCTGCTATGCTGATACTTACATTAGGAATTTTAAACATGGTATCAGTTTTAACCCCTGCCATTGCCGAAAGATTGATATGGATAAATAAGTTTTTACCGGTAGAAGCAATTCATGCATCAAATTATTTTGTAATGATAACCGGTTTACTTTTATTGGTTACTGCTGCCTTTATGCTAAAAGGTTTACGATCGGCATGGTGGTTTGCTTTGTTTCTTAGTATAATTTCTGCTATCGGGCATTTAACAAAGGCAATAGATTTCGAGGAATCTATTGTAGCCCTTGTTGTTATTTCCATTTTACTCGTTACACGAAAAGAATATTACGTCAAAAATAATCCGCGCCTTCGTTTAATTGGCCTGCAAACTTCAATTTTAAGTGTTGCATTTATAATTCTTTACGGAACTATTGGGTTCTATTTTATTGATAAAAAGCATTTCAATATCGATTTCGGGTTGCTACAATCCATTGTTTACACCCTTCAAAATTACTTTTTAATTGGCAGCAGTGATTTAATTCCTGTCGATAGTTTTGCCAGGCACTTTTTAGTTTCCATTAAAATAAGTGGTGTACTGTCTGTTGGATTCTTGATTTACACCTTCATTCGCCCATATATAGTTAAATCCATCGTTTCTTCAGATGAGAACAAAGCGGCCGGCGAGCTTTTAAAACTTAATGGCTGTTCGGGTTTGGATTATTTCAAAACATATTCCGATAAACTGTTCTTCTTTTCACAATACAAAAATGCGTTTATTGCTTATCGTGTGTCAGGAAATTTTGCTGTTGCACTGGAAAATCCTGTTGCCGCGAATCCACAGGAAATGAATAACTGCATTACTGAATTTGATAATTTCTGCTACGAGAGTGGATTGAAAAGCATTTTTTACCGTGTGCCTGAAGAAAGCTTGGCGGTTTATCGTTCGCTTGGAAAAAAGAACCTGTTTCTTGGACAAGCCGGAATTGTTGATTTGTCAACATTCACTCTGGAAGGCCCGGGTAAAAAATCGTTACGTAACGCATTGAATAAAATTAAGGATAAGGGATTGAAAGCCACTGTGCATCAACCTCCTGTAAAAGATGGAATTTTGCAAAAACTGAAATCGGTGAGCGATGAATGGTTGGATGATACCGAAAGAGAAGAAATTATTTTTTCGCAGGGGATGTTTGTTTGGGATGAACTGAAAATGCAAACCATTATTACAGTTGAAAATGCAGAGGAAAAGATAATTGCCTTCCTGAATATTATTCCTGATTTTGCCAAAGGAGAAGGAACTTATGACCTTATCCGTAAAACAAAAGATGCCCCCAATGGAATTATGGATTACCTTTTGGCCGAACTTTTCAACTACTTAAAATCGCAAAACTATTCATCGGTCAATTTAGGTCTTGCGCCAATGAGCGGAATGCAGGACCCGCAAAACTTTCCCGAAAAGTCGATGAAATATGCCTATGAAAAAATTAAACCATTTTCGCATTACAAAGGTTTGCGCGATTATAAAGAGAAATTTTCGCCACGCTGGCTAAATGAATATTTAATTTATTCTCACGATTACGATTTGCTGCAAGTGCCGTCTGCTTTGGCAAAAGTTATAAAACCTTGATTAATATTTTTACAATCGTCTAAATTTTAAAACACAACAAATGAAAACATTCCAAAGTGATTTATCGAAAAAAGAGTTTCCGGTTTCTGAAAGAATTTGCGGAAAAACACTACGAAACTCAATTATTAATCTTATCCAAAAAGACCACCCTCAATTTACAGCAGATAATTGTTTATCAATTGAAGAACTGGATTATTACAGGGAGAAATATATTTCCAATTACCTGGGCAGTCAAATCGAAGAACTTACTGAAATCGAAAAAACTGTTTTGAATGCGCTTTCAGAAAAAACAACATTATCGGATAAGATAGACGGAGATAAAAAACAGATCCTGACTTTTGGCCAGAGAATTGCAGATAAGGTTGCCACTTTTGGCGGGAGCTGGACTTTTATCATTTCCTTCGGAATATTCATCCTGATATGGATTTCGCTGAATGTTCTCTGGCTTCTCGATAAAGGATTTGATCCTTATCCATTTATTTTGCTGAATTTAATTCTGTCGTGCCTGGCCGCATTACAGGCGCCTGTAATTATGATGAGCCAAAACCGGCAGGAAGAAAAGGACAGGGAAAGATCCAAAAAAGATTATATGATCAATCTTAAATCGGAATTGGAAATAAGGATGCTTCATGAGAAAATCGACCACCTGATGATACACCAACAGCAGGAACTTCTTGAAATACAGAAAGTTCAGATTGAGATGATGAGCGATATACTTAAGAGGGTTGATAAAAATTAAAATGAGAAATAACCCAAATAGTGAATTTTTAATATAAATCACTTGTAAAATTTCAACTTAACAACTAATCAATCGTCAGATTTATTTCATTGGCTGCATAGGTTTATTTTGCCCGAAGTTTTGTATTTTCAGCGATTATTCAATAACATAAACCATGTTTTCAAAAGACACTTATATTCAACGAAGGGAAATACTGAAAAAGAATTTCAGCAGCGGAACAATTCTGTTTATGGGCAACGACTACACCATCGACGATATCGTTTGGATGGGCGACATGCCTTCGGTTGCTTCGCTGGCGCGGGAATCGGGCATTGAACAAACCGCCGGAACTGATGAATTAAAATCAAAACTTGAAAAATCGGGTCAGGTATTATTTCTTCCACCGTATCGTCCTGAACACCAGATTAAACTTTTTCAGCTTTTAAAAATTAACCCTGCCGAAGCAGCGCAAAAAGCAAGTATTCCGCTGGCAGTAGCGATTGCCAAACCGGGAATGACTGAAGCGCAGGTTGCAGCAAAGGTCAGCTTTTTTTGCTCGATGCCGGGGCGGAATCTCCAATGGGTTATGCCGGCGATATGAGCAGCACATTTCCTGTATCCAGGACATTTACACATGAACAGCGCGATATTTACGAAGTTTGCTTGAACGCACATAACTCAGCCATCGAAGTCTTAAAACCCGGAGTGCATTTTCGCGATGTTCATTTAAATACTGCCCGGAATATTTTCGACGGCCTGAAAAACCGGGGATTTACAAAAGGGAATACCAACGATGCTGTTGAGAATGGCGCACATGCTTTGTTTTTCCCATGCGGACTGGGTCATTTAATGGGGCTCGATGTTCACGACATGGAAAACCTGGGCGAACAGTGGGTTGGTTACAACGGCGAGCCAAAAAGCAAACAGTTTGGCTTGAAATCGCTTCGACTGGCTATGGAACTTCAAACTGGTCATGTACTTACCATCGAACCGGGAATCTATTTTATTCCGCAATTAATCGACTTGTGGCAGAAACAAAAAATTAACAGCGAATTTTTGAATTTCGATAAAATTAACCAATACGGGAATTTTGGCGGATTGAGAAATGAGGTTGATATTCTGATTACAGAAACCGGTCACCGCGTGCTTGGCGAACCGCTGCCAAAATCGGTGACAGATGTGGAAGAGTGCAGAGCGGTTGCATTTCAGTAACAGGAAGAATATCAGCATAAAAATCCAAAAATCCTCTCCTGATTTTTAACCTGATTTGATTTTGTACCTAATTTAAAGGAAATAGATAAAAAAGAAAAAAAGTGTAATAACTTCGTGATATTAATTATTTACATACCAAACTTAAAAAAACGTAAACAACTCACATTTAATGAAACTATTTACAGTTAATAAAGAAGGAAAATTGATTCAATATAAAGAGCATTCTTTCGGGATGGATAATAAAGAATCTGACCTAGAGATTTTATTAGAGAATAATCCAGAATGCTTTTTTGATAATGGCAAAATTCTTATTATAGGTCGTCAAGTATTGACTAATTTAGGTACTTGGATTGATTTACTTGGTCTTGATAGATTTGGTAATACTGTCGTCATTGAATTAAAACGTGGTAAGACACCACGAGAAACTGTATCTCAATTATTAGAATATGCCTCTTTTATCGATAACTTGGATTATGAACAATTAAATCTGATTTATCAAAACTATATCGGAGAGGAATCATCCTTAGAAACATATCATCAAGAATATTTTGATTCGATGGATACTGATAAAATTTCGTTTAATAAAGCATCTAAATTAATGATTGTTGCACAGGATATTAGTCTTGCTATAAAACAATCTGCCGAATATTTAAGAAAAAAAGGGATAGATATTTACTGCATGGAGTTTAAGTATTTCTTAAATCATGCTTCAGAAAGAATGATTGCAATAGATTTTGTTGTTGGTGAAGATACTTTTATCCGCACGGATTCCGTAAAATCAACGGCTCAATTACCAAAAGTCGATGAAAAGAGATTTTTTGATTCATTGAATTCTTTTGGCAAACCTGTTTTTCAGCAATTATTTGATTTTGCTAGAACAAATGGATTATTGATTCGTTGGGGTTCAAAAGGATTTTCGATAAACGTTGTGATAAATAATGGATTTGTAGGATTATGTTTTGGTTATCCACCGCAATCAGTATTTAAACAAAGTATTTATACCGGATTTGAAGAGATAAGGAAAAAAGTAAATAATTCAGATTCAATTATCGAGTTGTTTAGGTCGGAATTAGAGAAAACCAATAAATTTATATCGGCAAAATATAATCTAAAATGGATTGTAGATAAACCTATCGATAAAATTGCCATTAGTAACTTTTTGACAATTTTGAAATTAATGATAGATAAAATACAAGAAAACGAATTAAAATAAAGTATAACACGCAACAAAGGCTCATAAGCAATGCGGGTTTCAGAGGTTTTGCAAGTTCAGTTCCCACAGGCTAAGTTTTTCTCGGGTGATAAAAACACAGTTCCGCAATCCGGCACGTTTCATAGCCGCAACCGTTATGTTAAAAAATCAAACAACAAACAAAATGATAAAACCAGGAAAAAACGACATAAAAGTAAATATCAAATTTGAAATCGACGAATTGGAATTACTTCAGGAAAACACCTGGCAAATGGCCGAATCATTTGGTTTGGACACACGTATTGGCAATTTAACAGGAAAGAGAAAAGTTGGTTTTTACATGTGGGATTTAGAATGCTTGGAAATGGTGGTTGTGGACTTAAGAAAGACAGAGAAAAATACTCAACTTACAGAAAAACTCTACGGGAAAATTAAAAATGCAATGGATTTCATTGACAATCATTGAAATTCGAAATAACTCAGATGAAACAAACTTACACCGAAGACGCAACATTTACCCAAATCGACTTTCAGAAAACCCCTTTAATAAAAGGAGAATACGAAAATTGCAGTTTTATCAACTGCGACTTTTCGGATACCGGCTTTCGGAAATTGTTTTTATGGAGTGCAAATTTACAGGTTGTAACCTGAGCCTGGCCAAACTTACAAAAACAGCTTTTCGCGACTGTAAATTCACTGAATGTAAATTGCTTGGTCTTCAATTTAACGACTGCAATTCATTTAGACTTTCATTTGGTTTTGAGAATTGCAACCTCGGTCACGCTTCGTTTTATAAAACAAAAATCAAAAACACAGTTTTAAAAAACACAC
>CAMTWS010000047.1:0-12820 GCA_947085485.1 uncultured Prolixibacteraceae bacterium
AATCGAAAGCAGGAATATCATTTGCAGCGACATTCAGGTTGTTTTCAATAAAAATGATTTGATTAATATTGATAAAGATAAGCTAATTCGTATAGTAAAATCTGCCGACAATAAAATTCAGGGCAAAACCCTCAACGAGATAAATTCGGAAATTATCGAACAAGAAATTGAAAAACTCCCCGCTATTTTAAAAGCAGATGTATATAAATTAATGGTTAACGAAAACGGCTCTTACAGGGGAGTTTTGGTGGTTAAGGTAAAACACCGCGAACCGGTTATGCGGGTAATCGCTTCATCCGGAAGTTACTACCTCGATAAATTTGGGGTGAGGATTCCAATCTCGACAAGTTACGCTACAAATGTTTTGGTTACAACTGGTTCCATTTCCGAAACATTTGCAGTAGAACAACTTCTCCCTTTTGTAATGTATGTTGAAAACAACGATTTTTGGAAAGCACAAATACAACAGGTACATGTTGAAGAAGATGGAGATGTTTTGCTTACTCCGTTGGTTGGCGGAAATATTATCGAATTGGGGGATCTCGGAAATTACCGCGAAAAACTGCACATTATGAGGGAATTCTACAAACAGGTACTGGTAAAAAATAACTGGGACAAATATGAAAAGGTAAGTTTGAAATATAATAATCAGGTTGTTGCAAAAAGAAAATAGATTATGGCTTCAAAAAGTAAACTTTCGGTAGTTATCGATATTGGCACTTCAAAATTGGTTGCCATTGCCGGTACAAAAAATGAGGCAGGAAAATTCGAAATTTCAGGTGTGGCCAAAACCCCTGCAAAAGGAATAAGAAGAGGGGTTATTTTTAATATCGAAGAAGTTGCAGTTTCAGTGGGTGAGTTGCTCTTCAATCTTGAGTCGAAAATAAATGAACGTATAGAGGAAGTGTATGTCGCGTATGCCGGTCAACACATGAAAACCATCCATTCTCAACGGGTAAAATTTACGTCCGACGACGGAGTTGTCAGCAAAGCAGATATCGACAATTTGTACGAACAGGCTAAAAATGCTGAAATAGAAGAAGGGTACAAGCTCGTCGAGGTAATTCCGGTTTCATATATTATTGACAATGAAATTATTGAAAAACCTGTTGGAACTACCGGCAGAAAAGTGGCGGCTAATTATAAACTTCTTGTTATACCCAATAGTTACTGGGTAAACCTGCTCAAGGTTTTTGGAAAACTCGATGTTAAACTCGAAAAAATTACCCTTTCAACCCTTGCTGTTGCCGAGGCCGTTATTACCCGTGACGAAAAAGAGATGGGAGTAATTATTCTCGATATCGGAAGCGGAACAACCAATCTGGCTATTTATCACGATAATATGTTGGTTCATACCGCCGTTATCCCGTTTGCCGGCGATGTGGTTACCAACGATATAAAAGAAGGTTGCTCAATTCTGGCAAAGTGGGCAGAACAGCTTAAAGTACAGTACGGGCAGGCGTTGGGCGATTTTGCCGACGACCAGAAAGTTGTAACTATTCCGGGGCATAATGGCTGGGAACCTAAAGAAATCTCGTTTAAAAGTTTGGCCTTTATTATTCAGGCCCGAATAGAGGAAATAATTGATAACGTGAATTTCCAGATTGAAAAATCGGGGATAGCCGACCAGTTGGGCGCAGGAATCGTATTGACCGGCGGAACTTCGAACCTCGACAATATTATTTCGCTGGTGAAATTCCGTACTGGTTTGGATGCCCGAAAAGCCAACCTCGTTTTGGGTTTCACCGAACGGCACAAGGATTTTCAAAGCAGCGATTATTTTACTGCCCTCGGACTGTTGAGTATGGTCGAAAAAAAAACAGTTCCGGTTTTGCAGGTTAAAGAAAAAACTGTCAAAATCAAAAAAGAAAAAGAACCGGGAAAGCTAACCCCCTGGTTTAACAAGGTAGTGCAGGGTGTGCTCGACTTAGTTGACGATCCCAGCGAAGATGTTCCATTGAAATAAAAACAAAACGATATGACCGAAGAATTAGTAAACTTTCAGTTTCCCAAAGCGTCATCCTCTATCATAAAAGTGATTGGGGTTGGCGGAGGTGGGTGCAATGCGGTTAACCACATGTGCGAAGAGGGTATCCAGGGCGTCGATTATATTATTTGCAATACCGATTCGCAAGCCCTCGATAATAGCATTGTTCCGGTAAAAATACAACTTGGGGTTACTTTAACCGAAGGGCGAGGCGCCGGCAACCAGCCCGAAATGGGTGAAGAAGCAGCACGGGAGAATTATGAAGATTTAAAAAATGTGCTTTATGACAATACCAAAATGCTTTTCATTGCAGCGGGTATGGGTGGCGGTACAGGCACTGGCGCGGCCCCTGTTATTGCAAACCTGGCCCGCGAACTCGACATCTTAACCATTGCTGTGGTTACTATTCCATCACCTGCCGAGGGCAAAAAACGATTTGGACAAGCCATGGAAGGCCTCAAAAAATTGGGCGAATATGTCGATAGTATGCTGGTAATTAGTAATCAGCGGTTGCATACCCTTTATGGCGATTTGCCTACAAGTCAGGCATTTAAAATGGCCGATAATATAATTACAACGGCCGTTAAAGGGGTTGCCGAAATAATTACCGTTCGTGGAAATGTAAATATTGACTATGCTGATGTGAAAACGGTAATGCAGAAAAGCAATGTGTTTATCATGGGTACAGGTTATGCTTCGGGCGATGGCAGGGCTATGGAAGCAGTTAACCAGGCGCTTGAGTCTCCGCTGTTGGATAGCAACGATATTTTCGGGACTAAAAATATATTGCTGAATATAATTTCAGGAAAACAGGAAATTACCATTGGCGAAATTGGCGAAATAATTGAAACCCTTCAGTCTCGTGCCGGACAGGAAGCTGAAATTATCTGGGGAAATGGATATGATGAAGCGCTCGGTGATAAAATCAGTGTTACCATTCTTGCAACAGGATTTATAATCAATCCAAATCGAACTCTTCAACCTAAAGCAGAAACTGAAAAATACGGTTTGCAACCACAGGAAAAATCAGTGGAGCAACTGTACAAAGAGGAAGAAGAAACATTTAATAGCCGTTTCAATGAAGAGGAAGAGGATGAAATAGTTGAAAATGAACGTGAATTTGAACCTGAAATTGAGCATGACTCATACTTTAAACGCGAAAAAACGAATGGTAAAAGTACTTCCATAATGGACCGCTTAAAAGGGACCGAAAGGAAAAAAAAGAAAGTTGGAGAACCGGTTTCGGAGTCAAATGTGGATAATTGGTTTTATAAAAAATTTGGAAGAATATTTGACGACGAGGAAGACCAGCCTTTACGGTAAATCCCAAATAACAATTAAAATAAATTAAAATGGATGAGAATATGGCAAATTTAACACAGCAAAAAATTCTTGGCGCTGAAATAAAAGTGATTGGTGTTGGAGGCGGAGGCGGAAATGCGGTTAATTATATGTACAGGCAGGGTATTCGCGATGTCGATTTTATAATCTGCAATACCGATGCGCAGGCGATGGAATCAAGTCCGATACAAACCAGGGTGCAGTTGGGAGCTTCATTAACCGAAGGTCGTGGTGCAGGAAACAAACCTGAAGTTGGAAAAGAAGCAGCGATTGAAAATATTGAAGACGTTAAAAAAGCGCTTTCGAATAATACCAAAATGGTTTTTGTAACGGCCGGAATGGGCGGGGGCACCGGAACTGGGGCCGCTCCGGTTATCGCCAAAACTTGCAAAGAAGCAGGTTATTTAACGGTTGGCATTGTAACCATCCCCTTCAGAAACGAAGGTCGCCGCAGGATTAAACAGGCTGCCGAAGGAATTGCTGAATTGGAAGGGTATGTCGATTCATTGTTAATAATTAATAATGAGCGAATTCGCGATATGTATGGCGATTTTGGAATTTCGGAGGCTTTCTCAAGGGCTGATAATGTGCTTACCACTGCCGCAAAGGGAATTGCAGAAATAATTACCGTTCCCGGGTATATAAATGTCGATTTTGCCGATGTGGAAACGGTAATGCGGAAAAGCGGCCTTGCTATTATGGGGACAGGTGTAGCTGCCGGCGAAAGAAGGGCAGAAGAGGCTGTTGAAGGCGCTTTGAACTCGCCATTGCTGAACAACAACGATATTCGGGGCGCAAAAAATATTCTGCTGAATATCACCTCCGGAAACCTTGAAGTTACCATGGCCGAAGTAGGTTTAATTACCGATATCGTTCAAAATAAGGCTGGGTTCGATGCCGATTTGATTTGGGGAAATGGCAAAGATGAATCGTTGGGCGACAACTTATCTGTTACAATAATTGCAACGGGCTTTAGCACCAGCAGTATCCCCGAGTTAAATAAAGAACCCCGCCTGGTTCGTGAAAAGCATCACCTTGTTGAACCCGAAGTTGTTAAAAATTTAATTACACCCGGTAAAGCTCTTAAAAAAGAAGTAATTACACCAGATCAGAAATATATTGAATTTGATATTAAAGAGGAGATCCGTCAGGAAGTAAATGATTTCGAGACCTTATATCCGGGTACGATTAAAGAGCGTCACGGGTATAGCAAAAAACCATCAGAAGCAGACTATTCAGCAATGAGCGAAGAGGATGTCGATAATTTGGAAAATATTCCGGCTTATCGTCGCCGTCAGCTGCGAATGAACGATCCGAGGTACAACAAACTAAAATCGAATTATTCGGTATCAAGCGAAAATATTATATCCGAGAAAAACAGCTATATCCATAAACGCGTAGATTAATAATAATTATGACACTATCTGCTAAAATAAACGAGGACTTAATCGTGGCAATGAAAGCCCGTGAAAAAGAGAAACTCGAAGCATTGCGAAACATAAAAAAGGTGATAATTGAGGCTAAATCATCAAAAGGTGCAGGCAGCGAGCTGGATGACGAAGAGGTATTAAAAATTATCGCCAAACTGGCAAAACAGGGAAACGAGTCGGCCACCATCTATAAACAGCAGGGAAGAACTGATTTGTATGAACAGGAAATGTTTCAGGTGGCTGTATTTGAAAGTTTTCTGCCTTCAAAACTATCCGATGAGGAATTAACCGGCAGAATTAAAGCAATTATCCTCGAATCGGGCGCAACTTCAATTAAAGAAATGGGCAAGGTTATGGGGCTGGCATCAAAAAAACTGGCAGGTCTTGCCGACGGGAAAGATATTTCTGCAAAAGTTAAAGACTTGTTGCAATAACATTTTTATAGGGGAGGGTATAGCAGTGCTTTCCCAACGTTTCCAACCATTAATAAAAGAAAAAAGGGTTTGCCCAGGCAAACCCTTTTCCGATCTCAGAATTTGAATTACGGCAATTAGTCTTCGTCGTCATCGCCTGTATCATCGTCGTCATTAATATCGTCACTGGCATCATCAGCCATTTGGTCGGCAATATGATCCATGTCGGCATATTTATCTTCGTAGTCCTGTTTAACCTCATTTTTCAGGAATCCATCATCGTCAAAATCATCATCGTCATCTACAATCTTAACCGCTTCATTTTCGGTCATACGGAGCATGTAATATTTGTCTTCGGTTTCAAAGGGGAGTACTGTGATTTTTAAACCGTCCTTGTTAAAAAAATGTATGAGGTGATCGGCAAAACCATCGGCATAAACCAGTTTTATTTGCTGCTGAAGATCTTTATCTAACTTGTTATAATCTTTAATTACTCTTGGTTTATTTACTTTCATAACGATTTTTAAAAATGTGTCGCAGATTAAAAAAAACTTCAACAAATAAAGATTTTAGTAATGAATAATCCAACAGTTTTTTTGGATTTTTTCAAATCTTTTTCTGTCGTTTAATTTTACCGTAAATGCAGTTCTTTTCGGTACACCAATAACATTGATAACCCTTTTGTTCCAGGTCGGCGCCAATGGCTATAATCCCACTGACCGATTTTATAGGCGACATTAATGAAGTTTCAGAAAGCGAAACCCCGCAAAAATTTTCAGGCATCAGCGCAAACAACTTTTGCTGCTCGGCAACGCTCCATTCGCAATATCCGGGTGAAAACCTGTCCGAAATATTCAACCCTGTTTCTTTTGATTCGGCTTCCAGCGCTTTTTGAATTTGGTCGGTTGCTTTTTCAGCAATCACCGAACCAATTACATCAAATACAAAACGTAAAAGTGGGTCGCCATTTGACTGTACTTCTCTTGAATGTTGCGTAATCTCATCGCCTGCGGTACAAACGAACATAGCAAACGAACTTGCATTTTTAAATTGTGTAATTACAATTTTCGATGGATTAAAAACCTGATCGCTAATTCTGATGGTTTTTTTGTCAATACCAACTTCATCGTGGTTGAAAATTTTGTAGCCTCCCCTGATATTACATAATAACGGGGCATAATTTAATGCATACTCAATTAATTCAGGAAATGGTTCCGGAATTATTCCGTCTTCAAACCCCAACAATTCTGCAATTTCACTGTTTTCTATTCCTAATTCATTAAACGAATATCGAAATTCTTTAATCATTGGTTAAAATTTGCATTTCGAAAAATAGTATTTTTTAATTGATGTTGTTAAGTTAAAAATAGAAAGGGGAAATATTTTTCACACATTTCCCCTTTTCACTTTTTTCTTTAAAGAACACTTAAACGTCAACAATAACAATTTTATCAATCACTTCACCTTGCCTGATTTTATCTATCACATCCAATCCTTCGTAAACTTTTCCGAAACAGGTGTGATGACGATCTAAATGCTGGGTTCCCTGTCGGTTGTGACAAATAAAAAATTGCGATCCACCGGTATTTCTTCCGGCATGAGCCATCGAAAGAACTCCTTTGTCGTGGTACTGATTTTTTCCATCAAGTTCGCATTCAACTGTGTATCCGGGACCACCGGCGCCCGTACCATCCGGACAACCTCCCTGGATTACAAAGTTGGGGATTACCCTGTGAAATGTGAGCCCATCGTAAAATCCCGATTCAGCAAGTTTAATAAAGTTGGCCACATTTTTTGGGGCATCCTCCTCGTAAAATTTCACCTTCATTATTCCCTTGGCAGTATATATTTCTGCTTCTTTCATATCTGTCGTGTTTTTTTAATTTTGTGACAAAAATAGAAAAACTTGTCACATATTATGAAACAGCAGTCCACCATATTTTATATATTGATATCTTTAGGATTATTTTTTATAATAAATCTTTTATTATGAATTTATTGTCAAATCAATCCAGAAAAGAATTTATCCGCAATGCATCGTTAATTACAGGAGGAGCTTTCCTTTCCAATGGTTTGTTTAGTTCCTTTAAAAAAGTATCGGGTTCAGAAATGAAACTTGGCCTTGTAACTTACCTTTGGGCCAAAGACTGGGACATACCAACCATTATTCGCAATTGTACCGAAGCCAATATTTCTGGCGTAGAGCTGAGAGTTGAACATGCGCATGGTGTTACGCTTGGTTTAACTGCGGCTGAAAGATCGGAGGTAAAAAGGAAATTTGCCGACAGCCCCATTGAAATTGTTGGAATGGGAACCAACGAACAGTATGACTGGCCCGAACCTGATAAATTGAAAAATTCGGTTGAAACAACAAAAAAATGGCTGCAACTGAGCAAAGATATTGGAGCGTCGGGTGTAAAGGTAAAGCCAAATCAGTTTCATGAAGGTATTCCGCAAAGTAAAACATTGGAGCAAATAGGAAAAGCATTAAACGAGTTGGGACGTTATGCCCTCGATATGGATCAGGTAATCAGGCTCGAAGTGCACGGCAACGGAACACAGGAATTGCCCAATATTAAATCAATTATGGATTACGTTGAAAACAAGGGTGCAACCGTTTGTTGGAATTGTAATGATCAGGATTTGAATGGAAATGGATTGGAATATAATTTTAACCTGGTAAAAAATAAATTCGGCGATATTTGTCATGTCAGGGAATTAAATCTAGGCGAATATCCATATCAGCAATTAATGGATTTGTTTGTAAAAACGGACTATAAAGGCTGGATTTTGCTTGAATGCCGGACAGATCCTGCTGATAAAGTTGCTGCTCTGAAAGAACAAAGGGCAGTTTGGAAGGAGATGATAAACAAAGCCCAAAAGAAATTCCAATAGATTACAAAAGCCACTTTAGCTCAGTTGGTAGAGCAGCTCATTCGTAATGAGCAGGTCGTGGGTTCGAATCCCATGAGTGGCTCTTAAAATAATAAACTTAACAGAGATGCCCGAAATCAATGGTTTCAGGCATTTTTATTTTAATAAATCTGGAAATAAAATGGAATTACAAATGGCTATAACGGAAAGGAGAAAGCTCAATAGCTTTCTCCTTAAATGTTAACCCCCAAACACACAATATGGGATGAATCCCAAATGCTCTACAAAGATAATTGCGTTTTTATAATAAAAAAATTTTTCGGCAATTTTTTTATATTTTTTAACAATTTAAATTTTACATCTTATATAAAATTATTAGTTCGGTTAAAAAGCCTTAAGGGCGGGATAATCAAATTAAAGATTTTGTTTTATCTTTATACATAATTAAATTTCATTGCAATGATCCTTAAGAATTTAATCTTTTTAATTAGTGGTTTACTAATTTATTCTCAAAGTTGGGGGCAATTTCCCAAAATTGAAAATGAACTTGACAAAAAGGTGAAAACATTTATAAAGGATAATGCCGAAAACTGGGGCGATATGAATATCCCTCTTGGTGATGGAAAGATTTTATATGATATCATCGTAAAAAATAAATACAAAAATGCTGTCGAAATAGGAACTTCTACCGGCCATTCGGCAATTTGGATTGCTTGGGCATTAAGCAAAACAGGCGGAAAACTAATTACAATTGAAATTGATAAAGCCCGCTATATGCAGGCAAAATCTAATTTTAAAAAGGCGGGTATCGAAAAATTTATCGATGCCCGGCTCGGTGATGCTCATGAACTTGTACCTAAATTGCCCGGGAAATATGATTTTGTTTTCAGCGATGCCGACAAATACTGGTATAAAAATTATTTTATGGCAATGGATCCTAAACTTAAGGTTGGCGCTTGCTTTACTGCACATAATACCGCGATGCGGGTTTCAGGAATAACTGAATTTCTTGATTACATCAAAAATTTGAAAAATTATCAGACTACGATTGATACGACAAGCAAATCAGGCATCTCGGTTAGTTATAAAACTAAGGAAAACTAAAATTGATTGGTTTCTATTATTTGTTGTAGCATCGAATCTATTTGATCTCTTGTTTGCCGTTGAATTTGTTTGTAATCTGAACCTGAAATAGGTGTACCATATCTAACATAAACTTTTGTAACCGGTTTTCCCATTTGTGCGAAAAAGTGCCTTAAAAGTGTGTCGTTTCCAACCCATGCATCATCTTTATCTTTGTAATGAATTGCCATTGGAATAACAGGTATATTAGCATCTGCAGCAATTTGGAAACTACCATTTTTAAAAGGTTTGGTCAAAGGCCCAATATAAGTTTCCCCCTCTGGGAACAAAATTACCGGAATTCCCTGGTTTACCGAAGCTTTTATTTTATTCATGGTTTTTATCAGACTTTTTATTTCCGTTCGATCAACCAGTATTGAGTTTGTGACTTTTACCCCCAGTTTCCCAAAGGGCCATTTTTTTAGTTCTGCTTTACTTACCATTGCCGCAGGTGTTAGTGCAGTAACTATAAAAATGTCGATATAACTGCGGTGGTTGGGCATTAAAATAAAATTTTTGTTTTTCGGCAGTTCATTCCGGTGAATTTTTATTCCCAGAAAGAAAAGGATGCTTTTTCCCCAGGTATGCATTACCCATTGCTGCAAACTCTGACTGAATCCGAATAATTTCAACCAAATCCAACCAATGGTAACCACATAACCCGATATAAAAAGAACAAACAATATCCTGAAAAGCGCCAGGGGAAACAGGAAAATGATCCGTAAAATTTTCATATTACAAATATGTAAAAAAGATAGTTATTTTGTGCTGCCAAATATTAAAACAAATAAAAAAACCTTTACAAATTATTCATTTATAAAGGTTTAAAATTAAACCGAGGTCTCTGGCGGATTCGAACCGCCGTACACGGTTTTGCAGACCGCTGCCTAGCCACTCGGCCAAGAGACCATTTTTTATTTTGGTCTGCAAATCTAAGAATTTTTGCAATGCTTACAAGAACTTTTAACGAAAAGTAATTATCCGCGGAGTTTCTGCCAGTTTGAATTTACACAGGCTTGCGATTTATTCGAATCCCAACCTGAAACACTTTTGGACATCTTACAGGATTTGGGATTTTTTCCTTCAGAATGACCTGATATTCTGTTTTTTTGCACTGATGACTACAGCTTTGCTTTCGTTTAAACTATCTGAAATTAAAAACATGATTTAATGGTTCAAATTTAACATTTTGAATTTACGGATAATTTGTTTGAAAAATTTGATGAAAATCAGGTTTTTTAAGTCAGTTTTTATATTATAAAACATAAAGTTTAGCGGGTTAAAGTAATGCTTACTTTTTCAATTTCGCCACCCATCGGCGGGTTCATTTTTGAGATTTTAACTTCGGCTTTTTGTATTGAATTAAACTGCCAGTATAAACTATCCAAAATTCTTTTTGCCACATTTTCAAGTAAATGCGAAGGTTCAGCCATTTCTTTTTTAACAATTTTATATACTGTTTGATAATTTAAGGCATCTTTTAAATTATCAGAAATTGAAGCCTGGTTGCAATCGGTTTCTATTTTTAAATCTACCTGGAATTCATTTCCAACCAATTGTTCCGATTCAAAGTGACCGTGAAATGCATAAAATTTCATTCCTTCAATTTCAATTAATCCCATCGCTTTTTTTAGCGAAATTAAGAATAAGAGATATATATTGATAAAACAAGCATGTATTAATCTTTCTCACAAATCATTTTTTAATTTTGCGTGCAATTCAAAAAGACTAAATTTCACCAAATGGCAGAAAATAATAAGGCACCGGAAACTTTGGAGACTCAAAAAAAACCAAATTTTATACATACCCAAATTACTGAAGACTTAAAACTGGGTAAAAACGATAATCGTGTACACACCCGTTTCCCTCCCGAGCCAAACGGGTATTTGCATATTGGCCATGCAAAGTCAATTTGTTTAAATTTTGGTATTGCCGAAAAATTTGGCGGAAAATGCAACCTTCGGTTCGACGATACAAATCCTACAAAAGAAGAAACAGAATATGTTGATTCGATTATGGAAGATGTGCGTTGGTTAGGATTCGATTGGGAAGACCGGTTGTATTATGCTTCTGATTATTTCGGTAAACTGCATGAATTTGCTGTTCAACTTATAAAAGATGGAAAAGCGTATGTTGACGAACAGGATGCTGAAACCATTAGTAACCAGAAAGGCACGCCTACCCGGCCAGGTATTAAAAGCCCGTATAGAGAACGTTCAGTAAATGAAAATCTCGAATTATTTATGCGGATGACAAATGGTGAATTTGAAGAAGGCGCTTGTGTTTTGAGAGCAAAAATTGATATGGATTCGTCAAATATGCACATGCGCGACCCGATTATTTACCGCATTATGAAGGCGCATCATCACCGAACCGGCGATAAATGGTGCGTTTACCCAATGTACGATTTTGCACACGGTCAGTCTGATTTCTGGGAAGGAATTACCCATTCAATATGTACTCACGAATTCGAAGTTCACAGGCCGTTATACAACTGGTTTATCGATCAATTACAGGAAACAGATTACCGTCCCCGCCAGATTGAATTTGCCCGTTTGAATTTAACATATACTGTAATGAGCAAACGCAAATTGCTCGATCTGGTTAAAGACAACCATGTTAACGGATGGGACGATCCGCGGATGCCCACTATATCGGGTCTGAGAAGAAGAGGATATACTCCCGAATCGATTCGCAATTTTTCTGACCGGATTGGTGTAACAAAAGTGGATGGAGTTATCGATGTATCGTTGTTGGAATACAGCGTTCGTGAGCATCTGAACAAAACAGCGCAACGTGTAATGGGTGTTTTAAATCCGCTTAAAGTTATTATTACCAACTATCCTGAAAACGGATTTGAAGAGTTGGATGCCGTAAATAATCCCGAAGATTTGAAAATGGGAATCAGAAAAGTGCCTTTTTCGCGTGAGTTATATATTGAACAGGAAGATTTTATGGAAAATCCACCAAAAAAATTCTTCCGCTTATCGCCCGGCACCGAAGTGCGGTTACGCTATGCCTACTTTATTACCTGTACAGGTGTTGTTAAAAACGAAAACGGAGAGATTAAAGAATTACTTTGCACCTACGATCCGGCTTCAAAAGGTGGAAATTCGCCTGATGGACGTAAGGTAAAATCTACTTTGCATTGGGTTTCGGCCAAACATGCCGTAAAATCGGAAGTAAGGTTGTATGACAGATTGTTTGTCGATGAAAATCCGGATGGGCATAAAGATGTGGATTTTAAGGAATTTATGAATCCCGGTTCTTTAAAAGTGCTGACCGAATGTTATGTTGAACCTTTTGTGAAGGATTCAAATCCGCTCGATCATTTTCAGTTCGAGCGCCTTGGTTATTTTAATATCGATCCTGATTCAACAGAAGCGAAACCTGTTTTCAATCTTACGGTACAGTTGCGTGATTCGTGGGCAAGGGAGCAAAATAAAAACTAAGGTTCATCTGATTTTTTATCTTTTTAAACCCGATAAAACCATTTTACCGATACATTCGCTATGTTAACCGAATGTTAAGTGCATTGGTCTGCAACGATTTTATATATTTGAGGCAGCAATCAATAAAATATTTCGTCATGGAAATCAAGCCACAAAATAACAATTCAAAAGTCGTTTAGATCGGAAGAGCGTCGTGTAGGG
>CAMTWS010000048.1:0-12272 GCA_947085485.1 uncultured Prolixibacteraceae bacterium
TATACCACTCGCTTGCCTCACATTTTTGTATGATGATGCCGGGATATTTTCTTTAACCGGGCGCTCCAATGGCCGGCCTTTCTTCTTCCCTGCCTGGTTTAACAGGGCATTGACCCCATCAAGGCTGCATACCATTATTTCTGAATCCGGGATTACTCCATTTTGGCGGACACTGTCCATAATATCTAAATTTGTTGCTTCAATAAACTCATTGGCACTTGTTATTGCCTAACCCGATGTAAGGGGCCTGTTCGTCCCCCGACTCAAAATACCCTTTAACCACATGCCACCCCAATTCGCTTATCACGTCTTTTATCTGACCTATAAAACCTATGCCCGAAGGGTAATCCAAATCGCTTTTATAACCGTTTTCACAAATCGTAAACATCTTTTGCCTGATTTCATCAATCGATGAGTTGATGATTTTTTTTCTAAATTTGTCTTTTGCCCCTGCATGATTGTTAATTTATAGTCGTTTATATATTAACAATCAAGAGCCAATTTTGATCAAAATCCGCGTAATAACCGATCAACACCCATAATAATTAACTTTTCCGGTATCGGTTTTGAAATCATATTTTACTGGTTATTTTTACATGATGCATAAAAATGTCTGGCAAACAAATCAGGGAAACCAACAGCCGATACATTTCGCGTTTCTGTTAAATAGGTCGGTCGGGCATGTCTGACATCAAAATGGATCCGGAACCAATCGTGAAATGGAGAATTAATTAGAAAAAAAGGATAAAAAAAATGAAAAAGATTGTCATTGGAAAAGCCATTCAGAAACTGCTACTCGTTTTTGTTGTCTTTATTTCGGCGTGCTCTGTTCAGCAAAAAAATGAATTTGATGCAACGGTTTATGTCGATCCTCAGATTGGTTCAGTTCACGGACGTTGGTTTTTCTACACTCCCGCTTCGGTTCCGTTTGGAATGGCAAAGCTGGCGCCGCATACAAATGCTTATGGCAGTGCGGGTAGCTGGGGTCCTTGCGGTTATGACGATCGTCACAACTCTATCGAATGATTTGGCCATTTTCATGAATTTCAGGTTGGCGGTGTAGTTTTTATGCCTGCAACCGGGTTAATACAAACCGTTCCCGGGCCCCTTGAAAATCCTGACAGTGGTTACCGTTCGCGTTTCGACAAGGAAACAGAACATGCGAATTTAATTATTGATATTGGTCACCGTCAGGGCGAAAGCGGTGAAGTAACCGATGCGTTTGCAAAGGTGGTAAACGGCAGCGAAGTTGAGGGTTATGTTGAAACCTATCCTGAGTACGCAAAATTCTGCGATCCCGACAAAAAAGTAAAAATGTATTTTGTGGCAAGGTTGAGCAAAACACCATCAGGCACCGGGGCATTTGTCGATTCTGTTCAAACCGCTGGTGCAATTCAAACAAAAGGAACCGGAAACGGACTTTTCCTGAATTTTGAAATGAAGAAAGATGAAGTTCTCGAAATAACCACCGGACTGGGTTACGCATCCATCGAAAATGCAAGGCTGAATATGAAAACTGAAGCAACCGGTAAATCTTTCGATGATGTTCGCAGGTTGGCAAAGGAGGCCAGGAACGAAAAACTGACCAGAATCAGGGTTGAAGACAACGACAGTTTGAACAAGGTGAAATTTTAAACTGGGTTGTACCACGCACTTTTAGGCCGGGGAATTTCAAGTGATGTAAACGGCCAGTATCCAATGGTTGACGGCGGCATCGGGCAAATTCCACTTGATGAAAAGGGAAATCCAACACACCGTCATTTTAACACCGACGGAATCTGGGGCGGCTTCTGGAACCTCAGCCAGTTGTGGGCACTGGCTTACCCCGATTATTTTAAGGAGTACATTCAATCGAAAATCGACTATTACAAAAACCGGGGCTGGCTGCACGATGGCGAAGCGGCCGGAATTTATACCAACGGAGTGCAAACCAATTTTCAGGGGTTGTTAATTGCTTCGGCTTACAACTGCGGAATACGCTTATAGTTCTTATGCAGTGGCTCAAATGGCAAAAGCTTTGGGCAGCGAGGCCGATTATGAAAAACTGATTAAACAGGCGACTTACTATCAAAATCTGTTCGATTCGGAAACGAAATACATTCGCCCGAAAAAAGAGGACGGAACGTTTATTTCAGATTTCGACCCAATGAAAGCGTGGGATGGTTTTCAGGAAGGAAATGCTTTTCAGTTTACCTGGTATGTTCCGCATGATGTGGACGGCCTTATTCGGTTGATTGGTGAAGAAGAGTTTAACGGGCGATTGGGCGAAAATGTTTGAAAATGCCCAAAAAAGCCAGTTTGGCGGCGGTTCAGGCGAAATTCACAGTTTTTCGGGAATCGACAAACAGTACAATCACGGCAACCAACCTTGTCTGCACGATTCGTGGCTGTTTAATTACAGCGGCCAGCCGTGGCAAACACAAAAATGGACCCGTGCGATATGCGATGAATTTTACGGAACCGAACCGCTTCGTGGTGTTGGAGTAGGGCAGGACGACGATCAGGGACAACTCGGCTCGTGGTATGTTATGGCAGCGCTGGGATTATTCGATGTTCAGGGACATACAGCCATGAGCCCGACCTTTCAGTTTGGCAGCCCGATATTCAATAAAGTGACTATTCAACTCGACACAAAATATTATTCAGGAAAAGAACTGGTGATTGAAACAATAAACAATTCGAAAGAAAATGTCTTTATCCAGTCGTTAAAACTGAATGGCGCCCCGGTTGAAAATAACTGGATTGACAGGAATGAGCTGATGAAAGGCGGCAAATTAATTTTCGAAATGGGAAACCAGCCAAATACAAAATGGGGAATTAACCAACTTCCTCCAAGTATGTCATCAACAAATTAAAATAAACAAAATGAAAAAATACTATTTGCTTTTTTTGCTGTTTATACTTGTTTTTGCCTGTAATACACCTGTTAACAAAAGCAAAAACGAAAACAAAACGCTTGCTGAACAGATTTCAGCAAACGAATATTTTCCGCTGGTAAAAACCAAAGCAATGGAAATTATGAAAACCGGATTCAATGCCGGCGATGGCTACCGCGAAGTGTGGATTCGCGACTACAACACGCATCCGGCAATCGATATTTATGACAATGCCATGTTTATTATTGCACTGAAGAATCTTACCGAAATGATTCCGGCAATGCAGAATAGATGGAATCCGGTGAAGGAAAGCATCGCCGAAAATTCAAGAAAACATTTGTGGGATGAAAAAATGCAAAAGTTTATTCCGCACATTTATCTCGAAAAAGGTTCGCCATTTCCGGCCGATTTCGACGAAAACCAGATTTACTATTTTGGCGGAACCGCAATTGCCATTGAAGCAGGTTTGTTAACCAAAGAAGAGATTAAAATTTCGATTGACGAAATGGTTAGCCGCGTAAAACAGGCCGGTGCGGCTTCCATCGGATTAACTCTTTACCCGCCCTATCCCGAAGGTTATTTTGCCAATAAAATTATGAACCCCGTGTATAGTTACCAGAATGGCGGCGACTGGACCTGGTTTGGTGGCCGCATGATTCAGGAGTTAATCAAAAACGGTTTCATGGATGAAGCTTACGAGCAGGTTCAACCCATGGTAAAACGGGTGAAAGACAACATCGGATTTTACGAAAGGTATTCGGTAAATAATGAACCGCGCGGGTCGGGTACTTTCAGGGGAGAAGCCGGCGTGTTGTTTTCTGCCATTGTAATGTTTGAAGAATGGGTGGATAAACAAAAGTAGGGGAAAGCCCTAAATAAGACGAAATGATTTACTCCATATTAATTTGCGCCACAATAATAAATTGATGAGTAATTCCAAGCAACTCGGGTTTTTCACAAGTTTCAATTAGCGTACTTAAAAGATCTTCCTTCTTTTCAATCGGCCATGAACCTTGCCAATGAGAATTTGGCAAGAAAGCGGCTGTGCCTTCGATGTTACGGATTCGTAACGTTTCAAAATTGTTGGCTGACATTATGCTTTTGGCTTCATTGGGCCAACAGCGAAATTGAGGAACCTGAAATCCCATAAACGAGGTGTGTGTGATCGGATTATTTCCTGAAAAATGATCTTTTGAAGGATGCAGGGATGGTGGAATTGTAGTCGGGAATGGGCTTAAAAAAACAGCGAACAAGTATCCTCCAGGTTTCAAAATGCGGTTGCAATGGGCTAATGCGACAGCTCGGTGTTCATTGTTGATTAAATGATAAAGCGGGCTCATCAGTAAAATTGCATCGGCTGAATTATTTGCGATCCAATGTAACTGGGTTGCACACGAGACCTGATTGAAAAGAATGTTTTGTTGGCAGCACGAGTTTTCCATCCGGTCGGAAAATGCTTTTAACGATTTGGCTGAAAGATCAACAACACCGACCTTGCAGTTTCGTTGCAATAAATGTTCTGCATATCGCCCGGCCCGGAGCCAATGTCGATAATCGAAGAACCGTCAGGAATATATTCATCCAGTAGTTCCAAAATCAACTGGTACTCTGCTTTGCGTAAAGGATTTTCTGTAAGCCGGTTGTATTCTGCTTCTGCTCCAGCATCGTATGCTTCAGTTATGGTTTTGCGATAGGGCATAAAATCTGATTTGAAAATGACGAAATATATTAATTTGAAAATAGTTGCCTTTGTTACGAAAGAAACATTAACACAATTAATTCATATTAGGCACAAGCAAAGCCCTGCCGTTGTGCGGAATGGTTTCGAGTTTTCCGTGATAAATCGTTTTCAAAAATTCGGTATCCCAGGCTTTCATGGTTTCACCCGAACGTATTACTTTTTTATCTTTCAGGAATAGAAAATCATCGCCAAACATGAAGGACAGATTGGGGTCGTGCATCACAGCTACAATGGTTAATCCTTCGCTTACCAACTGCTTTAAAAGGTTTAATAAATGCGATTGATTCACAAAATCGAGATGGGTGGTGGGTTCGTCGAGCAATAATATTTTCGGATTTTGTGCGAGCAAACGTGCAATCATAACCATTTGCTGCTCGCCGCCTGATAATTCGGTGTAATTTCGGTTTCGCAAATGCAAAATTCCAACTTTCCCCATCGCCTCAGTTGCGGCAACTTTATCGGCTTCTTTTGGAATGTAATTGATAAAACCGGCCCGACCCGTAAGAACCACATCTTCAACTAAAAACGGAAATATTGCTTTGTGCTGCTGGTTCAGGAAACCAACAAGCTTTGACCTTTCCTGAAACGAGAGTTTGGAGCCATCGTTTCCGGCAATTGTCAGGCTGCCTTTTTGAGCAGTAAGCAATCCGGCTAAAATTTTCAGGAAAGTCGATTTTCCACTTCCGTTTTGTCCCAGAATAAAGGTGAGTTTTCCGGCATCAATCTCAACATTTACATGATCGAGAATCAATGAATTCTTGTATCCAAATGACAGGTTTGTCGTGGTTATTGCCTGGTTTAGCTGTTCCATCCGATATTTGTTTTTTTCATGAGAAAAATAAAAAAAGGTGCGCCTAAAAGCATGGTAAATACACCGATTGGAATTTCGAAGCCTGATAGTGCCCGCGAAAAATTGTCGATGATGAGCAAGAACATACCTCCAAAAAGAAAATTTATTGGAATGGATTGTCGGTTGTCAGTTCCGATGATCATTCGAACAATGTGCGGTACAATCAGGCCGTAAAGCCCAATGATTCCTGCGACGGCCACTGCTGATGATGCGGCCATCGTGGAGGCAATCAGTATAATTAGTTTGTCTTTTTCAGGATTAATGCCAACAGTCCGGGCTTCATCGTCGCCAAGCGCCAGCACATTTAAACGCCAACGATATATAAATAGCACCAATACGCCGACAGTTATTGGAACGGCCGACGATTGGAGTTTTTCCCAATTGGCATTGTGCAGGTTTCCCATGGTCCAGTGCACAATGGATTGCAGTTTAAACGGATCGCTGTAAAATTGCACGAGCGTTAATAAGGCGGTAAAAATTCCCGAGACAATTATTCCTGAAAGTATGAGCGAAACGATGGAAACGTTTTTGTTTTTTCGGGCCATGAAATAGCTAAGTCCAACGGCAATCAGGCCGAAAATAAAAGCCGAAACCTGCACCGGAAGAAACGAATAAGCCAATGCCAAAGCTGCACCGAATGCCGCGCCTGACGAAAGTCCAAGAATATACGAATCGGTTAATGGGTTGCGAAAGATGGCCTGAATGCTGCATCCCGAAATGGCCAGTGAGCCACCAACTAAAAATGTCAGTAAAATTCGTGGTAAGCGCACATCAAAAATGACGGATTGTACGAGGTTTGAATTGCCAGTGTTGTTGAAAATCAGGTTGAATATTGCTTCCGGAGTGGCCGTTTGCGAAGGTCCAATAAAAAGTGAAGCCAGTACGATTGGCAAGGGCAGAATGTAAATTAGCAGGGTTATTATTCGTTTCTTCATTTCAGTAGTTTTTCGCCCTTTTGACCGTATAATTCAAGCAGCATTTTTCGCTTTTCGTCCTCTAAATTCAATCCTGAATAGGTTGCAGGATAACACCATTTTGCCAGCATTTTAACGGTATATGGAAATTTAAGCGTCCACAAGTCGCACAAAAATGCAGAAGGTAATTCAAAAACCTGTTTTTCCTGAATGGCTTTTAGCTGTTGAATTTCCGAAAGATTCAGAATGTCTTCCGGGGTTTTTGAAGGATTGCACCACATCACCATCATGTCGGGGTTCCAGTCAAAAAGCTTTTCCTTGTTAATGACAATATACTCCTGACCGATCGTGCAACTGTTTTTTGCTCCGGCAAGCTCAATCAATTCATTAACCGTGCTTATCGTTCCGGCTGTTTCCAGTAAACCCTGATTCCAGATAAAATAGACCGATTTCAACTTTTCGTTTGATGATTTTTGAATTGATTTCAGTTTATCGATCTCCGCTTTTGTATAGGCAATCCGGCTATCGGCCCGTTGACTTCTTCCGGTAAGTGCCCCAAAATCTTTCATCTCCTTGTAAACATCGTCAAAGCTTCGGAGAAAAACGCCGTAAACGGGTATTCCATGTTCTTCAATCGATTGAATCGACTCGGTTTGCGATGCCCAGATAATAACCAAATCGGGCTGCAGCGCGATAATGTTTTCGATGCTTACAAAATCCCAGTTGCCCGGCGCCGGAAGTTCTTTATTTCTGATTCGTTCGTCTAATGCGGCGTATTGGGCCGAGGCACTTTCATTGTAAACTGCTGACGAAACTCCAATGACCTGATTTTCGGCCCGCAACATATATAGTCCGGATAAACCACTTTCAATGAGACAAATAATTCGGCTGGCAGGTTTTGAAAGGGTAATTTCCTTATTCCTGAAATCGGTTACCTGAATCGATAAAGCAGAGCCAACTGGTTTCGCTCTTCCTGGTCCACAACTTGTAACAGTTACTGAAAAAGTTAAAATTAAAACAATACCGACAGCCAAATTTGCTCTCATTATTTGATATTAAAATGTAGCCTTTATTCCGGTCATCATCGAAAACCCGGGATTCTGAAATTGCCAGGGCATTTCGTATTTGTTATTGGTAACGTTGTAAAAGTTGCCAAATACTTCAACTTCATAGCTTTCGGTTTTTGCCAGAACTTGCGAAACGTTTATATTTAGTAATGTTCCTGGTTTGAAAAAACAGCGGCTGGCCTTGTCGCTGCTATCGTAAAAACCGTTATTGTAATTCAGGTAAGGACTGAAACTTAAACCATAAGATGTTGAAAGGTTTACACCAAGATTGGCTACCTGTTCAGGAGCAAAAGGAACTGTTCCGGCATCTTTAACTTCTGTTTTCATAAAGGTGTAATTGACAAACCACTGAATGTTATTCGTAATCAATTGTTTGACCTCAGTTTCCACACCTTTTGATGTAGTTTGACCCGCATTTATGGATTGTGTTTGCGAAGGGTTTTGACTCACCACATTGTCGATGATTGCATCATTAACCGTAAGATAAAAACCGCGGACAGAAACTTTGAAATTTGCAGGCAATGAAACATCTGCACCCGCGTCAATTCCTAATCCTGATTCTGGTTTCAGGTTAGGGTTTGGTAATTGACCATTCCGGCCAATTACGCCTTTATCGGATAAGCGAATTGTACCTCCGGTAGATTTTAAGCCGGGAGTAAGAAAACTATTTCCGGCATTGGCAAACAAGGAGAAATCGTTATTGAACTTATATTTTAGCCCTGTACTCCACAGAAAACTGTTCCACTCTTTTGTTGTTTCGCCAGGTGCGCCACCATCAACCAATTCAATGTTATTCTTCATGTAATTGTATCGAATACCAGCCCGCCAGATTAAATTACTGATGTGCAATTCTTCCTGTGCATAAATACCCGACTGCAATGCAGTTGATTTATTGCCATAAGACTGATAGCCTTGAAGTGGGTCGGTCCATGTAGAATAGTTTGCGCCCTGATAATCGCTTCCAACAATAAAAAGGTTTTCTTTTCCGTGCTTGATGGTCAACGAAATATCGACCGGGACAATTGTTTGATCAACTCCATTGTTTGATTTGAGGGTGTCAATCACACCGAAATTACTTTCCTGCCACGATCTGTTGTAGTTCCTGATTCCCATGTGAGCCTGCAAGTTCATGCGGTCGTTTAACGTTATGGAATACCCGGCATTAATGGTTCCGTATTCGTTGTCAAATCCCCGGTAAACCCGTCCGGCATCGCCTGTATGAAAGGTTTTATTTACAAAAAGTGTAAATTTTTGTTTGTCGTTGCCAGCAGGATACCATGTTGCCCCACCGAATAGTTTGGTCTTTTTGTATTCGGGATTTTTCTGCATATTCAACCACGAATTAGCAGTGCCATAGTTGGTATAATCAGAACTTTCATAATTTGCCCCTGCATAATAATTCAGGTTTTGAGTCTTTCCCTGATGATAAAACTGACCGATTAAAGTATTATATGAACCGTAAGCCGTTGAAAAACTGGTCAAAGGTTTGTTGATTTTTTCCTTTAAAATAAGGTTTATTGTACCAGCCAATGGACTTTGATTTCCGGCAAAATCCTGTGAAAGATAATTCGGATAGATTACAGAGGCCGGGCCGCGTTGCACTTCAATACGGTCAATTGCCGATAAATCGAGGCTCATCGGATCAACAAACGCATCGATTGGCAATCCCTGCAACAAGTATGTGCTGTATTTGGCGCCAATGCCACCATAAGTTCCCCAGTTAGCGTCGTTGCGCGATAAAGTACTAACTGATGCGCCAGGTTTGTACATCAATACTTCCGAAATATTGCGGTTTCCTGAAACCACTTTTCCAATTTCTTTGCTGTCAATCACATCAATCTTTTGGGTTACATTCCCAACTGATTGAGGCGTTTTGGAGGCTGTAACTGTAATTACTTCAATCGTAATGGTATCTTTAACAGACTCCTGAGCGAAAACCTGTAAAAGTGAAATGGTCAATAAACCAGTAATTAGGAGTTTCTTTATTTTCATTGTATTTCTCAAGTTGTGTTACTATTTTAGAATTCGTGACACAAATCTAAAAAAATAATCAAAAGATCCTTACTGATAACGAAACGATATACGATTAACCAACTAAAATATTCAGTTAATCCGATTCAGTTATCAATTTTAAAAGTTCTCACTTACAAGTGCAGTAAACGTTGAATATGGCAGTGGAGTTTAATCTGTTTGCAATGTATCCGGGATATCTCTTTTGATGTAAAATACCACAAAAAAAGTCTGAGGCCTTTCAATAAAAAGGCCGGTACACCCTGATTTCCGAAACCGGGGTTTTCCTGTACCGATGTTGAAAATGGTAAGCACATGTTTTGTATTGGGAACACCCTGAAAAAGTGTAACAATTTTTTCATCTTTTGAATTTGAATACAGGGCCAAATCAAGTGTGTCGGTGCTGATGGAATAAGTTTTCCATTTTACCTCATCGCCTTTGCTGATGATAACCCGTTTCGAGGGCGAAGTAAAATCTTCACTTCCCTTTCCCGAACCATCTTTCCCTGTAACCGAACCGCTTATTTCGAAAGTAAAATCTTCGTAAGGCGCGGTTGCTTCTGTGAATTTACAGGTCCAATCTTCGGCAATCCACGGGGTTTTATGTCCAACCCGAATCATCGCCGGCAATGTCCATGGCCATGATTTGTTTTCTCCTGAATAAGGCCGGGTCATAAAAAAAGTTCCCTGAAAGGTGTATGGACGCTTGCCATCGGGCAAAACTTCGGAAGTGCTTTTACCCTTTGGTTCAGAAAGAATTACATCCACTTTATTGCCCATGAACGGCAATACAATTTTCCCATTTTTTGTGTCGAAATGTTTTTCAACCATGTAAACAGTACACAATCCAAACGGATCGGGTTCAAATTCAGGTTTGTACTGAAACAGCGGTTTTATCAGTTCGGCCATTAAAAATTCGCCATGTTTATTCAGGTGAATATCATCTTTCAGCAAATCTTTGGGCGAAAGCTGATTGTCAGTCAGATATTTTTTCCACGGATCGCGGATGTTGATGAGGTCGCATTTGTATTTTTCAGCCAGCGCGGGCAAAAAATGATATGACATGGTATCGCTCCAGGCATTTTCTCCCGCAAAATGGTCGGTTTGAATGGCTACTTCAGCGGCAGTACGACTGCGAATCGTGAAAAGTACCGAATCGTATGCAATGTGGCTGCCATAAATGTGGAGCAAAACCAAATCGGGATAAAAAGTGCTGACATCCATTTCGACGGTTTTGCACAAAATCTGCGATGCAAAGCCGCCAATGGCGCGGTTTTCCATTATCAGTTTTGCATTGGGGAAACGGGTTTCGATTGCTTTTTTCACTTCGAGCCACCAATCCTGCACGCTGATGGATTGTCCGTAAACCAGGATTTTAACTGTGTTTGGATTTTCGGGAGTACTGGTTTGCAGCAAATGGAGGGTGCGCGAAGTGTACTTTCCATAATTGGTCGTATCAGGCAATTCGGGCATTGGCCAGGTTTGGGCAAAAAGATGCAGCACAATTTGTAAAAATAAAAACAGGGCGATGATTCGTTTCATTTAAAAAGGGTTTACCAGTAGAACGTGCAAATTTACCATTGTTTTTTATATTTTGTTTAAGGCAGCCGGTTGCTGGCTGTTTTGTGCGGGCGCTGTGGCAGCAGCTTTTGCGTATGCCAGCGGCCTTTTCCTCACCCGCGAGCTTTATGGTGCGGCAGGAGCCGTTCAAAGTTTACACGAGCTGTTTGCCGAAATAACCGTAATTTCTGCACTCGTTGGCGCCGCCTTCAAAATCTATATTAAAGCCGAAGGAAAGGAAGCGGGTTTAGTGAAATGGATTGCTTTTGCCATTTATGGCTTCACCGCTATAATGGTAAGCATTACAGGTTATTACGGCGGTGTGCTTGTTTATGGTTATTTGATGGGAGGGGCTTCAAGAATTTTTTAGGGTAGATGAATCCGGGATTGCTCCGATTTCAAATTCTGTTTTTTTTCAATTACTTATTTATTTTCTGATTTGGATTCGGCATTTAAAAACACAACTTGCAATGCACCTGTATTTTTGCTGTCGATGTATTTCCCCAGATACCATTCTTTTTGTGGATTTTCTTCCACTGCAATCACCGAAACTTCCTTAATTGAATCGTAGCCATCTTCGTAACCTTCGGAAACTACCAAAGCATCAGGTGGCATAGCTTGTAATTGATTAATGAGTTCTAAAACAGTCATAATTGTAGCAATTTATAAGTTTATCTTAAATAAGGAACTAATTTGTCAGACACCGTCTGACCAATTCTGGTATTACCATTTTTAATAGATTTATCAGACACTGTCTGAATAATTTCAGGATATATCAAATAGAACTGACGATAAGTATTAAGGTTAGTAAAAGAAATTCCATTTAACCCCTTATCTGTTAATTGTTTCTCAAGGTTTCTTATTAACTTATCTCCGTATTTAGCCCTGTCTTCTCCATTTTGTTCAAATTCAACAATATAGTAACCAATTAACCAGTTACGTATAGTCACGGGAGTATTAACAGCTTTAGCCGCAACTTCCTGCAAAAAGCAGTGTGTTTCTTGAATACGATTAACCACATTGCTGAATTTCATAGTTGTAAATTTAATTTTATTCCACCAAAAACGGCAAATTGGCTGTCGAAAACTGGTTATTGTCATCTTTAACATACACAAAAAATCAACTTTCACGCCTTTTACGCCCCATTCGGCCAGTTTTTTGAATTCAGCTTTTCGTAATTCAGGGTCGTTCATTATATCGCGCGGGCGTTCGGTTACATCGTTGTGCGGCCCGCCCGAGTTGTACCACATCAGA
>CAMTWS010000049.1:0-15221 GCA_947085485.1 uncultured Prolixibacteraceae bacterium
CCATTTGGGATTTTAATATACTCGTTAATAAACGATTGGAATGCGGCATTGGTTGGCGCCATTAAGCCATGGTGATAACGGATGTTAACATTTTGGGGCAATCCAAAAGTACTCTTTGGGGCAGTTGTTCTCTCCGAATTAAAATTGAATGCCAACAGCGGAAATGTTAAATCGAACAACGAATCAACCGCCAGCCCCTGATCTGCCCCGGATTGCTGGAATGTTCTTTCACGGTTATATTCAAATCGCGGAAAGAGATTTAGTACATTCAGAAAATCTGTATATTCATTCGGGCCTGATTTGCCTGCCAAAATTTGCGAAGCATTTTCAAGAGGTTCAACTACCCTGTCTATAACATATATAAAGCCATTTTCTGCCGATATTTCATCGCTTACCAATTTTGCCCCGGCAAAATATAAATCATTCGGACTATCAAATGCCCTGTTGAAATAAAATTCATAATCACTTTTTTTCAGGTCGTATATATTAAAATATTCCTGATAAAAAACCGGTACAAATTTGCGGGCATTTGTTATAACTTTCCTGTATTTGCTGGTCTGAAGCGTATCGACGATAATAAATTTCGACTCATTCCCTGCCCCTGAGCTTGCAATCCCATACTTCCTGTTCGGATCCAACAGAAGCGTTTCGCGTTTAAACCCCTTTGGTTTATCGTTGTTAACGTCGAGTGTATCAATCCACCCGTAAATATCAAGGGTACGAAGCTGAACTTTGCTCCATGGATTCTGGACAATATGAAATTTAACGAGTTCGGTCAACTTCGGAATTGGGATATCCTTAACCGATTTGTACTTTGTGCTTTTTGCAAAGTACAAATTAAAAGCTTCATTAGATGGCGAAAAAACCGTATAACTTCCCGAAACATCCAATATTTTATCGTAACCCGTTAATTCAATACAGGATGCAAAAGTAGAAAGTTCAGGTTGCGCTAAGATCTGGGTATAAACCTTGCCTGCCAGCCAATCGGGTCTTTTGTATATGTCCGGTTCTTGTGTGCAACTGTATAGCAACAGCAGTAACATTGCAAACAATAATAATGGTTTCATCTTGGTCATATCTGTTAAATTATTAAAAACTAATTTAAATTACCTAAAAAAGTGCGACGTCAAACATACAATAAAAAGCAAAACTCTCAAACCTAAAATTGAAAAAAAAATGTTATTTATACCCTTTTAATCATATTTATATGATTTCTAAATTATTCGGAATGTGTCTGAAATAAAATTGTTTTTATTTTTAATTGCACCGAAATCAATCAGAAAAAATGAATCGATACTGGTGCATCCTTTCTGTTTTTCAAGCAAATCAGTTTGTTTTTATTTTAACTATTTTTGCAGAAAACTTCATGATACAAGGGGGTTACACACAAAGTGTTTTGTTTGCGGGGTTTGGGCCGATAAGGAAAATTCGGTACTGAATAAAGAAGTAAATTTGCCTGTTTGTAATATTTGCAAAGGTACCGGCAAAGAAAAGGAAACAGTAAATGAATTTTTGGGGAGCCTCGCTGATGGTTTTGTGTGTGGTTGTATTTAAAAGTGTTAATTTTTCGTTGACTGATAAAAATTTTATTTCAGGTTAGCCAGGTATTTCCCGAGCCTGTTAATTCCTTCTTCAATGTTTTCGATTGAATTGGCATACGAAAAACGTAAAAATCCTTCTCCGTTTTCACCAAAATCTATTCCCGGGGTCACTCCAACATGCGCCTTTTCAAGAATATCAAAGGCCAATTTGTAAGTGTCGGTTGACAAATGCCTCACATTTACAAAAACGTAAAAAGCACCGGTTGGCAGCACTTTGATATCGAACCCAAGCTGACTGAGCCTTTCAATTATATATTTTCTGCGTGTGTTATAGGTTTCTTTCATTTTTTCCACATCGTTTCCGGCTGACTGCAAAGCTGCAATTCCGGCGCGTTGTTCGGTTGAACCTGCACAAATAAAAAGGTTTTGCTGAAGTTTTTGCATTGGCCTGACGCAATGTTTGGGAGCAATTAAGTACCCCAATCTCAAACCTGTCATGGCAAACAGTTTGGAAAAACCGTTCAGTACAAAAGCATTTTCAGTAAACTCAAGAATTGAATGTGCCATCCTCTTCGTAAACCGTAACTTTAACTGCTTTGGCATTTAAAAACCTGATAAAATTCGGATAACAGGCATACCCGGGATCGGAAATAATTACTTCGTCGCCAACATCGCATAAAACGCCAAGTGTTAAAAGAATTGCAGGTGAACTGCCCGAGGTTACAATAATCTGATCGGGCGAAATATTTACACCATATATATAATGGTACCGTTTGGCAATTTCTTCACGCAATTCAGGATCGCCCAAACTATGCGTATAATGGGTGCGGCCCTCGCTAAATGCTTTTCCAACAGCTTCAGAAACACAGGGAGGAACATCAAAATCGGGTTCCCCCACTTCGAGGTGGATCACATTTATTCCCCTGCGTTCCATTTCGGCAGCTTTCTCCAAAACTTCCATTACAATAAACGGGGTAATCTCTGTCGCTTTTTTAGTAATCATGAAACGGTGATATTGGTTATTATAAATAGTTTTTGGCTATTTGCAGTGCCTGAGTCCGGTAGCCACCGCCAAATAAATAATAATGATTTAAAACATGATAGAGCTGGTATAAACTGTTTCTCTGTTTCCAATCTGCCGGCAGGGTATTTACTTCATTGTAGGCGTCATAAAAACGTTGCGAAAATCCGCCAAACATGGTCATTATGGCAAATTCCATTTCGCGGTCGGCATAATATGATGAAGGATCGATTAATGCAGGCCCTTTTTCAGAATTCATGTAATTGCCCGACCACAAATCGCCATGAATTAAAACGGGAACAGATTCTTTGGGAATTAGATTTTCAATTCGCCCGGGTAATTTTTCAAATATTTTTCTTTCATCAACCAGAAGTGGCCTTTCTTTATCTATTAAATTTAAAAGGAATTTAAGCCTGTTATCACGAAAAAACTCGCTCCAATTGTCTTTCCACAAATTGTTTTGCAGGGTTGCCCCGCAATAATTATCGTTATAAAAGCCGAATTGTGAATGGGTGTATTGATGAATTTTTGCCAATCCCCTGCCTAATTTTTCATCGCCGTTAAACGAAGAACGGCTGTTCTCCAAATATTCGAGTACCAAAAAACCGGGAGTTTCATCAACCTGCTTCGAGGCAAAAACATCAGGTACAGTTAAAAAATCTCCGGCAGCTTTTTTCAACTCCTTTAAACTTTCTGCTTCGCGAATAAAAATATCAGGGGCGCAGTTGTCGTTCCACTTCAAAAAGAAGTTGCCTGCATTGGTTTCCAGTTTTGCAGCGCGATTGATACAACCCCCTCCCAAAACCCGTTCAGAATTTATAATAACCACTTTTCCAAATACCTCAGAAAGAGCAGAAGCAACCAATTTATGTATCACTTGATTTTTACTTTCAAAACAAACATTCGAACCTCTGAACCTTGAACCCGAAACTCTGAACCCTGAACCCTGAACTCTGAACTCTGAACTTTGAACTTTGAACTTTGAACTCTGAACTCTGAACTCTGAACTTTAAACTAAAAGTACCTTCCAATCAGCGGGTTTTCAACAATTGCTTTTCTGAACTCGAGAAAATTCAAACCTCCCGATTTTCTCCAAACAATTTTGCCACCCGGCTCAACAATTACCGTGTAAGGAATTTCGCCTGACCATTTTGGATCGAGATTTTCAATTAAATCGTATTTATTATCCGATTCAAAAATGTAGTTGTTATTCAGCGCTGCATGTTTCGATTGAAGAAACTCTTTTACTTTTCTCTTTTTATCCAGTTTGTCGGTACTGATGGTGTACATTTCGAAATCGCGCCCCATATACATCCGGTAAGTGTCAACCAATTCGCTGAATTCGGCCACGCACGGCCCGCACCAGGTTGCCCAAACATTAATTACACGCAGCTTTTTCGAATCATTTTTCAATAACTGTTTCATTGCAGTAATCGACAGTGTTTCTAAAGGAACCTCTTTTTTTACCCATTCCGAATCCAGTTTTTTTCTAATGTCGTTTTTCCATTTCCACTTAATTGAACAGCCAAAAACTTTTGTTTTTTTCACTTCAACTTCTTTTCCGGCAATGATTGCTTCAATGGCATTGCGCAAATCGTGTTTTGTTTCAGTACCAATTTTTTCTGAATCATCAATTCTGCCAACATACCGCAATATTCGTTCTTTATCGAAAACAAAAGCGTGCGGAGTTGCAACCGGCCCATATTTCATCGACATTTCCCCGGTTTTCCCATCATCGAGAAAAAGAAAATTATAACCTTTATCCTTTGCCCTGATTTTCATATCTTCAAACGTATCGCCCAAATCAGTATATCCATGTTCTTCCAAACAAACCGATTCCGGCGAATTCGGATTTATCATTACTAATTGTACACCCTGCTTTTTGTAATCGTTTTGTAATTTTATGAGCCGATCGTCATAAGCCTGTGCGGTCGGGCAATGGGGGGCGCTAAAAATTACAACTAATATTTTTGCATCTTTAAACGATGACAAGGTGTACATTTTTTCATCGGTGCCCCTTAATTTAAAGTCGATGGCTTTTGAACCTGGTTCAAGTGTTACGGGATCTGGGCGCGTTTGCGATAATGCTGTATTTGCAACACAAAGCATAAACAAAACAAGTAGTTTATTCATTATTCTTAATTTAATTTTTCACTTCTTTGATTCGCGTTCAAAAATAGCGAAATATGGTTTGTTTTGAATATGTTTTGGTTAATTTTTCAAAGCCGGTCATTTTAAGGAATATTAAACCGAACAAAATTGCGTTTACAATGTATTTAATGGAAGAGAAATTATTTGTGAAAAATATTAAACTGTTAGCTTTATTGATTCTTATGCTTTTTCGAATAGCGGTTAGCAGTCAGGAAAACAGCCTGACAGAAAAAGACACTACAGCTTTATCCGGTAAGATAGATGAAGTTACTGTAACTGCTTTTCGTTCGCCCTATAATTTGTTTAATACTCCTGCACCTATAAATGTAATTACACCGCTTCAATTGGAAATGGGCAATTCGTTTACAACAGTCGAAGCATTAAACCAGGCCCCGGGATTACTGATGCAAACCGGAACAATAAATACCAACCGCCTGACCATTCGCGGAATTGGCTCGCGAACACCCTATGCCACCAATAAAATTAAAGCCTATTTTGGCGAAATACCATTAACATCGGGCGATGGTGAAACTACCCTCGAAGATTTGGAAAATACCGCTATAAAAAGAGTGGAAATTATCAAAGGCCCCTCTTCGAGCTTGTTTGGGGCAGGTTTGGCAGGCGTAGTTCTATTTCACCCAAAAACGACAGATCATAACTTTGTGCAAAATCAAACTACAATAGGCTCATTCGGGACAATTAAATACATATTTACAGTCGGGGCAATTGAAGGGAAACTAAATATTTTCGCGCTTGGCGCCATCTTAAAAAGCGATGGTTACCGCGAAAACAATGAAACCCGGCGCTCAAATATTTTGGTTAATTCGATCTATTCATTTTCTGAAAATGCCAATCTTCAGGTTTTGTTAAAAGGTACAAAAATGAAAGCATTTATTCCGAGTTCGCTCGATTTGAAAACATTTCGGGAAACACCGGGAAAAGCAGCGGCAAACTGGCAAAAAATTGAAGGGTTTGAAGAATATACCAACGGGCAGTTTGGAATATCGCTGAATATTTTGACCGGCAACGACCATAAAATTTCGGCTGCCACATTCGGAAGTTTCCGCGATGCCGACGAACTGCGGCCATTTAACCGGCTCGCAGAAAACTCAAACTATATTGGCGGGCGGGCTTACGTTCAAAAAACAATAAATGGCGAAAACAGCAAATTTATTTTTTCAACCGGGCTTGAATTTTTCAGGGAAAATTACAAATGGTCAACCTTCTCGAACACCAACTCTGCAAAACTGACAGATAACCGGGAAAAGCGGCAATATGAGAACCTGTTTTTTCAAATGGAATCGAGTTTTCACGAAAAATATATTATTTCGGCTGGAGTTAACGGAAACCTTACCCGGTTTTACTATACCGACCAATTCACCGAAAACGGCGATCAATCCGGAAATCAGTCGTACCAGCCAATTATATCGCCCCGGTTGGGGGCAACCGTTATTATGAACAGGTATTTATCGGTTTTTGGAAATATAAGTCACGGTTTTTCAACCCCAACTTTCGAAGAAACACTTTTACCTGCCGGCGAAATAAATCAAGATATTAAACCCGAAACCGGCTGGAATACTGAAATTGGTTTTCGTTCGCAACTTTCCAATCGCATTCAGTTTTCGGCCAGTTATTACCGCATTTATATCAAAAACCTGCTGGTTGCGCGCCGAACCGGGGAAGATGCATACGTTGGCGTAAATGCCGGAAAGTCGCTGCACCCCGGGCTGGAAACCGAAATCAGATGGAACGTTACAAATCCTGTTAAATTTCCGGGATTAATGTTAACCGGAAATGCCACCATTGCCAATTATCATTTCAGTGATTTTGTTGACGAGGAAATTGATTATTCAGGAAACGCACTTCCGGGAACTCCGAAAACCACCTGGTTCGCTTTGGCCAATTTTTACCCCTCCAAAAATATCAGCTTTAATTTATGGTATCGAAATACAGGTAAAATGGCAGTAAATGACGCCAATTCAGATTATTCTGATGCCTTTGGGATTACCAATCTGGAAGCGAAATTCTTCGGAAAAATCAATCGGATTAAATTAGAGTTGAAAGGGGGAATCCAGAATATTTTCGATATCAAATACGCCTCAATGTTGGCGGTTAACGCGCCTTCGGTTGGTGGCAGGTTGCCCCGCTATTACTACCCCGGAAATCCACGGAATTATTTTGTATCGGCGCTGATTGGGATTGAATAACTGCCGTTTTTAACTGACCATCTGAACTATAGTCAGCAGATCAGGTGACAGGAATTTATTATCGATATGAAAAAATATTTCCAAATTACCATAAAATAGTATCTAAATATATTCTTTTGTTTGCTTACTTATCAGATTAACAAAGGGTGATGCGACCCGAAGTTATCCGGGTCCATTCCGCATTTTTCTTAATCAGCGGTTCGCCCGCCTGACCGTCGGGAAGAGAAACCGCTGCACCCGGTTACAATCGAATTAAACCGATAATTTCATTTTCCAGTTCAGGATATTCCCCGATCAAATCTTCTCCGGCCATTTCAAAATCATCGAAATGAAATCCCGGAGAAACGGTGCAGCCAACCAATGCAAATCCGCTTGTATTCTGCAACCTTTCTGCAAACCATGTATTTTTGCTAACAACAACCTGAAAACATTGATTATCGTGTGGATTTTCACCCAGGAATTGTTTTCTGATTTTGCCTTCTTCGATGGAAATAATTTCAATTGCAGAAGTCCCCGTTATAAAAATGCCAGATTTCATCAGATTTAATAAGGTGGAAAGCAGAAAAATCATTTCCTTCAAGTAAATAATAAATCGAAGTGGAAAAGCGCCTGCTATCCGAAAAGCCTGCAGGCAAAGCACTTGCAGGAATCATTTCTTCCGACCGGCAAACCTCTTTATACCAACCGCCTTCGGGGTGTTTTTGAAGCTGCAGTTTTTCAATCCAGAATCGTGCCGACCTAATCATGACTTTCTAAATTTCAACACTTACCGATTCGCTGTTCTCGCCCGGTTTGGTTTGAAAGCTTCCAACTTCTTTGGCACCAATTTTAATGGTAAACGTGCCGGGATGGTGCAGGCCAACCTGAACTGAATTGCCCTTCATCCTGAAAACCCTGATTAAATCTCCTGTTGCTGTTTTAGTAACTTCAATCACCTGGTTCGGTTGATTCACAACTATTTTGGGAAGCAAATTTTCTGCACCCATTCCAAAATTATCATATTGATTGATTTTCAAAGGCCACCCCGGAAACTGGTCGCGAAGCGGAACCGGATTTTCAACATCGGCAATAAAACGCCAGGCATCCATAAGAATGGTACGTTCGGTTTGGTCGAATGTAACCATTCCAAAACCCGAATTTCTGGTTTGAGCATTGCCATAACGACTTTCCTCGTCAACCGTAATTTTACCCGGATTTCCAATGGCATAAACGAAGTTTTTATTGCCAAAAGCATCGGCATATTTTCCGGTATTTTCAAATCCATGTTCAGGGCGGTCAACAGCCGGAATACCCAGTTCATCGGGCAAAAACCAGCGCAAATAAAAATTACAAATGGCCGGTGTACAAAAACTCCAGCCGGCATCGCGAAAGTTCTCAACACCGTATTGTACCAAAGAAGGCAGGTGCTGGTCGCCGTTGATATTGAATGCCCCCACTTTTCGCATCAGTTTTATCACCTTGTCGCGCCCCGATTTTGGCCAGCCACCCGAATCCAAATCGCCATATAAATAGTCGGACAAATTACCGTGATGTGTTGCAACATTGGCAAATACGGTTTGCGAAAGCAAAACTTTCATATCGGCGTTTTCCCAATCCAAAGCCCAGTCATTAAGAAATTTTGTCTGTCGTTTTCCAATCATTTCAACTCCCAATTTATCCAGAAACGACAAATCTTTCCGGGGTTCTTTCATGTGGTCGTGACGGCCTTCCCAATCGGAAACCGCTTCGGGGCCTGTTTTAAAAATACGGTCGCTGATAATCGCAAAACTCACCCGCCCGTAAGTAAGTCCTGTGTACCAAACACTCATTCCCTGTTCAATGTGAGTTGGATCGTATGGATCGGGCAACTGTCCGCATTGCGTGCGATTTACCACGTTCACCATTTTAACCGACTGTATAAATCCGCGGGTATCCGAACTTCCGGCGCCACCGGGTTTGGCAATTCCGCCTTCTCCCCAAAGGTTACCGTGGAAAACATCGTGGTCGTCGGGGGTGCAGATTGTGGGCACATTGCGCATTAAATCGCCAAACGCCCAGCCAAACATGTAATATTTACCGAGATAACTTAGAATAGAAACATCTTCCGGTTCACGCTTTATCTGGTAACCGCCGTTGGGTTCGTAAATCTGGTCGCCCGAAAAATAGAGCATGTCGGGATGGAGTTTTGTAAGATTCTGAACCAGTGGCGTGTAAGGATAACCTGAGGTATATTGGCAAGTCAGGCCGCCAAACTTCAGTGGCTTGTCAACCGGATCTTTCCGGATTATTCCTGTGTAATAATTGGATGTTTCAGTGCCATCTTTTCCTTTTTCGACATATTCAACCCGATATTCTGCATCCTGACCGGCATCCCGGTTTTCGAGCTTGAAAATGGCAGTTCTTGAATCAGGTTCCAACGTTTCTGTTGCCACAGTTTCCCATTTCTCACCTTTTTTTAACTGAAGTGTAACAAACTGATTGTCATTTTCGCCAACCGGAGGAAGAAATGCCATCAGTTTTACGGTTCCTTTGCTCAATGTATGCATTGTCCAAAGAATCGGCCCAAAAGCATTTTCAGGTTTTTCAATCACTTTCGAACCTGCGATTTTAAGATCGTCGAAAGCAAATTTCGATTTTCCGGGTTTTTCATTTTCTCCCAAATTCATGTTATTGGCGAGCACAATTAATCCCTGAATTCCTTCAATTTTGGTTGAAAGTTCTGTTTGAACTGAATTTTTATCTGCAATTTTTAATGTAAGTGAGTTATTATTTCCACTAACCGAAATGTTGAATTCTGAGAAATCAAAACCTTTGGGCAAATCCACTTTTTCATCTTTAAGAAAGGCAAAACCATTTAAACTGATTCCGGCTTTTATTCCCCCGCCAAAATAACAGGCAGCCCGAACATCGGGGTCTTCTTCGTCGCGGGCGCCAATCAGAAAACCGGCAGAACCCGGAACATCGCCTTTTTCGGTCAGCATTATTTTTGCCGAAACCTGAAAATCACCGGCATCGGGCGAAATAACGTGAGTAAGCAAATTTACCCGTGAATTGGGTACTTCTCCTGTACAATGCAACTTTCCATCGTCCACTTTCCAATCTTCCAGAGGAATAGTCCAGAAATCTTTACCTACCCAAATCCGGTTGTTGGTATTGTCGAAATTGACGGAAAACTGGTTTTGTTTTGTGCACGAAGTTGCAAACAAGATAGTTGCAACAGAAATGGTTAAAAGGTATTTCATAATTTTGATTTTAGATGTATTTTTTTATTAACTAATACAAATATTGATTATTCAGAAACGCTTTAATTTTTTTATCGAGTGCCCAGAGTTTAGAGCCTGACGCAATTGTTGCAGTGATAATACATGCATCAATAAGCCCGATACCTTTGCTGAATAGTTTTTCCTGTTGTGAATATTCGCCTGCTAAAATACAAAGCTGACCAATTTCAACTTTAGGAATCAGTTCAAAATAACTCTTAATAATGTCTGTTTCCCTTTTATTTTTGGCTCCTTGCAGAAGTTCAGCAAAAATTAATTCAATGGTTTTAACTTCTCCCTTTTCAATTAATTGCTGGCAAATTTCAAAGTATTCATCATTTCCTTTGAAATATTCAATCCAAACCGAAGTATCCAATATTATGCTCATTTCTCCCGATTCAGGTTTCTTATTTCTTCTGCTGACATATTAAATTGTACCGGTTCCTCTTTTATCATTCTGCTTAATGCCTTCAGTTTTTGTAGTCTTACATACTCATTTAAAGCCACTTTGAGTGTTTCAGTAACTGTAGATGCCCGTGAATATTTCATTGCATCCTTAATAATTGTATCATCGATAATTGCTGTAACTTTCATGTTTTCCCTTATTTAAAATTATACGATGCAATATACGATAGATTATCGTATATCTCAAAAAAATTATCATTTAATCGCCCAACTGTTTCATTTTAAACCGTTCAATTTCAGCCGGGGTATGTTCTTGTTTGAAAATGGATTCAATCTTTTGCACAATTTCAGGATTTTTTGCTGAAACATCTTTCAATTCCTGAATATCTTCTTCCAGATTATAAAGTTGAATACGCAAACTGTCCTGTTTAATATTTTTGCGGATTCCTTTCCACTTTCCCATCCGAACTGCCTGTTGCCCGCCAGATTCAGGAAACTCCCAATATAAAAATACATGTTCCTCCTGATTTTCTTTTCCCAGAAGGTAAGGAAGAAAACTAATACCATCAGTTTTTTCAGCCAGATCAATTCCAACAACTTCGCAAAGTGTTGGCAGCACATCGTAAAAAGCTGAAATGTGGCCGGAATTGGTTCCTGCTTTTATTTTTCCCGGCCAGTGTGCAATCATCGGTACACGCATTCCACCTTCGTTAACATTTCCTTTTCCCCAGCCAGCTTCACTTTTAAATGGTTTTGCACTGTCGAACCACGGGGAATCGGTCCCGCCGTTAAAAGTAGGGCCGTTATCACTCGAAAAAATAATCAGTGTATTTTCGTACAATCCCAGCTCCTTCAAAGTAGCCACAATTTCGCCCACCTGCTCATCGAAATAAGAAACCATGGCAGCATAACAGGCATGTGGATAACGATGTGGAAAATAGTTTCGTTCGCCCAGATACGGTTCTTCGTCGCCAAACTTTTGCACATAGTAGTCAACCCAACGTTTGGGAGCCTGCAATGGCGCATGTGGAACGGGACTGGCGTAATACATAAAAAAGGGCTGGTCTTTATTTTCCTTAATAAACTGAATCACTTCCTTTTGCATCAATTCCGGCGCATAATCGGTAAGCCAGAAATCGGAATATGAATCGGGATTATACGGATCGGCGCCTTCAGAAAGTTTCGTGTTCGGTTTAACCATTTTATTGTTAAGCAGCACTTTATCGTTATTTTTCCACAGGTGAACCGGAAAATAGGTGTGTGCCTGCCGCTGGCAATTGTACCCATAAAAAAAATCGAAACCCTGCTTATTGGGAATTCCTTCGGTTAAGGGCGCTCCAAGACCCCATTTCCCAACTACTCCGGTTTTGTAACCAGCCTGTTGCAATAATGTTCCAATGGTTTGCGTACCCGGTTTTAACGGGCGCTGACCTTCGAGGTTAGGGTCGTTGGCCATTGCTTCAAAATTCCATACATCGCCGCGTTCGGCCCATTCATCGTTCCCACGGATTTGAGCGTGCCCCAAATGTTTACCGGTGAGCAAAACACAACGCGAAGGTGCACAAACCGGAGCGCCCGAATAATGCTGGGTAAACATCATCCCTCCGGCAGCCAGCGCGTCAATGTTTGGTGTTTCGATTTTTTCCTGCCCGTAACATCCCAGTTCAGCGTAACCCAAATCGTCGGCCAGAATGTAAATAATGTTGGGTAGCACGGGTGCGGGCTTTTGTTTTTGACATGAAACCAAAATTGAAAGGAAGGTTAAAAAAAGAATGAGTTGTTTATTCATGATCTGTAATTATTACTCCTTAAAGTCGGGATTATTAGGCACCAGTCCCAAACTGCCCAAAACATCCATGCAGGCGGCTCTCACATTGTAATCACGGTCTTTCATTTTCTGAACTTCACGGATAGTTTCCACAAAAGGTTCGCGGTTTTTAGTGTACAGCAGATAATTGATTGCCATCAACGAAATCTGCAGATTTTCATGTACACAGAACTTTTTCAGGTTTTCTGAGGCTGTTTTGTTGTTGAACATTTCGTATGCAATTGCTGAAGCAGTTGCTGCAATTGGCGGATATTTATCTTCCATCGATATCAAAATATCTTCTGAAAAGGAAAGTAAATCTTCTTTGTTTTGACTTCGCAATCCCATAATTGCCCAGTATCGAACAATATTATCAGGACTTTTTAGCATTTCTATCTGTTTTGCGGCAACCTCTTTACCCCTGAATCCAGCCTGTGAAGCGGCCTCATAAATTTTTTCCAGTGGATATTTCGTTTTATTCAACCTGAATTCATACACAGATGTGGTTTCTGAAAGCAAAGCAATTTCATATTCAGGAAGAAACATCACATCGCGACTTTTCAAAATTTCTTCCTTCATTAACTCATGCATTTTTTCAAGTACAGGTTTATAATCACTGTTTTCAGCCAGATTATTGGTTTCCCACAAATCGTTTTTAATGTCGAAAAGAAATTCCACCGGACGAGGTTCAAACAAACTTTTTTGCAGCGGATTGAGTTTATTTTCAGCCAAATCCTTTCGCATTTGTTGTTTGATTTGGCCAATTTCCATATAGCGGATGTAACGGGCTTCATTGATAAACGGCATGAAATTTCGTGAATAAACAAACCTGCCATCAGTTACAGAGCGAACCATATCGATGCCATTGTCGGAGCGGTCGGACGAGAGAAACAATTGCTTAACCTGCTTTTTCCGGTTTTTACCCAAAACTGGCCTGCCTTCCAAATGTCCAGGAATCTCTCCTCCCGCCAGACTGATGATTGTTGGCGCCAAATCGGTAAAATCAATCAATTCATCAGAAACAATTCCGGCTTTTCCCCAAGGCGACAAATGTTTGTACATTTCCGGGCTATCAAGGTAAAACGGGGGCATTTCAAAATGGTTGTCACCAGTTCTTTCGTTTGGTAAAAGCTGATTATAAATATTCTCAACATACCAGCCGTAAGTTTCGGTCATGGTGCGCGATTGATGCGACTCATTGTAATTAAAAACCGCAAAAAACGGCTGCCCGGGTTTGCGGTCCCACCAGCCGGCATTGTTCGAACTTTCGTTCCAGGCTTCTGCAATAAATTCTTTTTCGCCAGCCACATTGTAATCGGTTTTTGCATTGTTGGTTGTATAATATCCCAACTGTTGCAGGTAATACGGAAAACCTTTGATAAACTCCGGAACCGGGTATTTGCTCCTGTGATTTCCTGTTCCTGTCTTGTAAGTTTTTACTCCGGTAATAATTGCAGTCCGGCTGGGTGAGCAAACTGTTCCGGTAGAAAAAGCGTTGGTAAACCTGATTCCTTCGGCAGCCAGTTTATCAATAACCGGTGTGCGCACATTTTCATTCCCATAACAGCCGATAAATTGTGGCGAAGTATCTTCAATGGTTATCCACAATATGTTGGGTTTGGGCTGGGCAATTGCTGAATTTGCGATAATCAGCAAGAAAAATAACAGTTTGCTCATTAGTTTAAATTTGTTTAAAAATAGGAAAGTTTCATTACTGAGAAAACTCTGGATTTAAATCGGCAGGAATTGGTGCATTGATTTGTTTTCGCCATTTATTAAGTATTTCAACAAGTTCGTTTGCTTTCTTGGGATTCGATTTCACCAGGTTGTTTTTTTCACTGATATCATCTTTTAGGTTGTATAATTCGATATCATTGTTTTCGAAATATTGAATAAGTTTCCAATCACCATAACGGATTGCCGACCCCGGACGAGTACGAAAAAGCGGATCTTGCGTTTGGTCTCCTTCCTCCAAATATGCTTCCAGGTATATTGGGAAATGCCAAAATAGCGGACGTTCTGGCCAATTTCCTTTCCCTGTTAATATTGGTAAAATACTTTGTCCGTCAAGGATTTTATCTGCTGGCTTTTCAATACCTGCAACCTCCAGTAAAGTAGGAAAGAAATCGAGATTGGTAACCGCAATATCCGAATGTGTGCCAGCTTTTATTTTCCCCGGCCACCATGCAAACATAGGTTCGCGAATGCCACCTTCGTAATAGGAACCTTTTCCTGAACGTAGTGGCCATTGTTTTGTAATTCCGTAATGTCCTCCGTTATCAGATGTAAACAAAATAAAAGTGTTTTCCCATTTACTTGTCGCTTTGAGTGTTGCTATTAAACGTCCAATCTGAGTATCAAGATTTTCAACCATAGTGGCATATTTGGCATTGTTTTGTCCGTTCCACTCCGGTTTATTTTCATATTTAACCATCAGTTTTAGTACAGGATGAATTGGGGTGTGCACAGCATACGGGGAATAATACAAAAAAAAAGGTTTATCATCAACCAATTTCATGAACTCCAGCGTTTTATCCATAATTAAATTGGTAAGATAATAATTATCTGTTGGCGCTTCCAAGGGAACATTTTTGTATGGAGGATAGTAACTACCAGGATTTCCTGAGTGATTTCCACCAATATTTATATTAAATCCCCGTTGTAAAGGATCATCGGTTAAATGCCATTTCCCTGCATGACAAGTAATATAACCAGCTTCTTTTAATACTTCCGGTATCAACAAAATATCATCTGGCATATATTCATTATTGGGAGTTGGAATAAGTTTACGATCCTTGCTTTTACCACGGTCTGAATTTGCAACAGTGAAAATTCCATGTCGGGGCGTCC